>CAYNPY010000105.1:0-11291 GCA_964399195.1 uncultured Fibrobacteraceae bacterium
CGGCGTCGTCCTCGAAGCTGCGGTCGCGGCGGACCACTTCCAGCGCCTGTTCCAGCCGCGCGTGGCGTCCCTGTCCGTGCAGTGGCCGGGCGCCGTGCTGGCCGAGCGCCGCGACCGCGAAGGCGGTCTCTTCGCCGGCGACACCGTGCACCTGCTGGCGCGCCTGCGCGGCGAGGCGGCGGGCGACGTGACGGTGCGCTGCGGGCTGGACGACGGCACCTCCGTCAAAGTCACGGCGCCGGTGCGCCGTCTGGAGGGCGCCGCCGGCGCGGCGCCGCAGGCCAGCCTGCTCGAGCGCCTGCTCGGGGCGGCCGAGCTGCGCGCGGCGGTCGACGAGCGGGGCGCGGCCGGCGACCGGCCCGATCCCGCGCTGGTGGACCTGGCGGTGCGCTGCCAGCTGTTGAGCCCGTGGACCTCGTGCCTGATGGTGGCCCTGCGCGACGACAACGAGAAGACCGACGGCCAGCCGGCGCTGCGCAAGGTGCCGCAGATGCCGGCGGCGGGGTGGGGGGGGCTGGGGAGCATCCGCGAGGACCGGTGCCTGGCCCCGTCGACGGGAGATGTCGAATGCATGATGTCGATGAAGTTCATCGCGCCCAAGTCGAGAGTGATGCACCTGAGCCGCAGCCACGGTGCCCTGGACGGTCTCGCGGGCTGCGGCGTGCCGGCCGACCTCATCGACGCCGTGCGCGCGCTGGTCGACGCGGGTTCTGACGAGGCCGACGCCTGCCTGCTGCTCCTGTTCGTGCTGCTGCGCGAGGGGGTGAAGCTGACGATCGGCCGCGACCGCTCGCGGCTGGTGCGCCGCGATGGCAAGGCGCTGGCCGCCGCCCAGCCGGACCTGGCCGCCCGGATCGAGGCCCTGGTGGCCGGCCGGGCCGGGACTGCGGGCTAGTCAGCAGCCGCCTCCAACGGCCGGCCCGGGGTCCCCGTCGCGGGACCCGGGCCGGCCGGGCCATTCCGGGCGCCGCCCGCTCCGTCCCCTCCCGGCCGGCGGCCGGCCGGATCCGTCTCACCATCCTGCAACTCCTGATCTGCAAAAGGGATCCGGACCCGGCGCGGGCTTTCTCCGCTCAAGCCGGACCGGCGCCGGCCGATCAAACCGGCGGGGCGGGATCCGGCGCGAGGTGCGCCGGACCGGCCGCGGAGCGGCGACTGCCCCGGAAGGATCGACCCCGCAATGCTGGCGCTCATCGGCCTCCTCGTCGTCATCGGTTCGGTGCTCGGCGGCTTCGCCATGGCCAAGGGGCCGTTCGGCACGCTGTACCAGCCGGCCGAGCTGGTCACGATCTGCGGCGCGGCGCTGGGCATCGTGCTGATCAGCACGCCGATCAAGGTGCTCAAGGCCCTGGGCGCCGCGATGCCCGTCATCTTCAAGGGCTCGCCCTACACGCGGGCCACCTACATCGAGCTGTTGACCATGCAGTTCGAGGTCTTCTCGAAGATGCGCAAGAACGGCCTGCTGGCGCTGGAGGAGGACGTGGCCGACCCGCTGGCCAGCGCCACCTTCCAGAACTACCCGAAGTTCCTGGGCAACAAGAAGGCCGTCACCTTCTTCTGCGACTCGCTCAAGCTGCTGATCGACGGCACCGACGCCAGCGACGCCGAGCACATCATGATGTCCGACATGGCGACGCAGCAGGAGGAGAGCGCGCAGCCGCCGGCGGCCCTCTCGAAGGTCGGCGACGCGATGCCGGCCCTGGGCATCGTGGCCGCGGTCATGGGCATCATCGTGACGATGTCGCACCTGGACGGCCCGCCCGAGGTGCTGGGCCACCACGTCGCGGCCGCGCTGGTCGGCACGTTCCTGGGCATCCTGTTGTCCTACGGCTTCTGCCAGCCGCTGGCCGGCGCCGTCGAGGCGATCGGCCGCGACGAGAACAAGTACATGCAGTGCATGATGGTCGGCCTGATCAGCTCGGCGCAGGGCGCCTCGCCGCGCACGGCGATCGAGCAGGTCCGGCGCGTCATCTACACCGCCGACCGGCCCACCTCCGTGGAAGTGGCCGAGGCCGTCAACTCCATCAAGTCGCGCGTCTAGCGCCGGCTGACGCACGGGGGAACGCGCACCGATGTCGGGCGAGAAGAAGGGCGGCAGGCGCCGCGCCCACCACGGGCACGGCGGTCACGGGGGCGGCCACCACGGCGGCGCCTGGAAGGTCGCGTACGCCGACTTCACCACCGCCATGATGGCGTTCTTCATGCTGATGTGGATCCTGGCCGCCTCCTCGCCGGAGCAGAAGAAGGCCATCGCGCAGTACTTCCGCTCGGAGGGCCCGTTCAAGGACGGCGGCAACGCGGTGACCGGCAGCTTCACCGGCGGGCCCGGCTTCATGGCCAATCCCGTTCACAACGCGATCGTCGCCGAGACGACGGCGCTGGAGATGGCCGCGCAGGAGCTGCAGGAGGCGCTCAACGAGGCGCTCGAGGGCGCCGAGGGCCAGGGCGAGGGCGAGGGCGCCGGGGAAGGCGCGGGCGAGGGCGAGGGTGAGGGCGGACAGGTCAGCCTCGGCGAGCTGAAGGATCAAGTCAGCATCACGCTGGGCGACGACGGCCTGGTGATCGACATCACCGACGACGCCCGGCAGGAACTGTTCGCCGTCGGCAGCGCGAAGATGAACCCCGTGTTCGAGAAGCTGCTCGACGCCGTCGCGGCCAGCCTGCGCGGCCTGAACAACCGGGTGCGCGTGGAGGGCTACACCGACGCGCGGCCTTACCCGCCCGGCGTCCTGTACACCAACTGGGAGCTGTCGAGCGACCGCGCCAACGCCGCGCGCCGGCGCCTGGAGGCGGGCGGCCTCGGGCGCGAGCGCTTCGAGAGCGTCGTCGGCTACGGCGACGGCCGCCTGGCCGCGCCGTCGAGCCCCCTGGCGCCGGCCAACCGCCGGATCACCATCACGGTGCTGCGCGAGCACCCGCTGCGGCCCGCCGCCCAGTCCGGCGCGACCGGGGGCTTCCGGCCGTTCGGCGACCTGGTGCCGCAGCAGCCCGTCGAGCCGGGACCGGACCAACCCGGTGCCGAACCCTCCGGAGAACCCGCGGCGCGCCCCACCGCGCCCGATTCGGCGCCGCGCGGGGCCGCCGGGCACGACCACACCCCGCGATAATACATCACCAGACCGCAATTTCTGACGAGACCACAAGTTCACTTGCGCCGAAGCCCCCCGCTGCCGTAACATTAACGGCACGAGATGGAATCTCCCTGAAGTCCGTGGCATGACGCCTGACCGGCCGCAGCCCCCGCGCGGCCGGTTGTCTCATTCCGCCCGCGAGGGCGACCGGGGGCTGGAGGCGCGCGATGAGGACACTGTTCACGCTGCTGGCGATCGTGGTGCTGGGCGCTTCGGCCGCGCAGGCCGGAAAACTGCCGCCGCGGGAGGCCCCGGGCGGGCAGCAGCCCTGGACCTCGGCGAAGTCGGCCACGCTCGAAGGCTTCGAGGGCGCGTTCCCGCCCGCGGGCTGGACGCTGGCCGCGACCGATGCTGCGCACACCTGGCTGCGCGACACGCAGGCGCCCTACTCCGGGCAGGCGGCCGCGCGCGTGGCCTGGCAGGACGCCGGGATCCAGGACGAGCGCCTGTCGTTCTCCTGGCCGGTCGGCGCGGGCGAAGACCTCTATTTCGCGACGCAGGGCAGCGTGTACTGGTCGGCCAACGCCGACTTCACGGTCGAGGTCGACGGCGTCGAGGTCTACAGCTTCGCCGCGCAGAACGCCGGCACCTCCTGGCTGTGGGAATACGTCGCGGTCGACCTGGCGGACTGGGAGGGCACCACGCCCGTGTTCACGTTCCGCTACGCCGGCCAGAACGGCGCCGACCACTACTTCGACGCCGTGCGCATCGGCACCTACAGCCCGCCGCCGCCGCCCGACCCGGTGGACTTCTGCGCCGCCGTCTACCAGGGCACCGGCACGCACTTCGAGCGCAACACGTGCGACGGCGCCAACACCATCTCGCTGCTGCCGTGCGGCGACTACACGGCCAACGGCCTGGAGCACTACTACGAGATCGAGGTGCCGGCCGGCTGCTTCTTCTCGGCCACGGTCACCTACCCGGGCGGCGACGGCGTGCTGTGGCTGCTGGACAGCTGCCGGGCCCCGGGCGGCGCCTTCGGCTGCCTGGAATACTCGGACGCGACGCTGGCCGGCGGGCAGGAGACGATCGCCTACACCAACCCGACGTCGGCCCTGCAGGTCGTCTACCTGGCGGTCGACAGCTGGGGAACCAACGCCTGCGGCAACTACGTCTTCGACTTCGTCAGCGACTGCGCGGTGGCGACGGAGAACCAGAGCTTCGGCGCGGTCAAGGCGATGTTCCGGTAACGCGCCGGCTCGTCGCCGACGGCAAGGGGCCCGGCCGGGAGGCCGGGCCCCTCTGTCTGTCCGTTTCCGACTGGCGCCGCGCGCGTCGCGCGTCGGCGTTCCGTTCACTGCGCCGTCGGATCCGCCTGGCGCAGCCACCGGTACAGCGTCATCCGCGACACGCCCAGCTGCCTCGCCGCCCGGGCCTTGTTGCCGCCGGTGCGGGCGATCAGCGACTGCAGCGCGGCGCCGCTGAGGCGCGGGGCGCGGGGCGCCTCGTCCGGCGACGGCGTCTCGACCGTCAGCCGTCCGTCCTGATCGTCGGCGCGCAGCACCACCGGCAGCCCCTGCCGCCGGCACAGCCAGGCCTGCTGGGCGACGGTCTCCAGCTCGGCCACGTTGCCCGGCCACGCGTGCTCGCCCAGCAGCGCCAGGGCGGGCACGTCGAACACCGAGCGCGCGGTGAGCGTCGACCCCTCCAGCCGCGTCAGGAAGTGGTCCAGCAGCGGCAGGATGTCCTGGCGCCGCTCGCGCAGCGGCGCCACGCGCACCGTCATCAGGCGCAGGCGGAAGTAGAGGTCGGGGCGGAAGCGGCCGGCCTCGGCCAGGCCGGCCAGGCCGTCGCCGGCGGTGGCCATCAGGCGGACGTCGCAGCCGAATTCGCCGCCGCCCTGCCGGCGGCGCCAGCAGCCGTCGCGCACCAGCCGCAGCACCTCCGCCTGCAGGGCCGGCGGCAGTTCCTCTATGTCCGCCAGCAGCAGCGTGCCGCCCGCGGCGCGGGCCAGCAGCCCTTCGCTCCCGTCGCCGGCGGCGCCTTCGAGTTCCCAGCCCAGCGTGCCGGCGTCGCCGCCGGCGCAGTCCACGCGCAGGAAGGGTCCGGCGCCGCGCGGGCCGTTCTCGTGCAGCCGCCGGGCGAGCGCCGCGCGGCCGGAGCCCTCCTCGCCCAGCAGGAGCACCGGGCCCGTGTGCCGGGCGTAGCCGTCGCAGCGGCGGACGGCCTGCTGCAGCGCGGAGGAGACCGCCACCACGCGCGTGGCCGGGGCCTTCCGCGCCGAGAACGCCCGCCACAGCGGCTGTTCGGTGTCGCCGCGCAGGCGGGCGCGCGAAAGCTCGGCCACCACGGCGGCGATCTCGCCGGCCAGCGCCGGCACGCCCAGGTCCTGGCCGGCCTGCTGCGCCCGCAGGGCGCTGCGCCAGGCCGCCTCCAGCGCTCCCGGTCCGGCGCCGTGCGCGCCGCCGGCATCGCCGGCGCGGGCCAGCACGCGGGCCAGGTGGTAGTCGCAGGTCATCGCCTCGTGCCGCGCCGTCATCGCGTGCAGTTCGGCCGAGGCGGCCTCCAGCTCGCGCCGGGCCACCGGCAGGCGGCCCAGGTGCCCGGCGTTGATGCCCAGGCAGCGGCGGATGACGGCCGTCTCGAAGCGGTCGCCCACCTCGACGGCCAGACCCAGCGCCTCGTCGAGCACCCGCAGCGCGTCGGCGTGGCGCCCCTCGAGGTCCAGGCATTCGCCCTCGCGGCGCATCAATTCCATCACCAGGTCGCCGCGCGGGGCCAGGCGGCGGGCCAGGCCCATGGCGCGCCGGTAGTAGCCGCGCGCCTCGGCGGGACGGCCCTCGTCGCGGCTGGTGTCGCCCAGGAATTCCAGGGCGATGACTTCCTCGCGGGCCAGCCCGTGCTCCTTGGCGATCGCGTAGGCCTCCAGGAGGTCGACGCGAGCGGCGGGGAACTCCTCGCGCAGGCGGCGCACGTTGCCCAGGGCCAGGCGGGCTCGGCAGCGCATGTCCGGCAGGCGCTCGACGATCGCCAGCTCGGAGGTCAGCAGTTCGGCGGCGGGCTCGTAGTCGCCCTGCTTGTAGCAGACGATGGCCAGGTTCTGGTAGTTCTGCGCCAGGCGCGGCCGCGAGCCGAGCTGGCTGTTGATGGCCAGGCTCTTCTCGAACCAGCGGCGCGACTCGTCGAGCCGGCCCTGCGACAGGAACGTCCAACCCAGGAAGTTCGCGGCCACCGCCCCGCGCACGGGCTCGTCCAGCACGGTGAAGGCCGAGCAGGCGAACTCCACGTGAGCGACGGCTTCCTGCAGCCGGCCCTGCCAGCGCAGGGCGGCGCCCAGCAGCAGGCGCAACTCGGCGTGCAGCGGGTCGGCGGCACCGGGGGCCGCTTCCAGCAACGCCGCGGCCTCGACCGCGACCTCGTCGTGGCGGCCGTCGAACAGCGCGACGTTCAGCGCCAGCGCGCGCAGCGCGGGCTCGTCCGCGGCGAAACCGTCCAGGTGCGCGCGCTCGAGCCAGTGCCGCAGCTCGTCGTGGCGCTTGAGCTCGACCAGGCACCAGCCGCGCACCAGCAGCGCCGACCGGCGCTCGTCCGGGGGCGCGTCCGCCTGCAGGGCGGGGTCCAGCGCGGCCAGGGCTTCCTCATGGCGGCCGTACCGGTACAGCCGCCGCGCGGCGGCCAGCGCGGTGGCGGGAGCGGGCTGCCCGGCCAGGGCGCCGCGTCCGGCGGTGGGGTGGGCCTCGGCTTCGGCCCGCTCGCGACGCAGGCGGTCAGGGCGCACGGTGCCACCTCCCGCCGGTCGGGAAGGGTCGCCACGCCTGGAACGTCTCGGCCCGCTCGATCCGCACCAGGCGGAACACCAGGGGCCAAGGCTGGCCGGCCGGTCCGGGCATGGGCACCAACAGGTACTGCGGTCCGGCCGTGGGCGTCGTCGTCGGCGAGGTCGCGGCCTGCGCTTCGGTGTCTTGCGGCAGCGGGTCGCTCTCGTACGGCCTCAGCACGCCGTCGCCGGGATCGCCGGCGGGCATGTCGCTGAGGTTGGGCCGTTTGGCCTGTCCGGGTGTGGCAGGCACCAGGCCGAGGCTCAGCAGGATCGCCAGCGCCAGCAGGATTGCGCGGCGGCGGGGAACGATGCGGTCCATGGCGGCTCCTGGGAGGGGGAGCGTGTCCGATGATGCCGGCAAGGTCCGTCTCGCCCGTTGGAGGCCGCTCCCTTCCCATCGCCGTGCGGCGCCTCAGGGCTGCCGCTTCGGTCCGGCTACGGGTCGGGTCCGTGCCTCCGGTGGTGTGATCTTGTGGGGGAGACTAACACGCGCTTCACGAAAAGGTCAAAGGATATTTTCCTTTTGGCCCGATATGGTGTGTTTATGATATTGATTTCTACGTTGAAGCATGTTTTCAAATTGATATATCGTGTGCAATGTGTCACATTGCCGGTGTCACATGCGAGCCCCGGACGGGCCGGCAGAATCGGCCGCTGCCGGACAAGCCGGCGCGATAACGGAAGTTCGGAATCTGCCGGTCGGCATGACCTGCCCGGCACCGGAACCGGCACCTCCGGCCGCGAACGAAACGCCAAACGCGCATCGCCGCGGACGGCGCTCGGATTTCCGGGCGCGCGCGCGGACCGCCGCCTATATTTTGCCGGCACCGTTCGGCTCTGGAGGGGTTTGCAGCGAGGCGCCGCGCCTGGTCCCGCGCAGATTCCCCGTAACCTTGGATGGTCACTGTGAAAGGCTTCTACAAGAACCCGGTCGTCGCCTTCCTTTCCTCGCTGAAGCTCAGCGCATTCCTGATGGCGGTGGTCGCCTTCGCCTCGGCGAGGGGGACGTTCATCGAGTCCGCCGTCGGCCGCGAGGGCGCGTACGACGTCATCTACGACGCCTGGTGGTTCGAGGCCGTCCTGGCCCTGCTCTGCATCAGCCTCGTGCTGTTGTTCTTCAAGCGCTGGCCCTACAAGCCGCGCCAATACGGCTTCATGCTCGTGCACATTTCCATCGTGGTGATCCTCGTCAGCGCCGGCATCACGCGCTGGTTCGGCTACGAGGGCATCATGAGCATCCGCGAGGGCTCCAGCTCGGACTTCCTCTACTCCAACCACAAGCACGTGACCGTCAGCAGCGACGGACAGTCGGCCGACATCAAGCTGCGGCTGTGGAAGGCCGGCCCGAACGACCACCATCGCAAGGTGGAACTGGGCGGGCAACAGTACACGCTGGCGGTGACCGAGTACTGGCCGCGCTTCACCGAGAAGTGGAGCGAGGGGCCGGGCGGCCCGGCCGCGCTGCAGTACGGCGTGCTCGAGGAAGGCCGGATGAGCGAGGGGATGCTGCTGCAGGGCGAGCGCGCGACGGTCGGCCAGGCCGAGATGCGGTTCCTGGACGGGCCCTTCGGCGGCGAGATGGCCACCTCGCGGTACGGCGACCTGCGCCTGCGCATCGGCGGCGAGACCTGCGCGGCGCCCGTGCTGCCGACAGGCAACGCGCCGATCGCCTGCGGCGGCTATCGGTTCACCGTCACCGAGTTCCAGACGAAGTTCCAGGTCGGGGGCAGCTCGGATCCCGAGGGGCCCATGGTCAACCCGATGATCCGCGTCGAGATCACGGCGCCGGACGGCCGCAAGGGCGAGCGGATCCTGTTCGCCTTCCACCCCGACTTCTCCATGGGCCACAGCGGCGGGCAGGAGAGCTTCGCGGACCTGGACATGGTGTACCAGGTCAACCGCGGCGTCGAGTTCGCGCGCGGCGGCGCGACGGGGCTGCAGGGCCGCGCCTCGTTCCCGCTCACGGTGGCGGACATGCAGACGCAGGCGCAGTCCGAGATCCCGGCCGGCACGGTTTTCGACGTGACGAGGGACCTGCTCTACCGCAACGAGGCGAACGGCTTCAGCCTGGTGCCGGCGAACATCTTCGGCTCGGTGGTCAAGGCGCCGGCGCTCAGCGACAGCGGCAACGATCCGGCCGCGGCCCGCGTCGTGCTGCGCGACGCCGGCGGCGCCGAGATCGCCAACGTCATCTGCGTGGAGCACGGCCGGCCGGTCACCGCGCAGGCGGGCGGACGCACGTTCGAGTTCACGTACGGGCCGCGCATCGTCAAGCTGCCGTACACGGTGACGCTGGACGACTTCGTGCTGAAGACCTACCCCGGCAGCGACAACCCGGCCACCTACGAGAGCTTCGTGTCGGTGGACGATCCCGGCCTGGGCGTCAGCGGGAAGAAGGTGCACATCTACATGAACAAGCCGATGAACCACCGCGGCTCGAAGCACTTCCAGTCGTCCTACGACCGCGACCGCCGCGGCACCGTGCTGAGCGTCAACCACGACCCGGGCAAGCTGCCCACCTACTTCGGCTACTTCCTGATCTCGCTGGGCTTCCTGCTGATCATCCTCAAGGACCTGCTGTGGCCGGTGAAGAAGCGGCGGGCGACGGCGGAGGCGGGCGGCGGCGGCGGCAAGGCCGCAGCGCTGGCGGGCGCGGGCCTGGTGGCGGCCCTGGCGCTGCTCGGTCCGGCGGGAGCGCGGGCGCAGGCGCACGACCCGAACGACGGGCAGGACCACACCGGGCACAACCACGGGCCGGTGGGCACCGGCTTCGTGGCGCTGTCGGACCCGGCGCGCGAGGCGGCCTCGCGCCTGATCATCCAGGACTACAACGGCCGCATGAAGCCGCTGGACACGCTGGCGCGCGAGATGGTGATGAAGGTCGCCAAGCGCACCAAGTACCAGGGCCGGCAGCCGGTGGACCAGTACCTGAGCTGGGCGCTGAACCCGAACTTCTGGTGGGACCAGCCGCTCATCCAGGTCAAGCACCCGGGCGTCAAGGACCTGCTGGGCGTGGACGCCTCGGTCACGCACGTCTCGGCCGGCAGCCTGTTCGACGCGCAGGGGCGCTATCGCCTGACCGAGGCGGTCGAGCAGGCCCACCGCACGCCGGACCGCGAGCGCTCGAAGACGCAGCGCCAGCTCATCAGCTTCGACGAGCGCTTCGAGATGCTGTACATGACCTTCCGCGGCATGTCGCTGCGGCTGTTCCCGATTCCGAACGACCCCAACCACACCTGGCAGGAGATCGGCCAGGTGCTGCCGCGGCTGGACGCGGCGCAGCGCGCGCAGTTCCAGTCGGCCGCCGACGGCCTGGTGCGCGGCGTGCAGACCGGCGACAACGCCACGCTGATGGCGGCGCTGACGGCCATCGACGGGCTGCAGCACCAGTACGGCGCCTCGGTGATCCCATCGGACACGCGGCTGAAGGCCGAGCTGTTCTACAACCGCGCCCACCTGTTCTCGTGGATGATGGTCCCGCTGCTGGTGTCGTTCGTCGTGCTGATGGCGGTGTACGTCTGGAACCTGTTCCGCAACCGGAACCGGCGCCTGAGCTTCGGCAACCCGTTCTACACGGCGGGCGTGGGCCTGTTCGCGCTGGCCTTCGCCGGCATGCTCGTCGCCTACACGCTGCGCTGGATCGCCTCGGGCCGCGCGCCGCTGAGCAACGGGCACGAGTCCCTGCTGTTCATCTCGCTGGCCGTGGCGCTGGCCGGGCTCATCTTCGAGCTCGTCTACCGCCTGGCCGTGCCGGCGAGCCTGGGCGCGCTGCTGACGACGGTGGTCATCGGCGTCTCGATGCTGTCGACCTTCGACCCGGCCATCGGGCCGCTGGTGCCGGTGCTGGTCAGCTACTGGCTGAACATCCACGTGACCATCATCACCGCCAGCTACGGGTTCCTGGGACTGGCGGCGCTGGTCGGCGCGCTGGTGCTGATCCTCCTCATGTTCAAGGGCCGCGGCCGCGAGCACGTGCGCGAGGCGATCGTCACCCTGGACGACCTGAACAAGCACGTGATCATCGCCGGGCTGGGCCTGCTGACGGTCGGCACGCTGCTGGGCGGCGTCTGGGCCAACGAGTCGTGGGGCCGCTACTGGGGCTGGGACCCGAAGGAGACCTGGGCGCTGATCACGATCCTGGTCTACGCGGTGGTGCTGCACTTCCGCTGGATCCCGCAGATGCGCTCGCTGTGGCTGAACGCCACCGTCAGCATGGCGGCCGTCAGCTCGGTGGTCATGACCTACTTCGGCGTGAACTACTTCCTGAGCGGCCTGCACAGCTACGCCGCGGGCGAGCCGATGGCCGTCCCGGCCTGGGTCTACATCGGCGTGGCGATCATGGTGGCGCTGGCGGGCGTGTCGGGGCTGATCGACAGGTCGCGGGAGTGGGGGAAGTCGGC
>CAYNPY010000106.1:0-11056 GCA_964399195.1 uncultured Fibrobacteraceae bacterium
AGCCGTCCTTGGTCACCTGCACCAGGGCCACGCCGCCGTGCTGGATCGTCTCGTCGGCGAAGAGCAGACGCGCGCCGACGATGCCCGCTTCCGGATCCTGGTCCAAAGTCGCCACCAGCGGCTCCAGCCAGCCGGGCGTGACCTCCATGTCGTTGTTCAGGAACAGCAGGTAGCGTCCGCGGGCGTGGGCGGCGCCCAGGTTGCAGCCGCGCGCGAAGCCCAAGTTGTCCGGGTTGACGACGCTGCGCAGACGCCCCGCCCGCTCCTGCTCGGCCAGCCATTGCGGCGTGCCGTCGGTCGAGCCGTTGTCCACGACCACGATCTCGAACGAGCAGGCCGCGCCTTCGCGGTGGATCGAGGCGACGCAGGGTTCGGTCAGCGGCAGCTTGTTGAAGACCGGCATGATGATGGACACGTCGGGGCGATCGCCAGTCGAGGGCGCCGTCGGGACGAAACTGGACATGCGAGGTTCCCTCCTGGCCGGAATCCGATCAGGCGTGGCGCCACATCCGGCGCAACGCCTTTGTTCACAAGGGATTCGACCAACGAAGAGCAATATCCGTGCGCGCCCGGCACCTGCCCGACGGCCGGCTTGACAGCGCCGCCCGTGCCGGTTACCATGCGGCCGCCCTTTAACTGACGTCCGTGAGCGTCAAAAGGAGACCCGCCATGAACGCCCCCGTCGCGCCGACGTCCGCGCGCCCGCAGCCCGGATCCGCCTTCCCCGCCGCCGCCATGTTCGAGGCCCCCGGCCGTCCGCGACCGCTGGCCCGGCGCCTGGCCATCCACAACCGCGTCGTCAGGCGCTTGCGCTCCTTCTTCGAGGAAGAGGGCTTCCACGAGATCCCCGTCACCGCGCTGGCCGACCACCCGGCGCAGGTGCAGCTGGACGGCATGCTGTCGCTCGGCTTCGCGGCCGTGTGGTGCGAGTCGGAGATCCTGCCGCCGGGCGGCCGGCTCGAACCGCGGCACCTGCGGGGGTTCAAGCTGATGGAGGCCGCCCGCGCCGGCCTGGACCTGGACGGCCTGGCCGCGCTGCAGCGGGACCTGCTGCGCTACGTGGCGGCCGACATGAGCGCCGACCTGCTGGGCGGTCGCGACGTGACGCGCCTGGACCGCATGCTGCGCTGCGAGCACCCGTGCCTGGGGTTCGACGAGGCGCTGGTCGTCCTGCGGGACAAGGGCTGGGACCTGGATCCGGCCCAGCCGCTGCACATGGCGGCCAAGGCCACGCTCCTGCGCCACTGCGGCAACCTGCCCGTGCAGTTGCTGCGCCAGCCGCGGCCGCACTGCCTGCAGGGCACCGCCGCGGCGCCGGAGCCCGCGCGGCGCGAAGGCGTCGAGTACATCCTGCCCTGGGCCGGCGTGGCGATGGAGGGCGAGGTGCAGTCCGGGCGCGGCGCCTTCAGCCTGGACCTCGGGCGGCTGTTGCAGTACCTGATGGGCCTGGAAAAGGTCACTGACACGCTGATCGACCCGATGGACCGCATCGCGCAGGTGATGCACGAGGTCCCGCAGGGCACGGCGCTGCGCGCGCTCGCGGAGCGCTCCTGATGCGCGGCCACATCGCGCTGGAGAACGGCCTGGTCTTCAGCGGCCGGCTTCTGGGCGCCCCGCTCCCGGCCGGGGGAGAGGTCGTCTTCCACACCGGCATGACCGGCTATCAGGAGATCCTCACCGACCCCAGTTACGCGGGCCAGGTCGTGGTCTTCACCGCGGCTCACCTGGGCAACTACGGCATCCACGCCGCCGACAGCGAGTCGGCGCGCGTGCACCCGCGCGCCGTCGTCGTGCGGGATTTCTGCCGGCGCAACTACCACCGGGGCAGCGAGCACAACCTGGACCACGTCCTGCGGCGGGCCGGCGTGCCGGCGGTGTCGGACATCGACACGCGGGCGCTGACCATCGCGATCAGGGACGGCGGCACCTGCCGCGGCTTCGTCGGGGCCGGCGACCCGCGCGAGCTCGTCGAGCGCGCCCGCGCCCTGCCCCCGATCGACGAGGTCGACTGGGTGGCCCGCGTCACGCGCGCCGAGGCCGGCCCCTATGAGCGGCAGCCGCGCGCGGCCGACCCCTGCGAGGTCGCGGTGCTGGACTGCGGCGTCAAGAAGAGCATCCTCGACTGCCTGGTCGAGGCGGGCTGCCGCGTGCGCGTGTTTCCCGCCGCCACGCCCGCGGCGGAGCTGCTGGCCGGCCCCACCGAGGGCGTGTTCCTGAGCAACGGCCCGGGCGACCCGGCCTCGCTGCCGCATCTGGTCCGGACCGTGAGCGGCCTGCTGGCGGCCGACGTGCCGCTGTTCGGCATCTGCCTGGGCCACCAGCTGCTGGCCCGCGCGCTCGGCGCCACCACCGTCAAGCTGCCCTTCGGCCACCACGGCGCCAACCATCCCGTGCACAACCTGGCCACCGGCCGCGTCGAGATCACCAGCCAGAACCACAATTACGCCGTGCCCGAGGCGAGCCTGGACCCGGCGCGCGCGCTGGTGACGCACGTGAGCCTGAACGACCGCTCCATCGAGGGCCTGCGCGCGGTGGGCCGCGACGCCTTCTCGGTGCAGTTCCACCCCGAGGCCGCGCCCGGCCCGAGCGACAGCCTGCACCTGTTCGCCGCCTTCCGCGAGCGCATGCTGGACCGGCGCCGCCTGGCCGCCACGTTGAGGGAGCGCCATGCCGCGGCGAGCTGACCTCCGGACGATCCTCGTCGTCGGCTCCGGCCCCATCGTCATCGGGCAAGCCAGCGAGTTCGACTATTCGGGGACGCAGGCCGTGCGCGCGCTCAAGCGCGAAGGCTATCGCGTGGTGCTGGTCAACAGCAACCCGGCCACGATCATGACCGACGAGGACATGGCCGACGCCACCTACATCGAGCCGCTGACCTGCGCGATGCTCGAGCAGGTGATCGCCGCCGAGCGGCCGGACGCGCTGCTGCCGACGGTCGGCGGGCAGACCGGCCTGAACCTCGCGGTCGAACTGGCCGACGCGGGCGTGCTCGAGCGGTACGGGGTCGAGCTGATCGGCGCCAGCCCGCGCACGGTGAAGTTGGCCGAGGATCGCGAGCTGTTCAAGCAACGCATGGCGGAGATCGGCCTGCAGACGCCGCGCAGCCTGTTGCTGACGACGGTCGAGCAGGCGCCGCGCGCGCTGCGCGAGCTCTCGTTCCCGCTGATCCTGCGCGCCAGCTTCACCCTGGGCGGCGCCGGCAGCGGCATCGCCCATGACGAGGCCGAGCTGCGCGAGATGCTGCGCGAGGGCCTGGCCGCCTCGCCGGTCGGCAGCGTGCTGGTCGAGGAGTCGGTGCTCGGCTGGAAGGAATACGAGCTGGAGGTCATCCGCGACCAGGCCGGCAACGGCATCGTCGTCTGCAGCATCGAGAACTTCGACGCCATGGGCGTGCACACCGGCGACAGCGTGACGGTGGCGCCGGCTCAGACCCTGACCGACCGGGAGTACCAGCGCCTGCGCAACGACGCGCTGAAGGTGCTCGACGCGGTCGGGGTGGTGACCGGCGGCAGCAACGTGCAGTTCGCGGTGGACCCCGAGAGCGGCCGCTCGCTGGTGATCGAGATGAACCCGCGGGTCAGCCGCAGCAGCGCGCTGGCCAGCAAGGCCACCGGCTACCCCATCGCGAAGGTGGCGGCGCTGCTGGCCGTGGGCTACACGCTGCCCGAGCTGCCGAACGAGATCACCGGCACCAGCAGCGCCTGCTTCGAGCCGACCTTGGACTACACCGTGGTCAAGGTGCCGCGCTGGGCCTTCGAGAAGTTCCCCGGCACGCCCGACCGGCTGGGCACCACCATGCAGTCGGTCGGCGAGGTCATGGCCATCGGCCGCACGTTCCGCGAGGCCTTCCAGAAGGCGCTGCGCTCGCTGGAACTGGGCCTGGACGGCTGGGAGAGCACCAGCAGCGGCCGCACGCGCGAAGAACTGGCCCGCGACCTGACACGCCCCCGCCAGGGCCGCCTGGCCGACCTGCACGAGGCGATGCGCCGCGGGCTGGAGCCCGAGCAGCTGCACCGCCTGACCGGCATCGACCCCTGGTTCCTGGACAACCTCTCGCGCCTGATGGAAGTCGAGGGCCGCCTGCGCAGCTACACGCTGGCCGAGCTGCCGGAGGACCTGCTGCGCGAGGCCAAGCGCGAGGGCTTCAGCGACCGCCGCATCGCGCGTCTGCTGCAGTGGGACGACGGCCAGGCCGCCGGCCGCGACGGGGCGGCCACGATCCGGCTGCGGGCCGCGCTCGTGCTGGCGGCTCGGCAGGCGCAGGGCCTGCGGCCGGTGTTCCGGCGCGTCGACACCTGCGCCGCCGAGTTCCCCTCCGCCACGCCCTACCTGTACTCGACCTGGGAGGACGGCCCCTGCGAGAGCCGGCCCACCTCCCGCCGCAAGGTCATCGTGCTGGGCGGCGGGCCCAACCGCATCGGCCAGGGCATCGAGTTCGACACCTGCTGCTGCCACGCGGTGCAGGCGCTGCGCGCCGAGGGCGTCGAGGCCATCCTGGTCAACTGCAACCCGGAGACCGTGAGCACCGACTACGACCTCTCGGACCGCCTCTACTTCGAGCCGCTGCGGTTCGAGGAGGTGATGCACATCATCGAGGTCGAGCGACCCGAGGGCGTGATCGTCACCCTGGGCGGACAGACGCCGCTGAACCTGGCGCGCGACCTGCAGGCCGCCGGCGTGCGCCTGCTGGGCACCGGCACCGAGGCCATCGATCGCGCCGAGGACCGCGAGCGCTGCGGCCGCCTGCTGGCGGACCTGGAGATCGACACCCCGCGTTCCGGCAGCGCCCGCGACCTGGCGGCAGCGTGCGCCATGGCCGGCGGGATCGGCTACCCGGTGATGGTGCGCCCGAGCTACGTGCTGGGCGGCCGCGCCATGCGCGTGGTCTACGACGAGGCGCAACTGGGCGAGTGGTTCGCCGCCGCCGCGACGGTCAGCGGCGAGCACCCGGTGCTGATCGACCAGTTCCTGGAGGACGCCGTCGAGTTCGACGTGGACGCGGTCTGCGACGGCACCGAGGTGCTGATCGGCGGCATCATGCAGCACATCGAGGAGGCGGGCATCCACAGCGGCGACAGCTTCGCCGTGCTGCCGCCCTACAAGACCAACGCCTCGGAGACGGCGCTGATGCAGCTGTACACGCGGCGCCTGGCGCGGGCCCTGGGCGTGGTCGGCCTGATGAACATCCAGTTCGCCAGCCGGGACGGCGTGATCTACGTCATCGAGATCAACCCGCGCGCCTCGCGCACGGTTCCGTTCCTGGAGAAGGCCACCGGCGTGCCGCTGGCCGGCGCCGCCACGCGCTGCATGCTGGGCATCACGCTCAAGGAGCAGGGCCTGGACCTGGGCGAGGCGCCGGTCCCGGCCGGCCGCACGTTCGTCAAGGGCCCGGTCTTCCCGTTCCGGCGCTTCCCGCTGACGGACCACCTGTTGGGGCCGGAGATGAAGAGCACGGGCGAGGTGATGGGCATCGGCGGCGGCTTCGGCGAGGCCTTCGCCCGCGCGCAGCTGGCCTGCGGCCAGGGCCTGCCGGACGAGGGCGCGGTGTTCATCAGCGTGAACGACAACGACAAGCAGGCGGTGCTGCCCATCGCCCGCGATCTGGCGGGACTCGGCTACGAGCTGCTGGCCACCGGCGGCACGGCCGCGTTCCTGCGCGGGCAGGGGCTGGCGGCGGCCTCCGTGGCCAAGGTCGGCGAAGGCACGCCCCACATCGGCGAACTGATCCGCGGCGGCCGCGTGCAGATGGTGATCAACACGCCGCTGGGCAAGAAGAGCCGTTTCGACGAGAGCGCCATCCGGCGCGAGGCCCGCGCCCGCGACATCCCCTGCATCACGCCGCTGTCGGGCGGCCGCGCGGCCGTGGACGGGATCCGCGCGCTGCGCGCGGGGCTGGGCGGGGTGACGGCGCTGCAGGCGCTGCGGGCTCGGGGCTGAGCGACAGGCGCGAAAAGGGCCCGACCGAAGCCGACGCGCATGCTCGCCCGACACGCGGCGCCGTTCCGGCCGGGCCCAGGCGCGCGCCGCCTCCCCCTGAGGTCGCGGCGCCCGAGTCGCCCTCCATCCCGCACACTCCTGATGTCGGGACAAGCGACGTTTCGTTACCGGACCCGCAGGGCTTTCTTCCGGAATCGGCGGCTCAGGTCCAGACGCCCTGTTCGCGCAACTGGGCCAGCGCCGCGGCTTCCCAGCCGCGGTTGGCCGCCGGGCTGGCCGGACTGGGGTGCAGGAGGGTGGCGCGGCGGGGGGCGGACGGTTCGGCGTCCAGGAGCTGGTCCAACTTCCTGCGCGCGAAGCCGCCCACGCCCACGACCCACCGCGGTTCGTAGAGGGCGATGACGCGGCGCAGCCAGGCGTCACAGGCCATGAACAGCGGCGCCGCGGCGGCGGCGGGCAGCTTGTCGGGCGTCAGGTTGCGGGCGGAGTCCTCCATGAAGACCAGCGGGCAGTAGTTCAGGACGAAGTGCTCGGCGAAGAAGCCGCCTGCGCCGCCGCAGCGCGCGGCGAAGAACCCCCAGAGGCGCCGGCCGCTGACCTCCGAGCGCGCGCAGGCCAGGCCCTGCACGGGGCGCTTGGGGTGCTCGCGCGCGGGCCGCCCCACGGCGCCGTCCAGCCCCAGGATGTCGCGCACGGCGGCCACCTCGCCGAACGGCACGCCGGTCTGCGCCATGCCCCAGGGCCCGGGATTCATGCCCAGGAACAGCACGCGGCGCGGCGTGGCGCCCCAGCGCCGCACGTACTGCTCGTGCAGGGGCCAGGCGTAGTCCAGCGGATTGTAGACGTGGGCCACCGGCGCCGGGAAGCGGCAGCGATCCACCGCGGCGCTCAGTTCGCGCGTGACGGCCAGGACCTCGTCCGCCAGGCTTGCGGCGGCGTCGGCGCCGCGCCTCTTCGCGCTCACGCCCGGTCGCCGCCGGCCGGGCGCCAGACGAGGCCGCAGAAAGCCGCCTTGACGTCCGTGCGGCGCGGCGCCACCTCGCGCGTCGCGACCTGGGTCAGCGCCTGCTCCCACTTCGCGTTGATCGCCGCCACGTCCGCCTGCAGCTGCGCGCGCAGCCGCTCCAGCTCGGCCGTGACGGCCGCCAGCTGGGCCTGCGACTCGGCGATGTTCTCGGACGCGCGCGCGGTCTGCCGCCGCTTGCGGGCGGCCGTGGCCAGCCCCGGCGAGCGCCTGCGCCCCAGCACGCCGAACATGCCCAGCAGGCTCTCGCCGGCCGAGAGCATCTCCTCCTGCTTGCGCGCCGCCAGTTCGGCCTGGTCCTCGGCCAGGTCGCGCTGCTCGGCCTGCTGCTTCGTCTCCAGTCGCGTCAGCTTCACCTGCATGGCGGCGTTCAGCTTGTCGACCTCGGCGTCGCGCTGTTCACGCGCGGCCAGGCGCGCCCGGTTCAGGAACGCGTCGCGCGTCTCGCCCGGCTCGCCCGTCAGCTTCAGCAGCGGCAGCTCGAACACCTCCAGGCGCTCGCGCTGGTAAAGGTGATCCACCAGCCCCTTGGCGGCGGCCTTGTGGAAGGCGGCGCCGTCCCACCCGCGCGGCAGCGGCAGGAAGCGCGCGCCCGGCGCCGGCTGCGGCGCCAGGTCGGCGGCCGTGGCGGCCAGGGGCTCGGCCTTCGTCCAGTCGGCCACCAGCGTGGCCGCGCCCGCCGGCAGCGCCAGGGCGATCTGGCGCTCGGCGGCCAGGCCGCGCTTGAGGTCGATGAAGGCGACGGATGCCAGGCCGGCCAGGACCGGTTCATACACCGGCGCCTCGCCGGCCGCCGGCAGGAAGGCCTGCGGCACCGAGGCGGGAAGGGCCGGGGCCACGGGCGACGGCTCGCCGGCGGCGGCCACTGGCGCCGGCGCAAGTCCGGGCGCTCCGGCCTGCGCGGCAGGGGCCGCCGCCGCTGGCGCCGGAGCCGGCGCTACCGCCCCGCCGCCGCTCCCCAGCTTGCGGATCTGCTCCCGCGTTAGCGGCCCCGCCAGGTAGCTGAGCGTCCAGCGCGTGTGCATCAGCACCGGCGCCGGCTCGTGCACGTTGTGCAGCAGGAAGACGCGCGACTTGAGGCCGCCGATCATCGCCGACAGCTGCGCCGGGTCCACCGCCGCGCCGGCCGTGGCGCCGGTCAGGCCTTCCAGCATGCGCTCCTTGTCGCGCTCGGTCTGCAGCTTGCCGATGAACCAGGTGCCGGCGTTGGCCAGGCCCTTGTAGTCCAGGTCCACCGGGTTCTGCGTGGCCAGCACCACGCCCAGGCCCGAGGCGCGCGCCTGCTTGAGCAGCGTCAGCAGCGGCACCTTCGACGGCGGGTTGGCCGTGGGCGGCATGAACCCGAACAGCTCGTCCATGTAGAGCAGCGCGCGCAGCGACGACGTGCCGGACTGCCGCCGCGACCAGGCCAGCAGCGCCTCGAGCAGCAGCGTCACGAAGAACATGCGCTGCGCATCGTCCAGGTGGGCCAGGCTCATCACCGCGTGCCGCGGCCGACCGTCGCCCGAGCCCAGCAGCGTGTCGATGTCCAGCGGCGCGCCCTGCAGCCAGGCCGCGAAGCCGGGCGCGGCCATCAGCCCGTTGAGCGCCAGGGCCAGTCCGCGCCGCTCGGCCGCCGGGAAGAAGTTGTCGACGTCGAAGACGCCGAACGTGCGCACGGGCGGCTCCTGCAGCGAGCGGATCAGGTCGGCCAGCTGCACGTCCTGCGCCTGCTGCCAGAAATGCTCGATGATCGTCGCCAGGAAGACGTGCGCCGGGCTGCGCACCGGGTCGCCGTCGACGCCCGCCAGCCCCAGCAGGGCGCCCACGGTGCCGCGGATGCGCTCGCGCAGCGGTTCCTCCTGCCCCGCGAAGCCGCCGGCGGGCGCCTGCAGCGAGGCCAGGATCGAGACGGGCTCTCCCGCAGTGGAGCCGGGAGTGAACACGGTCACCGCGCAGGACCGCTTCAGCAGGCCGATGCGCGCGCCGTCCTGGTCCCACTCGGCCAGACCCTGCCGCCAGCGCGCGGCCACCTGGTCGGCGTGCGCGGCCGGCTCCAGCCCCTGCCGACGCCCTTCCTCGGGGTCCAGCCAGGGCGCGAAGTCGCCGGCGGCCAGGTCCGGGAAGGTGAGCGCCAGGTTGGCGATGTCGCCCTTGGGGTCGATGATGATCGCCGGCACGCCGTCGATCGCCGCCTCTTCCAGCAGCGAGATGCCCAGGCCCGTCTTGCCGGAGCCGGTCATGCCGACGATGACCGCATGCGTGGTCAGGTCGCGCGCGTCGTACATGACCAGGTCGGCGGCAGGAGCGCCGGCCGAGGCGTCGTAGCGCCGGCCGAGGTAGAAGGCGCCGGTCTGTTCGATGGGCTGCATGGGTCGCGCTCCCGTGGTCGTGGAGGTTGGCTGCGTGCAGAGGCCAATGTACAATGCCGGGGCCGCGCCGTGAAGCCCAGGCCGCGCCGCCAGGCCCAGGCCGCCCGTGAAAGGACACCCCGCATGACCAAGCCGCCCGCGCCCGCACTCGCGTTGTTCGCCGCAGTGCTCGTGTCCGCCGCCAGCGCCAGCGAGGATGCCATGACCCCGCCCGACCGCGCCGACCTGATCCTGCACGGAGGCCGGGTGCTGACCATGCTCGAGACCGAGCCCGCGCCCGCCCCCACCGCCGTCGCGGTGGCGGGCGGCCGCATCCTCTACGTGGGCGATGACCGGGGCGCCCTGGCCCTGGCCGCGCCGGGCGCGCAGGTGATCGACGTCAAGAAGGGCACGATCATCCCCGGCTTCATCGACAGCCACGCCCACCTCTACGGGCTGGGCAAGGCGCTGGCCGAGATCGACCTGCGCGGCGCGGCCACGGTGGAGGAAGCCGTGGCCCGCGTGGCGCAGGCCGCCGCCGCCAACCCGGGCCGCGGCTGGCTGGAGGGCCGCGGCTGGGACCAGAACGACTGGCCGGTGAAGGAGTACCCGCACCGCGAGATGCTCGATGCGGTGGCCCGCAAGCGGCCCATCCTGCTGCGGCGCGTCGACGGCCACGCGGCGTGGGCCAGCACGGCGGCGCTGGCGCTGGCGGGCGTGACGGCGGCCACGCCCGACCCGGCCGGCGGCTCCATCGTGCGCGACGCGCAGGGCGAGCCGACCGGCGTGCTCATCGACAACGCGGTGGGGCTGGTCACCAAGGTGATCCCCGAGCCGGATGAGGCCGAGGTGCGCCGCCGCCTGCGCCTGGCCGCCGAGCACTGCCTGCGCCTGGGCGTGACCTCGGTGCACGACGCGGGCGTCTCCTGGGAGCGCGCGCAGCTGATGCGCAAGCTGGTCGACGAGGGCGCTCTCGGCGTGCGCGTGCACGCCATGTACGACGACGAGGCCGCCACCCTGGCCGCCGCCCTGCAGGCCGGACCCTGGACGAGCGCCGACGGCATGCTCTCCCTGCGCGCGGTCAAGCTCTACGCCGACGGCGCCCTGGGCAGCCGCGGCGCCCTGCTGCTGGGCGACTACAGCGACCAGCCCGGCCACCGCGGCCTGGCGGTCACGGACCCCGACCACCTGCGCTGGGTGATGCGCACTCTGGGCGGCGCCGGCTTCCAGGTCTGCACGCATGCCATCGGCGACGGCGGCAACCGCCTGGTGCTGGACCTCTACGAAGAGGTTCTGGGCGAATTGAAGCCAAGCGATGCGCGCTGGCGCGTCGAGCACGCGCAGATCCTGGACCCCGCCGACATCCCGCGCTTCGCGAAGCTGGGCGTGATCGCCGCGATGCAGCCGGTGCACTGCACCTCGGACATGGACTGGGCCGACGAGCGGCTCGGCGAAGAGCGCCTGAAGGGCGCCTACGCCTGGCAATCGTTGCTGAAGACCGGCGCCCGCCTGTGCTACGGCACCGACTTCCCGGTCGAGAAGGTCGAGCCGCTGGAAGGCCTCTACGCCGCGCGCACGCGCACGCACCCGGACGGCACGCCCATCGGCGGCTGGCGCCCCGAGGAGGCGGTCGACGCCCGCACCGCGCTGTGGCTGTACACGGCGGGCGGGGCCTGGGCGGCGTTCGCCGAGGACGAGCTGGGCGTCGTCGCGCCGGGCTACCGGGCGGACCTGGTGGTGCTGGACGGGGATCCGGTGGCGTGTG
>CAYNPY010000107.1:0-10947 GCA_964399195.1 uncultured Fibrobacteraceae bacterium
CTCGCCGACGATGCGCGCCAGGTCCTTCTTGTTGACCGGCTTGTTCACGTAGTCCAGAGCGGCCGGCAGGATCTCGTTGAACATCACGCGGCCGATCGTGGTCTCCAGCGTCCCCCGCGCGCCGCCGAAACGGATCTTCACCAGCGCGTGCTTGTCGATCAGCCCCGCGCTGTAGGCCGCGTGGGCGTCGGCGACGTCGGCGAAGAGCTTGCCCTCGCCCTTGGCGCCCGGGCGGGCCAGCGTCAGGTAGTAGCAGCCCAGCACCATGTCCTGGCTGGGCGAAGCCACCGGCTCGCCGCTGGCGGGCGAGAGGATGTTCAGCGGCGACAGCATCAGCAGCCGCGCCTCCAGCTGCGCCTCGTAGCCCAGCGGCACGTGCACGGCCATCTGGTCGCCGTCGAAGTCGGCGTTGAAGGCCGTGCAGACCAACGGGTGGATGCGGATGGCCTTGCCCTCGATCAGCACCGGCTCGAAGGCCTGGATGCCCAGGCGGTGCAGCGTCGGGGCCCGGTTGAGCAGCACCGGGTGGTCCTTGATGATCTCCTCGAGGATGTCCCAGACCTCGGGGCGCTCCTGCTCGACCAGCTTCTTGGCGCTCTTGACGGTCTGGACGTAGCCCTTCTCCTCCAGCATGCGGATGATGAAGGGCTTGAACAGCTCCAGCGCCATGCTCTTGGGCAGGCCGCACTGGTACAGCTTCAGCTCCGGGCCGACGACGATCACCGACCGGCCCGAGTAGTCGACGCGCTTGCCGAGCAGGTTCTGCCGGAAGCGGCCCTTCTTGCCCTTGATCATGTCGCTGAGCGACTTCAGGGGCCGGTTGCCCTGGCCCTTGACCGCGCGCGAGCGGCGGCCGTTGTCGAACAGCGCGTCGACGGCCTCCTGCAGCATGCGCTTCTCGTTGCGCAGGATGACGCCCGGCGCCTTGATCTCGATCAGCTTCTTCAGCCGGTTGTTCCGGTTGATGACGCGCCGGTAGAGGTCGTTCAGGTCGGACGTGGCAAAGCGGCCGCCGTCCAGGGGCACCAGCGGGCGCAGGTCCGGCGGCAGCACCGGGATGCAGTCCAGGATCATCCACTCGGGCTTGTTCTCGCTCTGGATGAACGCGTCGATGATCTTCAGGCGCTTGAGCATCGCCTTCTTGCGCTGCACGGACGACTCGGTCTTGACCTCGGCGCGCAGCTGGCGGTTCAGCTCCTCCAGGTTGGGGCCGGACAGCAGCTTGCGGACGGCCTCGGCGCCCGTCTCCATGGTGCAGTTCCAGTCCGGGTGCTCGTCCTTGAGCTCCCACCACTCCTCGTCGCTCAGCACGTCGCCGATCTGCAGCTCGGTGTTGCCCGGGTTGATGACGACGCTCGACTCGTAGTAGAGGATGCGCTCGAGGTCCTTGACCTTCATCGACAGCAGCTGGCCGATGCGGCTGGGCAGCCCCTTGAAGAACCAGATGTGCGCGATGGGCACGGCCAGCTCGATGTGGCCCAGCCTCTCGCGGCGCACCTTGCTCTGCGTCACTTCCACGCCGCACTTGTCGCAGACCATGCCGCGGAAGCGGATGCGCTTGTACTTGCCGCAGTTGCACTCCCAGTCCTTCACCGGACCGAAGATGCGCTCGCAGAACAGGCCGTCCTTCTCCGGCTTGAACGTGCGGTAGTTGATCGTCTCCGGCTTGGTGACCTCGCCATAGCTCCAGGCGCGGATCTTGTCCGGCGACGCCAGCTGGATCTTGATGGCGCTGCAGTCGGACGACTTGCGGGTCTCTTCGCGGAAAGTCTGGCCGAGCATGTATCTTCCTCCTGGCCGCCCCGCCCGGGGCAGGCCGGAATCAC
This sequence comes from uncultured Fibrobacteraceae bacterium, assembly GCA_964399195.1. GTDB lineage: Bacteria > Krumholzibacteriota > Krumholzibacteriia > LZORAL124-64-63 > LZORAL124-64-63 > CAINDZ01. The sequence continues at coordinate 1,827 of CAYNPY010000107.1, forward strand.
GGACCTTCACTGCGGGCCGGTGGGCGGCGCCAGGCCGGCGCCACCCCCGTGGCGTCCCCTAGACCGCGTCCTCGAGCGTCACGTCCAGGCACAGGCTCTGCAGCTCGCGCATGAGGACGTTGAACGACTCGGGGATGCCCGGCTCGGGCGGGTTCTCGCCCTTGACGATCGCCTCGTAGATGCGCGAGCGGCCCGTCACGTCGTCGGACTTGACCGTCAGCATCTCCTGCAGGCAATTCGCCGCGCCGTAGGCCTCGAGGGCCCAGACTTCCATTTCTCCGAAACGCTGGCCGCCGAACTGGGCCTTGCCGCCCAGCGGCTGCTGCGTGACCAGGCTGTAGGGCCCGATCGAGCGCGCATGGATCTTCTCTTCCACCAGGTGGTGCAGCTTCATCACGTAGATGACGCCCACGGTCACCTGCTTGTCGAACGCCTCGCCCGTGCGGCCGTCGTACAGCGTGCTCTTGCCGCTCGGGTCCAGGCCCTCTTCGCTCAGGCCGGCCTTGATCTCCTCGATCGAGGCGCCGTCGAACACCGGCGTCATCGCGCGGATGCCCTTGGCCAGGGCCGCGTAGCCCAGGTGCGTCTCCAGGATCTGGCCCAGGTTCATGCGCGAGGGCACGCCCAGCGGGTTCAGGACGATGTCCACCGGCGTGCCGTCCGCCAGGTAGGGCATGTCCTCCTCGGCCATGATCTTCGAGACGACGCCCTTGTTGCCGTGGCGGCCGGCCATCTTGTCGCCGACCGACAGCTTGCGGCGCCGCGCCACGTACACCTTGACCAGCTTGACCACGCCGGGCGGCAGCTCGTCGCCGCGCAGGGCCCGCTCGACGTTCTTGTCGTACTCGACGTCGATGCGCTCGCGCTCGCGCGCGGCCGCCTCGAACACCGAGCGGATGCGGGCGTCCTGCTTCTCGTCCTTGACCAGCGGCAGGCCCCAGTGGATGGCCGCCAGGTCCAGCTCCTCGATGACCTGCGTCGTGAGCTTGCGGCCGTTCTTGACCAGCACCTCGCCCGTGTTGGCGTCGATGATGTGGTGCGCGGTCTCGCCGTTGAACAGCTCGCGCAGGCGCTCCTCCGCCACGGCGTTGACCTTGCCGCGGTCGCGGTCGCGCCGGCGCCGCAGCGCATCCATCTGGCGCTTCTCCTCCTTCTTGGAGCGGGTGTTGCGGTCCTGGCGGCTGAAGACCCGCACGTCGACCACGATCCCGTCCATCCCCGGAGGCGCCTTCAGCGAGGCGTCCTTCACGTCGCCCGCCTTCTCGCCGAAGATCGCGCGGAGCAGCTTCTCCTCGGGGCTCAGCTCGGTCTCGCCCTTGGGCGTCACCTTGCCGACGAGGATGTCGCCGGGCCGCACGCGCGCGCCCGGGAAGATGATGCCGTCCTCGTCGAGGTACTTCAGCGCCTCCTCGCCCACGTTGGGAATCTCGCGCGTGACCTCCTCGACGCCGCGCTTGGTGTCGCGCACCTGGAGCTCGAACTCCTCGATGTGCAGCGAGGTGAAGGTGTCTTCCTTCACCAGCCGCTCCGACACCAGGATGGCGTCCTCGAAGTTGTAGCCGCCCCAGGGCATGAAGGCGACCAGCAGGTTGCGGCCCAGGGCCAGCTCGCCGTGGCTGGTGCTGGGGCCGTCGGCGATCGGCTGGCCCTTCTTGACGCGGTCGCCCGGCCGGACCAGCGGCTTCTGGTTGTAGCAGGTGTCCTGGTTCGAGCGGCGGAACTTCCGCAGCTTGTATTCGACGACGCCGTTGGCGTCGAAGAAACTGCCCGAGCGCACCTTGTCGGGGTCGTCGTAGCGGATGACGACCGCCTCGGCCGTCGCCGACTCGACGACGCCCGCCGCCTCGGCCACCACGACGGCGCCCGAGTCGATGGCCACCTTCTTCTCCATGCCGGTGCCGACGATGGGGGCGTCCGTGCGCAGCAGCGGCACCGCCTGGCGCTGCATGTTGCAGCCCATCAGCGCGCGGTTGGCGTCGTCGTGCTCGAGGAACGGGATCAGGGACGCCGCCGCCGAGACGATCTGCTTCGGCGAGACGTCCATGTAGTCGAGTTCCTCCGGCTTGGCCATCGGGTACTCGCCGCGGTACCGCGCCAGCACGCGCTTGGCCGCGAAGTGCCCGTTGTCGGCGATCTCCGCGTTGGCCTGCGCGATGGTGACGGTGTCCTCCTGATCGGCCGTCAGGTACTCGGTCTTGCCGGTGACGAGGCCCTTCTCGACGCGCCGGTACGGCGACTCGATGAAGCCGAAGCTGTTGATGCGCGCGTGCGTGGCCAGGGAGGCGATCAGGCCGATGTTCGGGCCTTCCGGCGTCTCGACCGGGCACATGCGGCCGTAGTGCGTGTAGTGCACGTCGCGGACCTCGAAGCCCGCGCGGTCGCGGTGCAGGCCGCCGGGGCCGAGGGCCGACAGGCGCCGCTTGTGCGTCAGCTCGCTCAGCGGGTTCGTCTGGTCCATGAACTGGCTGAGCTGGCTGCTGCCGAAGAACGACTGCACCACCGCCGAGACGGTGCGCGCGTTGACCAGGTCGGCCGGGCTGAGCGGCTTGTCCTTGTCGGCGAGGTTCATCCGCTCCTTGATGATGCGGGCCATGCGGCTGAGACCGACCGAGAACTGGTTGGCCAGCAGCTCGCCCACCGAGCGGATGCGCCGGTTGCCGAAGTGGTCGATGTCGTCGATCTCGCGCTTGCCCAGGAACAGGCCGATCATCTCGTGCGTGATCGCCAGGAAGTCCGCGGGCGTCAGCGTCGTGCACTTGGGGTCGACGTCCAGCCCCAGGCGGCGGTTCATCTTGTACCGGCCCACCTCGGCCAGGTCGTAGCGCTTCTCGTTGAAGAACAGGCGCTCGAACAGGGCCTTGGCGACCTCCTCGTTCGGGGGATCGCCCGGGCGCAGCAGGCTGTAGAAGCGCCGCAGCGCCTCGTCCTGCGTGCGGCTGGGGTCCTTGCGCAGCGTGGCCAGGATCAGGCTCGGCTCGTTGAGCGTGACCTCGCCGGCGGCCACCAGCTTGATCTCCTTGACGCCGCTGCCGAGGATGGTCTCGCGCAGCAGCGCGTCGATGATCGCGCCCGCCTTGGCGAACGGCTCGTCCTCGCCCTCGCGCACCAGGTCGCCGGCCAGGATGCGCCCCTCGAGCGTCTCCTCCAGCTCCTGGTACTTCTTGGTGCCGGGCTTCGTCAGCTTGACCGTCTCGACCCCGTGGAAGAGGGAGATGATCTCCTCGTTGGTCTGGAAGCCCAGCGCGCGCAGCAGCATCGTGGCCGGCTGCTTGCGCTTGCGGTCGATGTGCACGTACAGCAGGTTGTTGATGTCGGTCGTGAACTCGACCCACGAGCCGCGGTACGGGATGATGCGCGCCCGGAACAGCCGACGCCCGTTCGGGTGCGTCTCGTCGCTGAAGAACACGCCCGGCGACCGGTGCAGCTGCGAGACGATCACGCGCTCGGCGCCGTTGATCAGGAAGGTGCCCTTGTCCGTGATCATCGGCAGCTCGCCCAGGTAGACTTCCTGCTCCTGGATGTCGCGGATCATCATCTCGCCGCCGGCCTGGCCCTCGTTCTCTTCCTTGACCACCAGGCGCAGCTTCACCTTCAGCGGCACGCTGAAGGTCAGGCCGCGCTCCTGGCATTCGTCGATGCCGTACTTCGGCTCACCGGTCTTGAAGCTGATGTACTCCATGATCAGGTTGCCGCGCGCGCTCTCGATGGGGAAGATCGTCTGGAAGACGCCTTCGATCCCCCGCATGTCGCGCTCTTCCGGCTTGGTCCCCACCTGCAGGAACTCGTTGTACGAGTCCAGCTGGACCGCGAGCAGGTTGGGCATCGATTCGTCGTGCAGGATCTTGGAGTAGTTGACGCGTCCGGTGAATTTGTCGACGGAGGGTTTTCTCACTGGACCACTTCCTCGGAAGAAGGAACGGCTCCCCCGCGGCGGCCACGGGCCCGGGGTTCGCCGTCTGACTGTCGCCGCCGGCACGGGCCTGGCGGCGGCCGGTGCCTTGCTCCCTCTGCGCCGCCCCGATCCTGGCGCCCCTGCGGGCGGCGGGCGGGGCTCGCGGGGGGCGGCCCCCGTCGGGACCGCCCCCATCGATCGGACCTTACTTCAGGTCGATGATCGCGCCGGCTTCTTCCAGCTGCGCCTTCAGCTTCTCGGCCTCGGCCTTGGTCACGCCTTCCTTGACGGTGGCAGGCGCGCCCTCGACCAGGTCCTTGGCTTCCTTCAGGCCCAGGCCGGTGATGGCCCGGACTTCCTTGATGACCTGGATCTTCTTGTCGCCCGCGGCGGTCAGCACCACGGTGAACTCGTCCTTGACTTCCTCGACGGCGGCCGCGGCGGCCGGGCCGGCGGCGACGGCCACCGGGGCGGCGGCGCTGACGCCGAACTTCTCTTCCATGGCCTTCACCAGCTCGGCGGCCTCGAGGATGGTCATGCTCGAGATCAGGTCCAGGACCTTGGCGGCGTTCTCGCTCAGGTTGCTCATGTTCTTTCCTTCTCCTTGGGCAACGGGACCGGCGGTCCCGCGTTTGTCTGGATCTTCCGGGCCGCGCCGGCCGCGTGGCGGGCGGCGGGGCCTTCTCTCTCAATTGCGGACCCTTGATCGCGGACCCTGGTCACGCGGACCCGGTCGGCGCGAACCGCGGTCAGGCGGCCTTCTGCTTGGCGACGGCGTCGACGGCGCGGCACAGGGCGGCGGCGACACCGTTGGTCGCCACGGCCAGGCCACGGGCCGGGGAGTTGATGCTGCCCATCATCATGGCCAGCAGCTCCTCGCGGCTCGGCACCTTCGACAGGGCCACCACCTGGTCCGGCGTCAGGAACTTCCCGTCGACGAACCCGCCCTTGATCTTCAGCTTGTCGTTCTCCTTGGCGAAATCGACAGCCAGACGGGCGGCGTCGACCTGGCTTTCCAGGCCGAACAGGACGGCGGTCGGGCCCTTCAGGTGCGCCGACAGGTCGCCCTTGCCGGTGTCCATGGCGGCGATGCGCGCGAGGCGGTTCTTCACCACGCGGCAGTCGATGCCCTTGGCCCGGCAGTTGCGGCGGAAGACGGTCATCTGCTGAACGGGAATGCCGGTGTAATCCGTGAAGATCATGCACTGCGCGATCTTCATCCGTTCGGAGATGGCCTCGACCTCGGTGATTTTCTCGGGACGTGCCATCAGGCAACTCTCCTTGATCTATCGACCGTACGGGACGGCGGGGCCGGCGGGTCACGCGTGACCCGCGCGGACAGGCCCGCTCAGCCCAGGTTGGACTCGACGCGGATGGACGGCGTCATGGTGCCGGACACGAAGACCGACTTGACGTAGACGCCCTTGACCGCCGCCGGCCGCACGCGCTGCAGCTCCGAGAAGAGCGTGCGGGCGTTCTCGGCCAGCTTGGCCGCGCCGAAGGAGCGCTTGCCCAGGGGGGCGTGCACGATACCGGCCTTGTCGACGCGGTACTCGATGCGGCCCGCCTTGGCCTCCTTCACGGCCTTGGCGATGTCCATGGTGACGGTGCCGACCTTCGGGTTCGGCATGAGCCCGCGGGGACCGAGGATCCGGCCCAGCTTGCCCAGCTCACCCATCATGTCCGGCGTGGCGATGATGACGTCGCAGTCCGTCCAGCCGTCCTTGATCTTGGGCAGGTACTCGTCCGCCCCGACCATGTCGGCTCCCGCCTCGGCGGCTTCCTTCTCCTTGGGACCGCGGGTGATCACGAGGACCCTCACGGTCTTGCCGGTGCCGTTGGGCAGGACCACGGTGCCGCGGACCATCTGGTCGGCGTGCCGCGGGTTGACGTTCAGGCGAACCGCCACGTCGACCGTCTCGTCGAACTTGGCCTTGGGCATGGAATCGAGCAGCGCCATCGCCTCGTCGATCGAGTACGTCTTGGCGCGGTCGACCAGCTGCCGGCCCGTGCGGTAGGATTTTCCGTGCTTCATGCGTGGATCGCTCCCGTTGACTGTGAGGTTCCGAATCGGGCGCCCGTCGCGGCCTTCGCCGCCCCGGCGCCCTGCTTCTCCGGTGCCGGCCCCGCTTGCGCGGCCCGGCGCCGTGATCGCAGTCCGGGGACTAGACCACTTCCAGCCCCATGCTCCGCGCGGTGCCGGCGATGATCTTCATCGCGGCCTCGGGCGATCCGGCGTTCAGGTCCTCCATCTTCATGGCGGCGATCTCGCGCAGCTGCGCGCGCGTGATCTTGCCGATGGGTTCCCGGCCGGGCTTGTGGCTGCCGGAGGTCAGGCCCAGGGCCTTCTTGATGAGCACCGAAGCAGGCGGCGTCTTCGTGATGAAGCTGAAGCTGCGGTCCGAGAACACGGTGATGACCACCGGGATCACCAGACCCATCTGCTCCTTGGTGCGCTCGTTGAAGGCGCTGCAGAACTCCATGATGTTCAGGCCGTGCTGGCCGAGCGCCGGGCCCACGGGGGGCGCCGGGTTCGCCTGGCCGGCCTTGATCTGCAGCTTGACCTGCGTGACTACTTTCTTGGCCATGTCCAGCTTTCTCCTTGCACTGCGTCCCGGTTCCGTTTCCGGTTCCAGGACAGGGCGCCGCCGGTCTGCCGATCGCGCGCGGCGAGGTCCACACTCGCCGCCCGCCGGTGATCGCCGACGAGCCCTCTTCTATGGGTCCGCCACCGTTGAGAGAGACGGTGACGGTGACGGCCGCCGGTCCAGACAAAACCCGCGACCGCCCGACGACGATGGAGCCTCAGACAGGCTTGACCTGCAGGAAATCGAGCTCCACCGGGGTCTCCGAGCCGAAAATCGAGATCATCACCTTGAGCTTGCCCTTGTCGTGGTTGATCTCGTTGATGACGCCGATCCACTCCGTGAACGGGCCGTCCATGACCTGGACGCTGTCGCCCACCTCGTAGGGGATCTCGAGCGTCTGCCGCGCCTCGTCCGGAGCGGAGATGCGACCGAGGATGCGGTCCACCTCTTCCCGCGTGATGGGCTCGGGCTTGAGCGGGGTGCCGCCGACGAAGCGCGTCACGCCCGGGATGCTGTTGATGAAATGGTGCGTTTCCTTGTTCATCACCATCTCGACCAGGATGTAGCTCGGGAAGTACTTGCGCTTGACGGTCGAGCGCTTCCCGTTCTTCATCTCGGTCACGTCCTGCGTGGCGACCAGGATCTCGCCGAAGGACTCCTCCATGTGGTTCGACTTGACGGCCATCTCGATGTTGCGCTTGACCTTGTTCTCGTGGCCGGTGTTGGCGTGGATGACGTACCACTTCATCCGGCCGCGGCGCTCGATCTCCGCCTGGTCGTCGGGACTCAGCTGCAGGTCGACGGCGTCGAGCAGGTCGTCCTCGGGCGCCCGCGGGGCGGCGGCAGGCTCCTCGGCCGGCTCGGGGGCGACGTAGTCCTCCTCCGGCAGGTCCAGGAAGAGGGACTCCGCGTCCAGGGCCTTCTTGTTGTCGCCGTTGCGATCCTCGTTATCGAACACGACCGACTCCCATCGGCTTCCGCGCCGTGGCGGCGCCACCGCGCCGCTGCGCTTCCGGCGCCTCGACGCGCAGACACCCCGAAAACGGGACGACTGTCCCATCTCGGGGCTCCCGGCCGGGCCAGGCCCGGATGTGCCTACCCTGTCAACCCAGGCCCTTGATGATCCCCTTGATGCCCAGGTCCAGGATCTTGTCCACCACGAACAGGATGATCGTGATGATGGTCACCGTGACCAGCACCACGATCGTCGACTCCTTCAATTCCTGGCGGCCAGGCCAGGAGACGCGCTTCATCTCCTGGGCCGACTCCCGCAGGTACTGAGTAAAGCGCGCGACCATTCCAGGGCCTTCCTGACCTGGCCCGGCGGCGCGGCGCGCCGGCCGGAGCAGGATCGGTGTCGATGGCAGGGGCGGCAGGATTCGAACCCGCGACCCTCGGTTTTGGAGACCGATGCTCTACCAGCTGAGCTACACCCCTGCGAAACCCCGCCGGCCGCCGGCCGCCCTGCGGGGCTGCCGGCACCGGCGCTCGCTTCCAACTAGCGGGTCTCCTTGTGATCCGTGTGCTTGTTGCACTTGGGGCAGAACTTCTTGAACTGCACCCGGTCCGGATGGAGCCGCTTGTTCTTCTTCGTCGTGTAGTTCCTCAACTTGCACTCGGGGCAAGCGAGGGTGATGATGTCACGCATGGGACCCTGCTCCCTGGCCCGCGGCCATGGACTCGTGGTTCAGGACGCGGCTAAGCGTGGATCTTCGCCACCACGCCGGCGCCCACCGTACGACCGCCCTCGCGGATGGCGAAGCGCAGGCCCTCTTCCATCGCGATCGGCGTGTGCAGCTCCACCGTCATCTTGATGTTGTCCCCGGGCATCACCATCTCCACGCCCTCGGGCAGAGCCGTGTTGCCCGTCACGTCCGTCGTCCGGAAGTAGAACTGGGGACGGTAACCCGTGAAGAACGGCGTGTGACGGCCGCCCTCCTCCTTCGTCAGGATGTACACCTCGCACTCGAACTTCGTGTGCGGCGTCACCGAACCTGGCTTGCAGATCACCATGCCGCGCTCCACGTCTTCCTTCTTCATCCCGCGCAGCAACAGACCCACGTTGTCGCCCGCCTGACCCTCGTCCAGGATCTTGCGGAACATCTCCACGCCCGTGCACACCGTGTTCTGCGTGTCACGGATGCCCACCAGCTCCACCTTGTCGCCGGTCTTGACGATCCCGCGCTCGATGCGGCCGGTCGCCACCGTCCCGCGACCCGAGATCGAGAACACGTCCTCCACCGGCATCAGGAACGGCTTGTCCAGGTCGCGCTGCGGCAGCGGAATGTAGCTGTCCAGGGCCTCGATCAGCTCGAAGATGCACTTCGCGTCCGCGCTGTCCGCATCCCCGCTCTCCAGCGCCTTCAGCGCCGAACCGCGGATGATCGGCGTCTTGTCCCCGGGGAACTCGTACTGGTCCAGCAGCTCCCGGACCTCCATCTCCACCAGGTCCAGCAGCTCCGGGTCGTCCACCATGTCGCACTTGTTCATGAACACGACGATGTAGGGCACGCCCACCTGACGGGCCAGCAGGATGTGCTCGCGCGTCTGCGGCATCGGGCCGTCCGACGCCGACACCACCAGCACCGCGCCGTCCATCTGCGCCGCGCCCGTGATCATGTTCTTCACGTAGTCCGCGTGA
>CAYNPY010000108.1:0-10383 GCA_964399195.1 uncultured Fibrobacteraceae bacterium
ATCACTTGACCATCGTCACCACCCGCCGCTCCCGCGCCGCGCCCGCCACCAGCTCGATCACGTACGCGCCGCTGGCCAGGCGCCGGCCCTCGCGGTCGATGCCGTCCCAGGTCACGGTGCGCGCGCCGGCCGCGAACACGCCGTCGGCCAGGATGGCGATCAACCGGCCCTGGAGGTCGTGCACGGATACGCGCACCGCGCCTTCGCGCTCCAGCGCGTAACGGACGGTCACCCGCGGGTTGAACGGGTTCGGGTAGATCGCTTCCAGGGCGGCGGCGCGGGGCACGGCCGCGTCGTCCACGCCCGAGGCGCCGCCGGCGAGCAGCTCGATGTTGTCGACGCCGACCATGCCGACGAACAACGGGGGCGGGAACGTGGGCAGGGGATTGTGCATCAGGCGCACTTCGCTCGCCCCCGCCAGCGCGGCGGCGGCCGAACCCGACAGGACGATCAGGTCAGCCGCCTCGATCGCGAACTGGATGCTCTGCCAGCCGCTGCCCGAGGGCACGTTCACCGCCTAGGTGACGCCCAGGTTGGCGCCGCCGCCCGCGCTGAACACGAGCCGCAGGCTCAGGTCCGTGATGTCGAGATTGATCACGTCCATCGCCACGGCGCCGGCACCCGCGGATACATAGTCGCCCGTCCACTGGGCGCGGTTGAAGGCCACCAGGCGACTGCCGGGCCCGTCGGCGCCGACCGACCGCAGCCGCAGGTAGTTGTCGTTCAGGCCGCCCGGACCGCCGCTGGCGATGTTCTGCGGCGGCACCGGCGACCCGACGCCGACCGACCAGCCGGCGGTGGTGCCGTCCTCGAAGGTGTCGGTCTGGCCGATGGTCAGGGCCGCGCCCGGCGCGGCGGTCAGGATCGTCAGGACGGCCAGGGCCAGTGCGCCGGTCCGTGGGTGGGTCATCGCGGGGCCTCCCGGTTGAGGGTCGATAAATCATACCATAATTATCTGGAATATACATCCACCGGGACCTTGCCCGGTCCGTGGCCCACCCCTACCATCGGTGCCCATGACCCCCACCCGCCCCCACGAACCCCGACTGCGGCCCCGCCGCGCCCCCCGCAGCGCCCTGGCGGCCCTGCTGGCGCTGCTCGCCGTCACCACCGGTCCCCACCCGCGGACGGCCGCCGCGGATGATTTCCCCTACGACCTGGACACCCCGCGCGAGACGGCGCTGCTGGCCGCCGGCGCCGGGCTGCTGGTGACGGGCGTGCTGCTGGGGAGCGACAACGAGCCGCTCACGCCCGCGCAGCTGGCGCAGCTGGACCCCGGCGGGCTGCCGGGGGTGGACCGCGCCGCCCTGGGCCGCTGGTCGCCGCGCGCGTCGCGCGCCAGCGACCGGCTGGTGCTGGCGCTGGCCCTGACGCCGCTGGGTCAGGCCGCCGCGGGGCCCGGCCGCGAGCGCGGCGGGCGGCTGGCGCTCATGTACGCGCAGACGCAGCTGCTGGCCGGCGGGGTCACCTCGCTGCTCAAGCACACGGTGCAGCGGCCGCGGCCGTTCGCGTACGGCGAGGACCCGCGCGTGCCGCCGGAGCGGCGCGCTTCGGGGATGGCGCGGCGGTCGTTCCCGTCCGGGCACGCGGCGCAGGCGTTCGCGGCAGCGGTCTTCCTGGGCTCGGTGCAGCACCGGCTGCAGCCGCGCGGCGAGGGCTGGGTGTGGGCCGGCGGGCTGGGCGCGGCCGGCGCGGTGGCGTGGCTGCGGGGCGAGGCGGGGGCGCACTTCCCGACCGACCTTGCGGCGGGCGCGGCCATCGGCGCGCTGGCGGGCTGGCTGGTGCCGCATCTGCACGAGGCGGACGGCGCCGCGGGCGACGGCGCGGCGGGCGCCACGCTCACGTTCGGCTTCGCGTTCTAGCGGATCCCGCGCGTCAGAACGAGGCGCACGGCAGCCTGGCCGCCCCGCGCATGTCGATCAGCAGGCGCGCGAACAGCGCCAGCAGGTCGGCGGCCATGAACGCGCGGTCCTCCAGCGCGTCGAACACCGATTCCACGTTGAGCCGCAGCAGCACCGACGGGCTGGTCGCCACGCCGTCGGACAGGTGCGGCCGGCCGGCCAGCGCCACGAAGTTCTCCAGGTGGTGGCCGCAGCCGACGCTCACGCAGTCGCAGCCGGGGCGGCGGCCCTCGGCCTGGCCCTGCACGAAGATGTGCAGCGCGCGGGCCGGTTCGCCGCGGCGCCAGATGACGTCGCCCGGGCCCGGGCGCAGCTCCTCGGCCACGCGCGCCAGTTCCATCAGCGCGTCGACGGCGAAGGTGCCGATGCGCGTGTAGCGGCGGATCACCGTCAGCCGCTCGACGATGTCCAGCCGGCGCGCCGGCACGCGCAGGTCGCTCGGCGGCTGCGGCAGGCAGTCGGCCGCTTCGGGCGCCGCGGTCCACGTTTCCACCAGTTCGGTGCAGACGTACTCGATGGCCGCGCGGCGCATCACGTGGTTGTCCTCCATCTCGCGCAGCAGGAACGCCAGCGAGCCCTCCAGCACCAGCGTCTTGCGGCGCGCCACCGCCGACAGCCCGCGCGCGTCGCGCGCCAGCGCGCTGAGGACGCCGAACAGCGAGCGGCTGCCCGCGCGCTGCGTGTCGCCGGCGCCGCTGACGATCTCCACCTCGCCGTCGACCACCACGTAGAAGCGTTCGGGCATCTCGCCCAGCGCGAGCAGCTGCTCGCCCTTGTGGAACGTGCGCTCGGTCAGGTGCGCGGCCATGCGGCCCAGCGCGCGCGCGTCCAGGTGCGACAGCGGCAGGCTCTTCAGGTAGAGCAGGCGCTCGATCTCGCTGATCACGACCGTGGTCGGGGTCACGACGCCAGCCTTTCGGTGTGCGGGTCGTCCAGCATGGCCAACGCGCGCTCGGCCACCTCGCGCAGGCGCGACGAGTGCGACGCGCGCAGCCCCGCCAGCTGCGGCCGCAGGCCGTGCAGGCCCAGTTCGCCGGCGTGGTAGGCGGCCAGGCAGCGCAGGTGCAGGTCGTCCGCCTCGATCATCGCGCCGAGCAGCCCCGCCAGGTCGCGGGGCGGCGGCGGCAGCGCGGTCGGCGCGAATTTCAGGCGCTCGGCAGGCGGCAGATCCTCCAGCAGGCCGGCCACCGGGCGGCGCAGGCGCGGCGGCAGGTACTCGCCCAGCAGCTCCAGGCCGGCCGCCAGCGTGGCCGCGTCGCCCCGGCCGATGCCGCCGTGGATGCGCTCGAGATCCTGCGGCGCGTAGAACATCGCCAGGATGCGCAGCAGCCATTCGCGCGCCAGCTGCTCCTGGTCGGCGAGGTAGTCCGCGAGCATCTCGCCCACGGGGGTGCGCGGCGACGAGCCCGGCCCCGCCAGCGTCGCCAGCGTCAGCCGCCACTGGTGGCTGAGGTAGATCCGGCGCACCAGGTGCTCGCAGGCGGCCAGCACCGGGCCTTCCGGTTTGGGCAGGTGCGGGTGGTCGGCGCGCAGGTGACCCAGCCCGCGCACGATCTTGAACGCGATGGCGGGGTCCATGCGCACGCCCAGGTGGCGCAGCAGCACCTCGTGCGCCCTGCCCGGCTCGAAGCGGCTGATGGTGCGCGGCAGGTGCTGCCGCACCTCGAACGGCTGGTCCGGATCCACCAGGTGCCGCTCCAGGTGCGGCAGCGCGTCCGGCCCGATGGCCACCAGCGCGCGGCGCGCGGCCCACCGCAGGTGGAAGTCGGCCAGCAGCGGCAGCAGGGCCGGGATGTGGGCGGTGTCCGGGTGCTGGGCCATGGCTTCGGCCGCGGCCAGGGCCACCTCGCGGTCGGGATCGCCCGCCAGCTCGCGCAGCCAGGGGCCGAAGCCGCCGCGGTGCGCCAAGCGGATGGCGCGCGCGGCGGCCAGGCGCGCGCGGTTCTGCTCCGCCGGTGGGAGCAGCGCCACGCGGGCGCGGGCGTCCTCGGCCGGCAACCGCCCGGCGGCGGCCAGGCCCACCAGCGCGGTCGCGCGCACGGCCGCATCGGCGTCGTCGAAGGCGGGACCCGCGCAGGCGCTGCCGGCGCGCGCGGCCACCAGCGCCTGCGCGGCGCCCAGGCGCACTGTCATTTCGGAATGGCGCAGCAGCGCCTCCAGGCGCGGCGTCGCCGCGGCGTCGGGCGCGGCGGCCAGCGCCGCCAGCACGCGCAGCGTCACCGCCTCATCGGGATGGTCCAGCAACGAGGCCGGCACGCGGCGCGCATGGCCCGTCTCCAGCAGGACGTCCAGCGCGCCGGTCACCTCGTCCAGCTCCTCGCTGCGCAGGCGCGACACCAGCATCTCCAGCGCGTCGTCGTGCAGCGTGTGCGCTTCGACGCGCCCGACCTGGCTGCGGTCGTCCAGCACGTGGCGGATCACGTTCAGGTAGTGCGCGCGCAGGTCCACCGCCAGGATGATCCACGCCAGCGCCAGCATGGCCACCAGCAGAGCCAGGTGGGCGTGCCCCAGGCCCAGCGTGGTGAACAGGAGCAGCACCAGCGCGGCGCCGGCCTGGCCGCCGCGCTGACCGATCACGTCGGCCACGGCCTTGAAGCGGTCGCGCAGGTCCCCGGGCAGCGGCACGAACAGCAGTTCGTTGGCGGTGCGGTTGAGCGAGTGGCGCAGCGCGCCGTCCACGCTGCGACCGGCCAGCACCGCCAGCAGCGAGCCGCCCGCCAGGAACCAGCCGCAGCTGACGGCCAGCAGCGCCGGCAGCGCCATGCCGGCGCCCACCACGCCGGCCACCCGCACCAGCCAACCCACCAGCGCCAGCTGCACCAGCAGCGACGCCAGGTTCAGCGACAGATAGAACGTGGAGAAGAAGCGCGGCAGCTCCGCGGCCGGCAGCGCCGCCACGACGCGGCTCTTGAACAGGTAGTCCATCACCGTGGCCGTGGCCGCCGTCACGGTGATCAGCAGCAGGATGCGCAGCACGTAGGGGCGCGCGCGGATGACGGCCAGGTCGGTGCCCAGGCCTGCGGCGGCGTTCCCCGCGCGCGCGTCCTGTGCCGCGTCGCCGCCGGTCCCGCAACCGGCCACCCAGCGCGGCACGCCGGCGGCGGCCAGCAGCAGCGCGGCTGCCGCCAGCAGCAGCGCCGACGTGGGCAGCCACTGCACCATCAGCCGCGCCAGCGCCGTGCCGGCGATGGCGCCCAGGATGCCGCCCGAGCCGATCGGCACGAACAGCCGCTTGGCCTGCGCGATGGTGAACAGGCGCCCCATGAACGTCCAGAACGCGGTGATGACGATGGTGGCGAACATCGCCGGCCAGGCGTACAGCGCGTAGAGGGCCCAGGTGGCGCCGTCGCGCGCGAAGAACCACAGCGCGACGGTCAGGATCGCGAAGTCCGCGAGCAGGAAGGCCAGGCAGCTGCGCCACTCGAAGCGCAGCAGCGAGCGCTGGCGCAGCTTGACCGCCGCCAGCGACAGCACGGCGATGCCCACGTAGATGGCCGGCAGCCGCGTCGCCGGCAGCTCCGCCAGGAACAGCGCGTCGCGCGCCACCTCCAGCAGCGCGTGCGCGGCCATGATGCCGAAGAGCGTGATGAAGCCGCTGGCGCTGTTGCGGGCCTCGCCGGGGCGGACGTCGAAGAAGCGCCTGATCATCCTCATGATCCCGGCTGCGCGCGGTCGATGTGGGACCGGACCGTGGGCGGTTGACGGTGGCTGGAGCGCATGCGACAGTCAATCTACCATGCCTTTCCGGGCCCGACACGCCGAAAACCGCCGCCGGCGGCCATGTCGCGCTTTGCCCGGCGCCGGACGCGCCGGGCGCCTCGTCGTGGCCTGCGCGCTGGCGCTGCTGGCGGGATTCGGGTCGACTCCCGCGGTGGTCGCGGCGCCCGCGGCAGCGGCCGGCGATTCGACCCGGGTCGCCACCCCCGCCTGGCACTGGGGCCCGGCCCCGGCGCGTTCCGATTCGACCGTCGCGGTGTTCCCCGACCGCGCGCGGCCGGCCTGGGAGACGGCCGTGCTGGTGCCGTACTGGGTGGTGGGCCTGCCGTTCCGCCTGGCGTTCCTGGCCGGCGACCAGGCGGTGACCGGCCTGGACAAGCTCAACCTGTTCGAGTTCAAGGCGGAATTCCCCGGCCTGCCCGGCCCGTTCGGGTCGTACATCGTGCCGGCGCTGTCGGGCGGGGAACTGGAGGGCACGGCGCTGGGTTTCGAACTGGTCCGGCCGCGCTTTCTGCATCGACAAGGTCTTTTCAACCTGCAGGCCAACCGCTCCACGCGACATGCCGACGAGGTGTCCGGCGGCGTCTTCACGCCGCTGGGCGACACCTGGCTGCTGCAACTGGGCTTCGGGAGCGAAGAGGTGAACCTCCGCCGCTACCACGGCCTGGGCGCCGACAGCCGCCAGGAGGATCTCTCCTACTACTGGCTGCAGGCGCAGTGGCTGGGGCTGGCGCTCGAGCGCCCGGTGGCCCGCGCGGCGGCCGTCGAGCTGCAGGCCTACTTTTCGCGCCTGGCCAACGGCGAATCCGAGTACAACACCGACCGCGCCCTGGCGGCGGTGCACGGCGCGGCCCTGCCGCCGGGCTACGGCGGGGAATCCAACGGACTCACGCTGCGGCTGTCGCTCAACTGGGACGACACCGAGCAGACCGGTCGCCCGGCCCGGGGCTCCTTCCGCAGCCTGGCCGTCTCGCTGTTCGAACCCACCGATGGAGCCGAGGCCCGCCACCTGGTGCTGCACCTGGCGACCGAGGATTTTCTGCGCCTGTGGCACACCGACCGCTCGCTGGCGGTGCGCGGCTTCTTCAACCGCGCCGTGCCGGTGGGCAGCGCAGCGCCGCCGTTCACGCGCCTGATCAGCACGCAGCGGCCCGACTTCCTGCGCGGGTTCGCGCCGAACCGTTTCCTGGGGCAGGCCACCCTGGGCGGCAGCGTGGAGTACCGCTGGCCCGTCTGGCGCCCGCGCGGGCGCGACGACTACGGGCTGGACGCCTACCTCTTCTTCGACGCCGGCCAGGCGTTCGATCACGTCGCGGAACTGGGCTGGGACGAGCTGCGCACCGCCGCGGGCTGGGGCCTGCGCTACATCGACAGCAACCGCAAGCTGGCCGCGCGCGCCGAGGTGGCCGTCAGCAACGAGGAGGTGCTGCTCCGCTTCAAGCTGGGGCAGACGTTCCAGTACGACCGGAAGGGCCTGATGTATGGGCGGAACCCGACGAAGGTCTACTGAGCGCCCGCGGCGGCGCGCGGGCGCTGCGCTGGCGCTGGCGCTGGCGGCGTGGCTGCCGGCCGGCCTGCCCGCGTCCGTCCGGGCGGCGGCGCCGCCGCTTCGCGACGCGCCGGTCGTCTGGTTCGCCGACGACGCGCGCCCCGTGCCGCCGCCGGCGCCGGACGAGCGCGGCCTGGTGCCCTACGCCGTGGAGGCCTTCCTGGGCCGCCCGTTCTCGCGCTTCTGGAACCCGGCGCGCCTGGCGCGCCGCCTGGACGGCGACGGCCCCTCGCACGAGGCGCTGGACGTCAACGCGCTGGACGAAGTGGTGGACTCCGCGTGGTTCACCAACCGCATCGGCGTGAGGAGGCTCTCGGGGAACGAGCTGGCCGAGGGCTCCGCGCACGGCACGGCGCTGGCCGCCGGCCCGGACCTTTCGCGTCCGCTGGTCGTGCTGAAGGCCAAGTCGGCCGGCGTCACGCCCGGCTTCACGGTGCGCGACGGCCGCGGCGACGTCTGGCTGCTGAAGTTCGACCCCCCCTCGCACCCCGGCCTGACGATCCGCGCCGGCGTCGTGTCCAACCTGCTGTTCCACGCCATCGGCTACAACACGCCCGTCGACCGCGTGGTCACGTTCACCCGCGACGACCTGGTGCTGGACGGCTCCATCACCATCAGCCTGGAGCGCGGGCGCGCGCTGAAGGTCAACGCGGCGAACCTCGATTCGATCCTGGCGGCCACGAACTCGCGGTTCGACGGGCGCTACCACGCGTTGGCCAGCCGCTACCTGGACGGGATCATCCTCGGCTCGTTCGACGACCAGGGCCGGCGCGACGACGACCCCAACGACCTGATCCCGCACGAGGACCGCCGCGAACTGCGCGCCCTGCGCGTGTTCGGCGCTTGGCTGAACCACTTCGACCTGAAGCGGCACAACACGCTGGACGTCTACGTCGGGCAACCGGGCGTGGGGCACGTGCGTCACTACCTGATCGACTTCGCCTCCACCCTGGGGACGTTCGGCGACCGCATCGTGCCGCGCTTCGGCTACGAGTACGGCATCGACCTGTTCCCGATCCTGGGCCGCGTGGCGACGCTGGGGCTGGTGGAGGACGCCTGGGCGCGGCTGGACACGCCGCCGGGGTTGACGGAAGTCGGCATCTTCTCCAGCGAGGTCTTCGACCCCGCCGGCTGGAAGCCCGACCTGCCGCACAGCGCCATGGCCAACCTGACCCGGCGCGACGGCTACTGGGCGGCCAAGGTGCTGTCGGCCTTCACGGCCGACGACCTGCGCGTGGTCCTGCGCCAGGGCCTGTACCAGGACCCGCGCGCCGAGGAGTACCTGCTGCGGACGCTGCTGGCGCGCCAGAGGGCGATCGTGGATCATTGGTTCGCGCGCGTGCCGCCGCTGGATTTCTTCGTGGCCGACGCGCGCGGCGTGGCGTTCACCGACCTGGCCGCCGCGCGCGGGTTCGCCCCGGCCGCCGGCGCGCGCTACCGCTGCCGGCTGGCCGCCGTCGACGCCGAGCGCCGGGGCGAGCGCGGCCCGTGGCTGGAGGTGGCCGCCGGCCGCGTGGCGCTGGCCGACGCGGACGGCCGCCCGCTGCCGCACGTGCCGGCCACCGGGCCGGAGCGCCCGTTCCTGGCGCTGGAACTGCAGCTGGACCGCGGCGGCGGCTGGTCGGCTTCGACCACCGCCTACCTGGCGCCCCGGTCGCTGCGCATCGTCGCGGTCGATCGCTGAAGGAGCAACGGCCCGTGGTGGACCATAACGCGCCGCAACCGCCACCGCCGCCGCGCTGCGGGCCGCTCACGCGCTTCCTGCGGCTGTTCGCCCGCGTCGAGCCGGGCGAGGCCGGCAGCGTGCTGCTGCTGGCGCTCAACATCTTCCTGCTGATGACGGCCTACTACCTGATCAAGCCGGTGCGCGAGGCTTTCATCCTGGGGCAGTGGGGCGCCGAGGCGAAGACCGCCGCCTCGGCCGGACAGGCGCTGCTGCTGGTCGCGGTGGTGCCCCTGTACAGCCGCCTGGCCGACCGCCTGCCGAGCCGGCGCCTGATCAACGCCGTGCTGCTCTTCTTCGCGGCCTGCCTGGCGGCGTTCTACGGCGCGGCGCGCGCGGGCCTGCCGGTGGGCATCCCGTTCTATCTGTGGGTGGGCGTGTTCAACCTGATGGTCGTCGCGCAGTTCTGGTCGTTCGCGAACGATCTCTACCTGCCCGAGCAGGGCAAGCGCCTGTTCGCGATCGTGGGCTTCGGGATGTCGGCCGGCGCGGTGTCCGGCAGCGTGATCGCCGGCCGCCTCATCGGGCCGCTGGGGCTGCACCAGTTGCTGCTGGTCGCGGCCGCGCTGCTGGCGGCGAGCGTGGGGCTGACGCGCGCGGCGGACGCGCTGCACGGGCGGCGGCTGGGAGCGGCGCCGGGCGCCGCCGCCGCGCGGCGCCCCGCCGACGAGCCGATGTCCGGACCCGGCGGCTTCACGCTGGTGCGGCGCAACCGCTACCTGCTGCTGATCGGCTTCATGCTGGTGCTGGCCAATCTGGTCAACACCACCGGCGAGTACATCCTGGGCGCGCGCGTCCGCGCCGAGCAGCACCGGCTGCACCCGGCCGTCGAGCGCGCGGCGGGCATGGACGACGCCGCGCACGCCGCCGCTGTGGCCGCGCGCGAGGAGGCCGTGGGCAAGGGCATCGGCCGCTTCTACGCCGATTTCTTCTCGGTGGTGAACCTGGCCGGGCTGCTGGCGCAGCTCTTCCTGGTGTCGCGGCTGGTCGCGTGGTTCGGGGTGCGGCGGGCCATGCTCGGGTTGCCGCTGATCGCCATGGGCGGCTACGCGCTGACGGCGCTGTTTCCGGTGCTGGCCGTGGCGCGCTGGGGCAAGGTGGCCGAGAACGCCACCGACTACTCGCTGCAGAACACGGTGCGCCAGATCCTCTTCCTGCCCACCACGCGCGAGGAGAAGTACAAGGCCAAGCAGGCCATCGACACCTTCTTCGTCCGCCTGGGCGATGTCGCGGCCGCGCTGCTGGTCATCGCCGGCAGCCGGCTGGCCGGGTTGGACACCATCGGCTTCGCGTGGGTGAACGTGGGGCTGGCGGCGGTGTGGGTGGGGCTGGCGGTGGCGATCGGGCGGCGGTTCGCCGGGCTGGAGCGCGGGTGAGACCGCCGCGGCCGGGGCTCGGCTTGTTCCCCGGCCCGATTCTGGTTAGCGTGCGGACATGATCACCACGGCCCTGCAGATCCTCAACACCACCTACGGCTACCCCGCCTTCCGCGG
>CAYNPY010000109.1:0-3516 GCA_964399195.1 uncultured Fibrobacteraceae bacterium
GGGGGGGCGGGGCGAGGGCAGGTCCGGCGAGGGCGGGCCGGACGACGAGGTGACCCTGTCGCCCCTGACAGCCGACCAGGAGCCGCCGCCTGCTGAGTCCGTCGCGTGGATCTGCTGCCTGGCCGGCGGCGTGCCCTGCCGCCCGTTCCTGCCCGCGGCCGCCGGCCGCGAGCCGGCGCTCCTGGTCGACGTGCGCTACGGTTCGCAGCGGCCGGCCGAGGCGCCGCCGCTGGGATTCGCCTTCTGCGACGGGCTGCCGCTGCTCCTGATGCAGGGTGGCCTCTCCTTTGCCTGGTGGTTCGGGCCACCGGTGCCGTGGACGGCGATGCACGCCGCGCTGCCGGGCGTCTGAACCGCGGTCTTCCCTCCCGGAAGCGACGGTCGTCCTGGATCCCGTGTCGTTCGGTTCACGGTTCGCGTCCCGTGCCCGGGCCGCGTTCGTCGCGCCTGCGGCGGCGCTGGTCGAAGTAATGCTGCCGGAGGAGTGCGCCGGCTGCGGCGCGACGGCCGGCCACGCGGCCTGGGAACCGGCGGGTCCGCGCGTCCCGGGCCTCAGACCGTGGGACCGGCCGCACCTGTGCCGGGAGTGCGCCGGCGGCGTGTTCGCCGAGCCGTGCCTTCGCGTGCTGGGCGCGGACGGCGAGGCGCCGCTGCCGGTCCTGGCCGCGGCGCCGACCTCCGCGCGCCTGACCCGCGTGGTCGGCGCCTGGAAGTACCACGGCGTGCGCGGGCTGGCCTGGCCCTTCGCGCGCGCGCTGGCGGCCGCGGTGCGCGCGCACGCGGCCGGGCCCGCGGCCCTCGGGGCGACCCTCGACGCGACCCTCGACGCAAACCTCGACACCGGAGCCGCTGCCCTGATCGCGGTCCCCCTGCACGCGCGGCGGCGTCGCGCCCGCGGCTTCAATCAGGCGCAGGTGCTGGCGGACCTCGTGGGCGCGGACCTGGGTCTGCCGCCCGCGCGCGACGCGCTGGCCCGCCCGCGCGCCACGGCGCAGCAGGCCCGCCTGGCGGACGCGGCGGCCAGGCATCGCAACCTGGACGGGGCGTTCGCGGCGCGGCCGCCGGCGCCCGGACGCGGCCGCGCGCTGCTGGTGGACGACCTGGTGACCGCCGGCGCCACGGCGCAGGCGGCCGCGGCGGCCCTGCGGCAGGCGGGCTGGGACGTCGCCGGCGTCCTGGCCCTCGGTGTGGCGCTGGCGCGGGCGGACGGCGGCGACGGGGGCGAGGGCGCCCACAGCGGCGACGACGGCGAACTGTTCCGGCCCTGACGCCCGTGGTTCGGCGCGCGGACGGCCCGCGCCGGACCGCCGGTGTCGTTGACACCCCGGGGGCCGGTCCCTATCGTGGACGCGGCCGCGCATGGCGGCCGCGCAGGCACCGGGCAACGGAGGGTGGAGGGCATGAACAGGAAGCGCAGTCTCGAGGGGTTCGACGGCCGCGGGCAGAAGGTTCTGGTCCGGGTGGACTTCAACGTCCCGCTGGACAAGGACCGGAACATCACCGACGACACGCGCATCCGGGAGACGCTGCCGACCATCGAGCGCCTCCTGGCGGGCGGGTCCGCCGTCATCCTCATGAGCCACCTCGGGCGCCCCAAGGGCAAGCCCGACCCGGCCGCCTCGCTGCGCCCGGTCGCCGACCGGCTGGCCGAGCTGCTGCCTTGCCGCGTGCGCTTCGCCACCGACACGGTGGGGCCGGACGCCGTCGCCCAGGCCGGCGCTCTGGCCGCGGGCGAGGTGCTGCTGCTGGAGAACGTGCGCTTCAACCCGGGCGAGACCACGAACGACCCCGGCTTCTCCCGCGGACTGGCCGCCCTCGGGACCTGCTACGTGAATGACGCCTTCGGCTCCGCGCACCGCGCCCACGCGTCGACCGTGGGCGTGACGGCGCACTTCCCCCTCAACCGGGCCGGCCTGCTGATGGAGCGCGAGCTCGAGCACCTCGGCGCCCTGGTCCGCGACCCGGCCCGCCCGTACGTGGCGATCCTGGGCGGGGCCAAGGTCAGCGGCAAGGTCGACGTCATCCGCAACCTCCTGGGCAAGGTCGACACGCTGCTGCTGGGCGGCGGGATGATCTTCACGTTCTTCAAGGTGGCCGGCCTCGGCATCGGCTCGAGCCTCCTGGACGAGGAGAGCCTGGAGGTGGCCCGCGAGATCACGACCCTGGCGAAGTCGAGCTCCACGAAACTCGTGCTGCCGGAGGACTGCGTCGTGGCCGACGCCTTCGCCGACAGCGCGCAGCGCCGCACCGTCCTGGTCTCGGACATCCCGGACGGGTGGCAGGGGCTGGACATCGGGCCGAAGACCATCGCCCGCTACCGGGCGCTGATCGAGCCGGCCCGTTCGCTCTTCTGGAACGGGCCCATGGGCGTCTTCGAGCTGCCCTCCTTCGCGGCCGGCACCCGGGCCGTGGGCGAGGCCGTGGCCGCGGCCAGCGACGCCGGCGCCCGCAGCGTGGTCGGCGGCGGCGACAGCGTCGCGGCTGTCAACCAGCTGGGTCTGGCCAGCCGGATCAGCCACATCTCGACCGGGGGCGGGGCATCGCTGGAATTCATGGCGGGCCTGGAACTGCCCGGCGTAGCGGCGCTTACGGACGCCTGAACGGCGCCCCCGGGGGCCAGCGGGCGGTTTGACAGGCCGCCCACCGTCTGTTACCATATGCCACGGCGGCGGGCCCACCGGCCCGCCGTATCCTTGACTTGCGGGCCCGTTCCGGAGCGTCTCGGCATGCTGCACGTCCTGTTGACCATCATCCACATCCTGATCTGCCTGGTGCTGTGCGCGGTCGTCCTGCTGCAGTCAGGCAAGGGCGGCGGACTGGCCGGCGCCTTCGGCGGCGGCGGCGGCGCCCCCCAGCAGCTGCTCGGCTCGCGCGGGATGACTACCCTGCTGCACAAGGTCACGATCTACTGCGCGGTGGGTTTCTTCGTGACGAGCTTCCTGCTGTTCATGACCGACAACAACGGCGGTCGCGGCAGCTCGGGCAGCGTCATCGGCGAAGCGGCGACGAAGGGGCAGATCGAAGTGCCCGTGCAGGGAAACCCGCTCGAGAGCCTGCCCGCGCCCGCGCAGACTCCGGCCGAAACGCCGGCGCAGCCGCAGCCGCAGCAGCCGCAGTCGCAGCCGCAGCCGCAGGGCAACTAAGCGCGCGCCGATGGTCGCGCCCGGGTGGTGAAATTGGTAGACACGCCATCTTGAGGGGGTGGTGGCCACAAGCCGTGCGGGTTCGAGTCCCGCCCCGGGCACCAAAAAAAGGAGACTGTCGCCGACAGTTTCCTTTTTTTTTGTTGACATGATTTTCGCCCGGTCGAAATATTGGCCCTGCTTCAGCTGGCAGCCTGACGCCAGACGTTCGTGAAGCACGTCAGAGACAGGAGGTCTCACTCGGAAATCCACAGGGTGCGTGGTCCGGGTGGGCGAAGGACTCCAACGAAGTGAGGTCGGTAATGGAGGAGAGGACGATGGTGGCTGCTGGCCCCAAGAAGGCGACGAAGAAGAAGGCCACGAAGAAGGCCAC
>CAYNPY010000109.1:3616-9109 GCA_964399195.1 uncultured Fibrobacteraceae bacterium
GAAGAAGGCCACGAAGAAGGCCACCAAGAAGGCCGCGAAGAAGAAGGCCACCAAGAAGGCGACCAAGAAGGCCGCCAAGAAGGTCGCCAAGAAGGTCGCGAAGAAGAAGACGACCAAGAAGGCCGCCACGAAGAAGAAGGCCACCAAGAAGGCCGCCAAGAAGGTCGCGAAGAAGGCGACCAAGAAGGCGACGAAGAAGGCGACCAAGAAGACGACCAAGAAGAAGGCGACGAAGAAGGCCGCCAAGAAGAAGTAACTCGGCCATCGTGGCCCGAGTCGCGAAACCCGCCAGGCCCAGCCTGGCGGGTTCTCTGTTGTGCCGCCCAAATTGTGCCCGGCCCGAATGATGCCATCAAGGCCGCATGAACACCTCATCCGCCGCGTTCACGCCGCCTCATTGTCCTAACGACAAGTGTATTTTTCACAATGACTTGCGTCCTAATTGGCGTTACAAGCGCATGGGCTACCATTGGAGTCACTCGCAGCAGAAACGTATCTCCAGGTTCCTCTGCCTGTGCTGCCGTCGGTCCTTCAGCACCCAGACCTTTGCGACCACGTATTGGCTGAAGCGTCCCGACGTACTGCCCAAACTGCTGACGAAGACCGTCGGCGGCATGGCCAACCGACAGATCGCCAGGGATCTGAGGGTGGCACCGTCCACCGTTGATCGCCAGCTGGCACGGCTCGGACGCCACTGCCTGCTGTATCACACGCTGCAGATGAAGGATGCCCAGCCGGTGTCGCGCGTCGTCATCGACGGACTGGTTACCTTCGAGCACTCGCAGTATTGGCCGTTCCACCATCACCTGGCGGTCGAGGATGGGAGCGACCTGATCGCCTACTTCACCGACAGCGAGGTGCGCCGATCAGGCACCATGACTCCGGCCCAGAGGCGCAAGAGAGAGCGCCTTGAACAACAGTTTGGTCGCCCCGATCCCCGGGCGGTGCTCAAGGACGTCACTCACCTGTTGGAGGTGGTGGCCGGCGGCCAGGGCGAGTTGACGGTGTTGAGCGACGAGCACCGGGCCTACCGGCAGGCGATCAGCTGCCTCAGGTGCCGGGTGCGCCATCTCACGACTTCGAGCCGGGCGCGAAGGGATGCCAGCAACCGGCTCTTCCCGGTCAATCTGGCGGATCGGCTGATCCGCCACAGCAGCGCCAATCACAAGCGAGAGACCATCGCCTGGTCGAAGCGCCGGCAGGCGAGCGCGGAGCGACTGGCGGTGTTCGTGGTGTGGAGAAATTACATGAAAGGCAGGCAGGAGAAGGTGCGCGGGAGCCCGACGCCGGCGCAGGCGCGGGGGCAATTGGCCCATCGTGTGGAAGTCGAGGAACTCCTGTCTCGGCGTCTTTTCATCAGCCAGGTGAACCTGCCGACGCGGTGGGGCGATTACTACTGGCGGCGGATACGAACTCGGGCCTTGGGGCCGAGGCAGAGAAGCCATGGTCTGAAATACGCGTCATGACGGAATTGGCGAGAAAACGGCCGCGCCGGAGATCGGCGCGGCCGGACACAATTTCGACGGCACAACCCAAGGTTAGCGGCGTACCTTCTTGGAGCGTTCGGCGACGTGCTCGGCCCTGACCTCCGGCGGCACCACATCAATGAACCAGGCCGCCCCCACCGTGAAATTCAGGTACTTGACCATGTTCGAGTAGCCCAACTCGTCCACCTCATAGGCGAAGACGGCCAGGTCGGTCCGGGCGATGATGCTCAGATCCTTCATGGGCTGGACCCTCAGGCCGAAATTGCCCTCGAGGTACAGCGCGGTCTTGTCCTCGAGATAGCTGTAGCGGTTGATGACGCCGCCCAGGCCGAACCCGATCAGGGGGGTGGCGCCCCACAGGGTGGCCGGGCGGGCATCGTACATCAGGGAGATGCCGCCCTTGAAGGCGCGGAAGCCGGTGTCCTCGTCGACCTCGACGCGGGTCCACTCGTTGCGGGGGTCCGTCTTGTCCGGGTTGTACAGCATCGTGGTCAGCGCCCGGCCCGACATGTAATTGCCCACCAGGTCGAGGTGGAAGTCGTCGGCGACGTAGATGCCGATC
This sequence comes from uncultured Fibrobacteraceae bacterium, assembly GCA_964399195.1. Lineage (GTDB taxonomy): Bacteria > Krumholzibacteriota > Krumholzibacteriia > LZORAL124-64-63 > LZORAL124-64-63 > CAINDZ01. The sequence continues at coordinate 5,666 of CAYNPY010000109.1, forward strand.
CGCCCCCCGATGGCCGTGCCGGGCTCGATCTCCTTGCGCGGCGCGTTGTACTTGCGCAGCAGGGGGTTGGAATTCTGCATGTTGACCGATTCGGTCAGCACGGTGCCGTCGTAGGCGAGGATGTCGCCGCCGCCGGGCGTGTAGAGGGTCCGGTCGCCGATGGGCGGCAGGTCCAGGTAGGTGGCGCCCGAGAAGTGGCCGCCGTACAGCGACAGGCTGTAGCCCTTGACCTTGTAGTCCTTCCACTTCAGGGCCGGGGTGGCCTCTTCGCCGTCGGCGGCAGCCGAGTCCGGCTCGGCGGCGCTGGTCACGCGCGCGGCCGGGGCGTCGGCGGCCTGGGCCGGCCATGCCATCGCGCCGAGGGACAGCAGGGCCACGAGGCACACGAGTTTCCTGACGATCATGGGCTTACCTCGACGGGTTCAGCACGACCGCGCCGACCGCGGGGGCGGACGTCCGGCCGGGTACGAAGGTCGCGTGGGGCGCGAGTGGTTGGGTCGCCCGGAAGGGCCGTTTCGGGACCCAACTAACGGTAAAGTGACCGCTTCGAGTTGTCCAGAACTTTCGCCCCGCGGGGCCGTCGCGGCCGTGTTGACAGGTACTTGTCAGACAATTACCATTCCCGACCGGGCCGAAATCCCCGGTTATCCGGACCGCGAATCCCTGCGGGAACGCGGGTTTTTACTCTCATCCGGGCGTCAATGATCCGCGCGTCCCCGGGCGCCGCAGGGCGTCGGCGGGAACCGCGGTTTGCACCCGCACCGGTCCGCGCGACAGGACCGTCCGGGCGGCAGGGTTGCACCGGCTACCGTCGACCACCCAGGAGGACGATCCGTGAAGACCTTCCCCATGGAAAAGATCCGCAACGTGGCCCTGATGGGCCCCCACGGCGTCGGCAAGACCAGCCTGGCCGATGCGATGCTCCATGTGACCCAGAAGGTCGGTCGCCGGGGGAACGTTGACGACGGCAGCTCGGTGTTCGACTACCTCGAGGAGGAGATCGAGCGCAAGCAGACGGTGTCGGCCAGCCTGGCCTGGACCGAGTGGGACGGCAACAAGATCAACATCATCGACACCCCGGGCGTGGACGACTTCCGCGGCGATGTCTACGCCACCCTGAGGGTCGTCGAGGGCATCATGTTCGTCATCAAGGCCGACGGCGGCTTCGAGGTGGCGTCGGAAAATCTCTGGAACCTGGTCCGCTCGACCCACCTGCCCACCTTCCTGGTCATCAACCGCATGAAGAAGGAGCACGCCAACTGGCGCGCCGTCATGAACGGCATCAAGGAGCGGATCCCCGGCGCCGCGCCGTTGCAGCTGCCGATCGGCTGCGGGGAGAGCTTCGAGGGCGTGGTGGACCTGATCTCGATGAAGGGGTGGAAGTTCGACGGCCACCATGCCGTGGAGTGCCCGGTGCCGGCGGACCTGGGTCCGGCGGTCGAGGAAGCCCGCGAGATGCTGATGGACGCCGCCGCCAGCGCCGACGACGCCCTGACCGAGAAGTTCCTCGAGGAAATGACCCTCAGCGAGGCCGACATCATCGCCGGGCTCAAGAAGGGCACGCTGGACGGCACCGTCTATCCGGTGTTCTTCACCGACGCGCAGACGGAGACCGGCGTGCCGTCGCTGCTCGGCTCGGTGGTCAACCTGTTCCCGAGCGCCTTCTCGCGGACGCGGCAGCCGCTCAAGGGCGTCAAGGCCGGCACCCAGGACGAGACCAGCTTCACGCCGGGCGTCGACGGCCCGGTGGTGGCCTACGCCTTCAAGCGCCAGTATGAGGCGCAGGGCGGCGACACGACCTGGCTGCGCGTCTTCTCCGGGACCCTGAAGCCGGGCGAGAACCTGGCCTGCTCGGACGGGCGCAGCAGCGAGCGCATGGGGCAGTTGTCCGTCGCCGTGGGCAAGGGGCGGGAGAAGGTCGACCTGGCCGGGCCGGGCGACATCGTCATGGCCGCCAAGCTGAAGGCCACCCACACCGGCACGACCCTGACCGCGGGGGTCGACTTCGCCTTCCCGCCGATCAACTACCCCGTGCCGACCAGCACCGAGGCCATCAGCCCCGTGATCAGCGGCGAGGACGACAAGCTGGCGGCCGGCCTGCACCGGATCATGGAGGAGGACCCGACCTTCCAGCTGATCCACCAGGGCCACCTGTCGCAGACGATCCTGGCCACCCAGGGCGACATCCACACGAACTTCATCCTCGACAAGCTGAAGAAGCTGAACGGGGTGCAGGTGGAGCGGCGGCGCCCGCGCATCAACTTCAAGGAGACGATCCGCGGGACGGCGGAGAAGCAGGGCCGGCACAAGAAGCAGACCGGCGGGCGCGGCCAGTTCGGCGACGTGCACATCCGGATGGAGCCGCTGCCGCGCGGCAGCGGGTTCGAGTTCGCGGACGAGATCGTCGGCGGCGTGGTGCCCGGCAAGTTCATCCCGGCCGTGGAGAAGGGCTGCCGCGAGACCCTGCTCAAGGGCCTGGTCGCCGGCTACGAGATGGTCGACGTCAAGTGCGCGCTGTTCTTCGGCTCGTACCACGCGGTCGACTCGTCGGAAGCTGCCTTCAAGGCGGCCGCCCGGCTGGCGCTCAAGCACGCCGTGGAGGAGGACGCCGACAAGCTGCGGCCGGTCATCCTCGAGCCGGTCATGAAGGTCCGCATCGTCGTGCCCCAGGCCTACATGGGCGACGTGATGGGCGACATCTCGACGCGGCGCGGCGCCATCCTGGGCTCGGAGGCCGACGGTCCCTACCAGGTCGTCACCGCCAACGTGCCCGAGGACGAGCTCTACCAGTACGCCACCTCGCTGCGCTCCTTCACGCAGGGCACCGGCACCTTCACCATGGAGTTCTCGCACTACTCCGAGGTGCCGGGCGACGTCCAGAAGCGCCTGATCGAGGAGTACAAGAAGACCGCGAAGGAAGAGGAGTAGGCTCCCATGTCCGGCCATTCCAAATGGTCGACCATCAAGCGGCACAAGGGGGCCCAGGACGCCAAGCGCGCCCGGATCTTCGGCCGCCTGATCCGCGAGATCACCGTGGCCGCCCGCGGCGGCGCGGACCCTGACGGGAACCCGCGCCTGCGGGCGGCCATCCTCGCCGCGCGGGCCGCCAACATGACCAACGACACGCTCGAGAAGGCCATCAAGCGGGGCGCCGGCGGCGACGACGGGGCGGTGGTCGAGGAGGTCAGCTACGAGGGCTACGGCCCCGGCGGCGTGGCCATTCTGGTGGAATGCCAGACCGACAACAAGAAGCGGACCACCGCGGACGTGCGGCACGTCTTCACGAAGTTCGGCGGCAACCTCGGGGCGAACGGGTGCGTCAGCTACATGTTCGAGCGCAAGGGCATCATCACGCTCGAGGCCGAGGCGGTGGACTTCGACGCCGTCATGGAGGCGGCGATCGAGGCCGGGGCCGAGGACGTGCAGGTGGAGGACGGCACCATC
>CAYNPY010000109.1:9119-10302 GCA_964399195.1 uncultured Fibrobacteraceae bacterium
CGGGCGCGCAGGATGTCGACCAGGACGCCGCGCCGGACGCGGAGGAGGGCGGCAGCGTCATCACCGTCACCACCGCGCTGGAGGACCTGCACGCGGTCAACGCGCAGCTCACGGCCGCGGGCCTGCCGGTCACCTCGGCCAACCTGATGCCGGTGCCCGGGACCTTCATCAAGGTCGAGGGCGACGAGGCGGTCGCGCTGATGAAGCTCATCAGCCACATGGACGACCTCGACGACGTGGCCCGCGTCTCGGCGAACTTCGACATCGACGACGAGACGATGGCCGCCATCGAGGACCAGCTCTAGTCCCGGGAGGGGCGCCCGTGATCATCCTGGGCGTCGACCCCGGCTCCCGCGCGACCGGCTACGGTGTGATCGACACCGCGCCGGTCGCTCGCTTCCTGGGGGGCGGCGTCGTGCGGCCCCGCCCCGGGGCGCCGGCGAGCGCCTGCGGGACATCCACGCCGGGATCGCCGGGGCCATCGCCGAGTTCGGCCCGGACGCGCTGGTGGTCGAGCGGGTGTTCAACGCCCGCAACCCGCACAGCGCGCTGGTGCTGGGCCACGCGCGCGGGGTGGCGCTGCTCGCCGGCGCGCAGGCGGGCCTGGAGCCGGTCGAGTACACGGCGCGAGAGATCAAGCTGGCGGTGACCGGCAGCGGCTCCGCCGCGAAGGAGCAGGTGCGGTTCATGGTGATGCGCCTGCTGCGGCTGACCGCCGAGCCGCCGCTGGACATGAGCGACGCCCTGGCCGCGGCGCTGGCGCACCACGGGCGCGCGCGCCTGGCGGCCCGGGGCTGATCGCCGCTGGCCGCGACGCTCCCCTTCGCGCATAATGCCCCCGCCCGGCGGACGGTCCGCGGGCGGGCCCCGGCGGCAGGACGGAACGGATGATCGCCTTCCTGGACGGCATCGTGGTCAGCGGCGGCACCGACGCGGTGGTGAGCGTCGGCGGCGGCATCGGCCTGGACGTGCACCTGTCGGCGGCGGCCGCCGCCGAGCTGCCCGGCCCAGGCGAGCCCGTGCGCCTGTGGACGCACCTGGTGGTGCGCGAGGACGCCTGGTCGCTGTACGGCTTCCTGGACCCGGCCGAGCGGGCGATGTTCCGGCTGCTGCAGACGGTCTCCGGCGTCGGGCCGAAGGTGGCGCTCGGCATGCTGTCGAAGGCGGGGGCGGCCGAGATCGC
>CAYNPY010000110.1:0-10258 GCA_964399195.1 uncultured Fibrobacteraceae bacterium
CCGCGCGCGCCGACGGCGCCGCGGTCGAACGAGACACGTGCGGGCGTGACCGGATCATCGGGAACCTCGACGGCGGCGCCGGCTGCCGGCGCGCCCGATCGGCGTGGGAGCGAGCCGCGGGCGATGTCGCGGCAGTGGGAATATACGTCATCCGCCTCCGGCGGCCAGCAAGATAGCGCCGACTACCAGGGGAACGGCAGGCCCATGCCCGCCTGCACGGCCCACGTGGACCAGTCGTTGCCGTCCTGGCCCAGGAAGCGCACCTGCGCCTTGACCAACAGCAGATGACCGCGGGCGAAGCGCCACTCCTGGCCGCCTTCGAGCACCAGCGACCAGTACTTCAGCCCGGGAGCCGGGCCGTCCCATCCCGGCCAGGCGCTGCTGGCGCCCGGACCCGCGCCGACGAAGGGCTGCACCGACGTGCGCCCGTCGCCGCGCTCACCCAGGTAGCGCCTGAGCAACAGATCGGCCGACAGCACGCGCCCGCCGCCGCGCAGCGCCAGCCGGTCTGCCTGCAGCACGAGCCCCGTGTTCCAGGCGTAAAGGAAGTCGAGGAAGTCGGCGGCGGCCGGCGGACGGAACACCACCGCCAGGCCGTAGCCGGCCTGGCCGTGGCCGTGTTCGAAGGCGCCCCCGAAGGCCAGGTGTCCGCACACGAAGGGCGGCTCACCCTCCGGGCGCCCCAGCCGGCTGGCCGGCGGCTCCAGACGGCGGCCGCCGGCAGCGTGCGCGTTCGCGGCGGCGGCCGGCAGCAGGACCAGAAGAAGCGCCCAAATCAGGGCCGCGCCATGGCGGCGATGGGCAGCGTGATGCATGAACGGGTGTCCTTTCGGGGATCGGCCCTGCGTTCGCGGCCGCAGCCACCACGGGTCGCGGGCAATCGGCGTGCCACACCGGAATCCGCGGCTTGCGGGCAACTGCTTGCCCGCCAACCGGCTGCGCGGTAGCATGCGGATCCCGCCGCCGCAACCCGGCGCGCGGTGGGAGGATTCGGGCCACCGGGAGGAGGTTTGGCCGTGCCCCGTCCGGACCTGCCGACGCCCCCGCCACCGCCGGACAGCGTGCGCGTGCTCACGGGTCCCGGCCGCGCCGAGTTGGCCGAGCAGCGGTCGCGCTTCCTGGCCTTCGCCATGCCGGCCCCCGACGAGGACGCGGCCCGCGCCGCTGTGGCCGCCCTGCGCCGCGAATACCACGACGCGCGGCACGTCTGCAGCGCCTGGCGCGTGGGCGCGCCGCCCCCGCCGCGCGAGCATCGCCACGACGACGGCGAGCCGGCGGGCAGCGCCGGCGAGCCCATCCTGGCCGCCCTGCGCAAGGCCGCTCTGACCAACGCGGCAGTGGCGGTGGTGCGCTATTTCGGCGGCGTGAAGCTGGGCACCGGCGGCCTGGCGCGCGCCTACGGCGCCGCGGCGGGCCTGGCGCTGGCCGCAGCGCCGCAGGGCGATCTGCCCCTCGGGCGCGTGTTCACCCTGGAATTCCCGTACGCGCTTCGCCACGCGGTGGCCTCGATCATCGAGGGTCGTGGCGGCCACCCCTGCGCGGAAGTCTACGGCGCCACCGTCGCGTGGGACGTCTGGCTCCCGCATTCCGGCTGTCCCGGCTTCAGCGAGGCCGTCGCCCAGGCCACCGGCGGCGCCGTGACCCCGCGCGCGAAACGATCCTGACCGCGGCGGGCGCCCGAACAGCCGCGGGGCCGGACTGTCCAGCCCGGCCCCGCGCCCATCACGTCCGCCACCCGTTCGCGCGAATCGTCAGGACAGGCGGTCCTCCGCGTAGTCCTGCATGTACTTGAACGACTTGCTCGTGCGGATCTTCTCGAACGCCTCTTCCTTGATCTGGCGGATGCGCTCGCGCGTCAGCCCCATGATCTGCCCGATCTCCTCGAGCGTCAGTTCCTGGTCCGTTCCCAGACCATAGTACAGCTTCAGCACGCGCGCCTCGCGGTCCTTGAGGTCGCCCAGCATGCGCCCGATGCTCGAGTTGAGGTCGTCGTCCATGACCTTGCTGTCGGGACCTTCGCTCGCGGTGTCCTCGAGGAAGTCCAGGTAGGTGCTGTCCTCGTCGTTGCCGACGAAGTCGTCCAGGAAGAAGTTGTCCTGCATCAGCGGCAGGGTGTCCTTCACTTCCTCGACGGACAGCCCGAGGAACTTCGCGATCTCCTCCGGCTCGGGCTTGCGGCGCAGCTTCTGCTGCAGCTCGCTGCTCGCCTTCTTGATCTGGTTGAGCACGCGCGCGCGGTTGAGCGGCATGCGCACGATCTTGCTGTGGTTGGCCAGCGCCGCCAGGATCGACTGGCGGATCCACCACACGGCGTACGAGATGAACTTGAAGCCGCGCGTCTCGTCGAAGCGCTGCGCCGCCTTCAGCAGGCCCAGATTGCCCTCATTGATCAGGTCCTCCAGGGGCACGCCGTAGTGCGCGTATTCCTTGGCGATCGACACCACGAAGCGCAGGTTGGCCTTCACCAGCTTGTGCAGACTCTCGTTGTCGTTCGCGTGGATGCCGCGCGCCAGTTCGCACTCCTCGTCGCGCGTCAGCAGCGAGTACGCCTTGACCTCCTGGAAGTAGAGGTCGAGGTTGCTCATCAGCTGCGCCGCCGGGGCCGCGGCTTCCTGCTGCGCGCGAGCGGCGCGGCGCGGCTTCGTCCGCGCGCGGGGCGCGGCCTTCGCCGTCTCGGGGGCCGCCGCCGGCACCGCCGCGGGGTGCGCCTTCGCCTTCAGGGTGACCGCAGCCTTGGGCATCGCGCGGCTGGCGCGGGTCGTCCTGGTCGCTGCCTGCTTGGCCATGTCTTCTTCTCCGTCCGCTTGGGCCCGTGGCCTGTTTCGCCTCGCCATGGGGTTCCGGCGCCCGGCGCCGGTGCGTGGTCGTCGCGTGATCGCCCCTGCATTTACAAGTTGCATACCATCGCAGGCATTTGCGGGCATCTTTGTTCGGTTTCCGAACGCATTGCCAGCGAATAGCTTACAAGCTTCGCAACGGCGCCGGGGCAAACGTGCCGGGCTCCTCGCGTCGCGCTTTGACAATTTGGCAAAGCGGGCGTGCATCGTCGCGCCAGATTGTCAACGACGCCTTGGCCTGCGCGCGCTGGTGCGCAGCGCGCGCGCCTGCTAACGTTGTGCGACCTGAACCACGGCCAAGGCGGCTCCCGCATGCGACCAGACCCCCGTCCGACCCCGCCCCCGCCGTCGCCGGCCCGCGGCGACGCGCCCGGCCTGACCGCGGCGCTGCAGGCCGGAGCCATCGCGCTGGCGCTGGCTTTGGCGCTGCTGCTGGCGTGGCACCCGCTCGAGGACCTGGACATCTGGTTCCACCTGCGCGCCGGGGCCGACATGCTCGCCGGCGGCCCGCTGCCGCCGGTCAACCGCTACAGCTTCACCGAACCGGGCCACCCGTGGCTGAATCACGAATGGCTCTTCCAGCTCCTGGCCTTCGCCACCGGCCCGCGCGGCTCACCGCCGACGGCGACGGCCGCCGGCTGGAACCTGCTGCGGGCCGCGTTGGCGGCGGCGATCGTGCTGGCGCTGGCTCTCGGCGACGGCGGCCGCGCGCGCCTGCGCGGCCGCGGCACGCCGGCCGGCGCGATCGCCGCCGGCTTCGCCCTGACCGGCGCTCTCGCGCTGCTCTGGCCGCGCCTGCTGCTGCGCCCCGAACTGTTGTCCTACGTCGCGCTCGCGCTGCTCGTCCGCGCCGCCGAGGCTTGGCGCGCTGACCTGGCCGCCGGCGGCTCGGCCGGAACCGGGCTGCGGTCGCTGGTCGACCCGCGGAACCCGGGCGGGCGCGTGTTCTGGCTCATCGTCGCCTGGGCGCAATGCCACGGCTTCTCGGCCGTCGCCCCGTTGCTGGTGGCGGTCGCGCTGCTCGACCCCACCGCCGCCGAACGCGCCGGAGCCCGCCCCGCCCCCGCCCGGCGCGCGGCCGCGCTCGGCGTGGCGGCCGCGCTGGCGGCCTTGCTCATGACGCCGAACGGCTGGCGGGGACTGGCCTTCCCGTTGCGCGCGCTCGGCCAGTTCGGCGGGGACGGCGCCGGGCTGCAGGGAGCGATCGCCGAGTTGACCCCGCTGCTGCGGTCGCCCGGCATGCTCGCCGGGACGATCGGCGCCTTCGTCGTGAGCCTGGTCGTCGGAGCGTTCCTGGTCGCCACCGGCTGGCGGCGGCTCGGCCTGCTGCGCGTGCTGCTGTGGCTCGGCCTGGCGGCTGCCGCCGTGGCCGGCCAGCGCGCCATCGGGCCGTACGCGATCGCGTTCGCGCTGCTCGCGCTGCGGTGGGCACCCCCGCAGTCTTGGCGGGGCCGGATCGCCGCGGCCCGCTGGCCGGCGCTCAGCGGCGCGGCCGCCCTGGTCACGGTGGCCATCGTCTGGGGCACCGCGATCCGCACGGACGACTTCTATCTGGCCGAGGGCGTCGCCCGCCGCACCGGCGACGGCCTGGCCACCGCGCAGTATCCGCTCGCGGCGGCCGCCGCACTGGCGGACCAGCCGCCGCTGCGCGTGTTCGCCAACCTGGGCGCCAGCGGTCTGCTGCTGGCGACCACGCGCAGCGAGCTCTACATCGACGGCCGCACCGAAGCCTATTCCCCGGCGCACTGGCGGGAATACCTGGCGATCCGGCGCGGCGGCGAGCAGGCCCTCTCCCTCCTCGACGCGCACCGCGTGGACGCGGTCTGCCTGGCCGGACCCTCCGGGCCGTTCGCCGGCCTGCTGCGCGATCTCCTGGCTTCGCCCCGCTGGCAGGTCGCGACCAGCGAGGGCGCCGGCGTCCTGCTGCGGCGCGAGCACCTGCCGTTCGGTCCGGACGCCCTGCCGCGCAAACAGGCCGCCCAGCGCGCCGAGTTGGCGCGCGGCGCCCTGGCGCAGGAACAGGCCGCCGCCGGCCTGTCGCCGGCCCGGGCCGCGGACGCTCTGGTCGCCGCCGCCGCCCTGCACGCACTGGCCGGCGACGACACGGCCGCCGAAGCCTGCCTCGAGCGCGCCGCGGCCCGCTCGCCGCGGCACGCCCTGGCCCGCCACAACCTCGGCAACCGCCACCTGGCCGCGGGCCGGTTCGAGGCGGCGCTGCGGGAGTTCACGGCGGCGGCCCGCGCCAACCGGCGGCTGCCCGAGCCGCGCCTGAACGCCGGCGTCTGCCTCATGCGGCTGGGTCGTCCCGCCGAGGCCGCGCGGCGCTTCCAGCAGGCCGCCCGCCTCGATCCGCGCGCGGTCGAGCCCTGGGCCAACCTCGCGCTCGCGCGTCGGGCCGCCGGCGACGCGAAGGGCGCGCTCGCGGCGGTCGAGCGCGCCCTGTCGGTCTCACCCGCCGACGCCCGCCTGGCTGCCCTGCGCGACGACCTGCGCCGCGGGCGCGTCCCGGCCGGCGGTCAGTAGCGGACGTCCACGCTGTAGGTGAGCACCGCCTGCCCCTTCGCCGGCACCGGGACCTCGAAGGCCAGCGTGGACGCGTCGACCTTGCGGGCCGGCAGCGACGACTGCTGCACCTCCCAGAAGCCGCCGACGGGCTCGATCACCTCGACGACCGCGGACTCGGACCGGTGGTTGCGCAGTGTGATCGCGAAGCTGTGTCGGTAGAGATCCTCGGCCAGCTTGCGGCTGTCCGTGCGCACGCGCTCGGCGACGAGGTCGAACGCGCTGCCGACGCGCAGTTCGACCGTCTCGTCGGTCGGCGTGTGCCGGATCCGGTCTTCGCCCAGCAGCTGCCGTCCGCCGCCCGAAGACCTGCCGTACACGCGGACGACGCCGGCCGGCAGCGGCTGGCCCACGCCGTTGCGCGCGCTGTTCTCCCAGCTGTAGAACACCAGGACCGGAGGCTTGTCGTCGAGCCTTCCCGCGCCGCGGAAATAGTGCGTCTGCCCCTGCAGGCGGTAGTGCTTCGTCACGGCCAGCCCGGACGCCTCGAACAGCCCGATCTGCTTGATCTGGTTGTCGAGCAGCGTCGTCGGCTGCTGGAGCGTGTACAGGTGGTAGTCGTACAGCTCCTCCTGCACGAAGCCGCGCGCGGGCGCGGCCTTCACCGCCGCGTCCATCGCGTACATCATCTCCGGCGCCGGGGCGACCTGGTTGATGTCGCCCGCCACCAGCAGCAGCCGGGCGTCCGCGAAGGAGCCGCCGCTGCGGTTGTCGACCGAGACCCAGGCCTGCAGGTCCGCCCGGCGCCCGGCTTCGTCCAGCTGCAGCACGTAGTCGGCCTGCCACGACAGGCCGTGCGTGACGTAGGACGCCTCCAGATCCAGGGCGCCGCGCTTGCTGCTGTTGGCCAGCCAGGCCAGGGTCGGGCGCGCGCGCAGGTTGGCCGGCAGGTCCGGCAGTGCCAGCCGCCCGGGGACCTCGAACACGACCTCGCCGCCGACGCGGAACACCGGTCCGCCGCTCATGCCCAGCAACGTGCCCTGCACGCGGGAGCCGTCCTCCTGGATCCAGGCCACCTCTCGCCCGACGTACTTCTCCAGGATGCGTTCGCGCGAGAGCAGGTCGAATTCGTAGTTCTGCTCCAGCAGTTCGAAGCGCCCGCGCTCGCCCGCCGTCACCAGCAGGGTGACCGGATCGATCCGGGCCGGCACGTCGCGGAACTCGAGCCTGACCTCGCCGGCCGGCAGTTCCACCGCGCGCGTCTCGCGCACCAGGGCCAGGTCCCGGTTGTAGACCGTGACGTCGACGCCGCGGCGCTCGCCGGCGCCGCTGAGCACCGGCGCGCCGCTTCCCTGCGCCAGGGCCGGCGTCGCCGCCAGAGTCGCCAGGATCGCCAGCGCCGCCGCGATCTCCGCCTTCCGCCTGAACATACGCGAAACCTCCCGTTATTGCGGGCCACCGCCCGTCCCGCCGCCCGACCGGCCCGCCGATTCGCCGGTAAAGTCGGCCCCGGATGCGTCGATCATGGAGACGTCCGGGGATGATCATGCCGCGAGCCGGGTTCCGCCAGCGGCGGTCGCCGGTTCGCCATCAACAGCGGAGCGCCGCCGGCGTTCCCGCGGAGGCACCTGTGAGCCACGCCGTCCTGATCGTCGATGACGCCGAATTCACGCGCAGCCTCCTGCGGGAGATCGTCACGGATCTCGGCTGGACCGTGGCCGCGGAGGCCGCCGACGGCGCTGCGGCCGTCGCGCTCGCGGCCGAGCTGCGCCCGGATCTGGTGCTCCTGGACATCACCATGCCGGTCATGGACGGCAACGAGGCGCTCGCCGCGATCCTCAGGCGCGACCCCTCCGCGAAGGTCGTGATGATCACCGCCCTCGGCCAGAAGGAACAAGTGCTGGCGGCGATCAAGCTCGGCGCGCGGGACTTCGTCATCAAGCCGTTCGACGCCGAGCGCGTGGCGGCGACCCTCACGCGCCTGCTCGGGACGCCGGCGCCCGCCGGCGCCCGCTGAACGTCCACTCCCGGCGATCGCGAACCCCTCAGGCGTTCCCCCGCTGCGGCCGCGCCGCCCGCGCCTGGCTGTAGTGCAGCCGCGCCTCCTGCGGCAGGCCCAGCGCATCGCAGGTGAGGGCCAGCTGGTAGTGGAGCTTGCCGTCCTCCGGGATGTGCTCGAGCGCTTGCTCCAGCGCGAGCCGGGCCTCCTCGTACCGCTGCAGCTTGTGCAGGCAGGAACCCAGGTAGAAGGGCACGCGGACCAGCCGCGGATCCAGCCGCCAGGCGGCCTCGAAGCGTTTGCAGGCGTCGGCGTACATGCCGCACTTCATCAGGCAAAGGGCCGCGAAATACTGTCCGCGCGCGAAGCCGGCATCGCAGGCCACGGCCCGTTCGAAGCACTCCAGCGCCCGCGGGAACTCGTCGGCGCCGTAGTGGACCAGGCCCAGATTGTGCCAGCCTTCGGCGTCGGGCTCCAGCGCGATCGCCGACTCGAAGGCCCGGATCGCTTCCTGCGCCCGTCCGGTCTCCGCGTAGATCGCGCCCAGGTTGTGGAAGGCGACCGCGCTCCCGCCGCCCTTCTGCGTCGAGCGCCGGTACCAGAGCACGGCCTCGTCGCGGCGGCCCTGACGGTCGCAGCACACGCCCAGGTTCGTCAGGTAGGCGTGGGCGTCCGGCTGCAACTCGACGGCGCGCCGCAGGGCGGCTTCCGCCTCCGCGGGCAAGTCCATCTTCAGGAGGACGCAGCCCAGCCGGTACAGCCAGTCGTGGCGCGCGGGCTCCCCGCTCAGGGCCAGTTCGTAGGAGCGGCGCGCCTCAGCGAACCGGCCGGAGCTCTCGGCGCGGCGACCGGATTCGAAATGTTCGGCGGACGCGGGTTCGCCGGCAACCCCGCCCGTTCCCTTGTCGTGTGGCGTCATGCGGGCGAATCTAGCGGCGGGGGCGGTGGCGGTCAATGGCCGCTTCCCCGGCGGGCGCCGGCGGCGGCTCCGCGCCGGATCTCGCTCAGGAGTAGGGACCCTCGTCGTCCACCTGCACCTCGAGCAGCAGCCGCACCGGTTCGCGGCCCGCCAGCAGGCGCCGCGGAATGCGGACCGGCACCACCACGGTCGGCCGCAGCTCGTTGTAGATGGCTTCCGTCAGCGCGCGCGTGGTCGCGCCCAGTTCGGCTCCGGGCAGCGGCGGACCGTAGTCGATGCCCAGCGGCTCGGCGGCCGGCGGCGGCGGCGCGGGCGGCCCCGCGGGCGTCGGCGCCGGCGCCGCCGCAGTCGCCAGGGCAGCCGCGGCCGGATTGGACGCCAGATGGTTGACCGTCAGCCCGAGGATGGCCTTCAGCGTCTCGCGCGCGCCGTCGCCGGTGGCGGCGTTGGCCGGGAACGACAGCAGGCCCCACGGATTGAGCAGGCTCTCCAGGCGGTCCACCGGCAGGGTGTCCGGGCGATCGCGCCGGTTGTACTGGATCACGATCGGGACCCGCATCAGGTCGAGGTCCCACGATTCGAGCCACGTCTTGAGGGACTCCAGGGCGGCCAGGCTCTGGTCCAGCATCGCGGCAGCCGAATCGACGACGAACACGATGCCGTCGAAGGGCGGGCGCAGGTCGCGGCCGGCCGCGCGGGGCCGTTCGCGCCCGGCGTCGACCGCGTGCACGAAGACCTGCCACTCACCCTGCGCGCCGTGCCGCACGCGGAAGGCGATCTGTCGCTCGGGGTCGTCCGTGGCGACGCTCAGCCGCTGCTCGGGCGGGATCGACCGGTGGATCACGCGCAGGTTGGCCCGCTTGCCGGCGCTGGCCGGCCCGTAGTAGAGCACGCGGCAGGTCCGGGTGGCTGTCAACTGGCTGGTGGCCACGGCTTCCGTCCTTCGTCGTCGCCGGCGCGTGCAACCCGCAGGGGCGGGCCTGGACATTCAGGCGAAGCAAACGGCGTGCCACGAAACGACAAGTATCTTCTTGTCATTTCATCAGATCCGGAGGCATCGCCGGGAACGGGCAAGCATTTTGCAAGATTCCGCCGGAACTTCAGGGCACTCGCGCACCGCGCCGGCGGGCGCGGGCTCCGCCTCACCACCGGCCGGGAGCGCTCGATGACCACCAACACCGACAAGATCCTCAAGACCATGTTCGCCCGCCTGCTCCAGATCGAGATCGACGACGCGCTGCTCGGCAAGCTGTGCGCCGTCATCGACAGCGTGACCGAGCGCGTCGGCGGCAACTTCGATCTGGAGACCGTCCAGGGCCAGAACACGTTCCGGGCGCTCCTGTGCTCCATGGTGGTCCACGGCTGGGGCAACGGCATGCACCCCTACCACAATCCCGCGAACAACCAGGACGGCAATCCCCTGGAGGTGCGGGTCAGCAAGGACATCCTGATGTCCATGCTCGACCTGCAGGCGCTCCGCTACGTCAAGAAGGACGCCCAGGGACGCGTCAAGCAGGCCCTGTTCGAGCCCGACCACAACGCGCGGGTCCGGCAGCAGATCGACGACATTCTGGCCGAAATCAGCCACAACAAGTGGAAGTGACGCCGGCGCGGCCCGCGCGCAAACGAAGCCGGCCGCGCTCACGGCGACGCGGCCGGCTTGACGTCGCTGCGGTGGCTGCGCAGCGGCGGAATCCTCAGAAGACGTTCCGGCCCTCGGCCAGGATCTCGTTGAGCGCGTCGCGGAAGTACTCGGTCGACCCGGCCACCTCCGGCGTGACCTTCTCCTTGTAGAGCTCCCACGACTTCTTGATCTCGGGCCCGAGGGCGTCCAGCAGGTTGCCGGCGGCCAGCGCCCGCTCCCAGGCTTCGCGGTTGTAGACCTTGATGTCGGACACCAGCGCGCGGGCGAGCATCTCTTCCTTGGAGCGGCGGCGGCGCGGCGCGCCGGGCTGGTCGAGTACCGCCGTCCCGGCGGGTGCCGGCGCGCGGGCCGCCGTC
>CAYNPY010000111.1:0-2694 GCA_964399195.1 uncultured Fibrobacteraceae bacterium
GCGCCGTTCCGGTGGTACTCGGCCAGGAACCCGAGCCGCTTGAAGACCGCGCCGTTGCCGAGCTTGTCGGCATACGCGATCAGCACCTGCGGGTCGGCATCCGCGCGATCCAGGTAACGCGCCAGGCAATCGGCCACCTGCCTGATCCCGCCGCCGGCCGCCGGATCGTCGAGCAGGTCGACGATCGTCCGCTGGAGGTCCGAGACCTGGACGCGCGTCTGGTTGCGCCAAACAACCTTCGTGCCGAAGTGATGCTCGGCCTTGATGTGCCTGACCGTGAAGACCGCCTCGCGGTTCTCGACCGTGCGCCGGCGCACCGGCCGGCAGGTGTAGACCTGGATGTCGCGGAAGACCTGCTCGGTGAGGTCCCAGTGCTCGGCCGCCGTGCGCCCGCCGATGTAGCACGGATCGAAGATCGCCGGCACAAGGGTCCACGGGTCCTGAACCACCCGCTCGGAGCCGCGCAGGGCCAACTGGACCGGAACGTAGGTTCCCGGCCCGACCCGCCGGAGCCACCCTTGGGCAGTCCAGCGCGAGAGCAGCTTCGCCGCTTCGGTCCGTGACACTGCAAGCGTTGCCGAGGCGTTTTCCAACGTGATGACATCGCCTGCGGCGCCGAGCAGGGTCACCAGTCGAGAATGGGGGCTGCGGGGGGTCTTGTTCATGGTATAGTAATACGGCGATAATTCTCATTTGTCGAGAATTTACTGAGTGGCAATATTAACAACGATATAAATGATCTGCTCAAATTCGTCGATATTGCGAATAAATGATGATAGAATATACTAGCACGAAATTGCTGGAGATCGTCGACAGGTGACACCGTCCCACATGTCACCGCTTGGCAGCGGATCCAGGTGCAGTTGTCGACGCTTGGCCTCACCGGGTAGGGTAGCGGCGGCGCGTGCGCCGGCGCACACTCTCACGGCAAAGCGATTCCTGCCCCGGCGCACTTCATTGCCCGTGTCGCCCATTGCCGTTGACCCGAACCACCTGCACCGCGACCTGCCGCCGGATCGTCGCTCACGTAGAACCGCATCGCCCCCGTCGAGGTGAATCCATGCCCTGCCCCGAATCCACCGCTTCCCTCTTCAAATCCCAGCTGACCACCCTGAAGCGCTCCCGCCGCTTCATCCGGTGGGGCGAATCCGCCGCCTTCGCCCGCGAGCTCTCCGCGCTGCTTGCCTCCCTGGAGGCCGGCGTGACCGACCCGCGCCAGGGCTGCGAACTGGCCTCCGCGTTTTTCCGCGCCGACAAGGCGACCCTCGGCCGCTGCGACGATTCTAGCGGCAATGTCGGCGACGTCTTCCGCCTCGAGGCGGCCGGCCTGTTCGCGGCCTATGCCGGCCGCTGCCCAGACAAGGAGTGGCTCGCCGACCTGCTGTTCGATCTCAACCGCGAGGACGACTTCGGCGTGCGTGACCACATCGTTGACGGCGCCGCCACGTACCTGCCGGAACCGGTCGTGCGCGACCTGATCCGCCGCTTCCTGTTGGTGGCCGCCGAATACGCGAAGGACGACCTCGCCGGCCGGCGCTGGTCGCGGCTGGGCGAGACGCTGGCCCGCCAGCTCAGGGACGCCCCGCTGTTCGAGCAGATCCGCCGCGACTCGTGGGGCGTGTCGTCGGTCGCCTCCTGCCTCGACATCGGCAGCGTGTACCTCGAGAGCGGCGACGCCGCCACGGCCCTGTCGTGGTTCGAGCGGGTTCCCGCGGACGAGCACTTCCAGCAGGAGCGGCGGGACGCGCTGCTCCTGGTCGCCTTCACGCAGCTCGGCCGGCAGCAGCCGCGAGAGGAAGTCGCCTGGCGCCTCTTCCGTCGCGGACGCAGCCGGACCGGCCTGGGTGCGCTCCTGTCCGTGATCGGCGAGGCCCGGCGCGCCGCCGTCATCGACGGTGAGGTGGCAGCCATCCTGGCAGGCCCCGGCCTCTCGCACGCCGACGCCGCGTTCCTCATGGAGATGGGCCGCCTCGACGAGGCCGAAAGCTACCTGCTCGATCGCGCCGCCCTGTTGAACGGCGACTACTACGGCAGCCTCGTGCCCCTGGCTGAGACCATGGAGGCGGACCGGCGTCCCCTGGCCGCTTCGCTGATGTACCGGGCGCTGCTCGATTCCATCTTACGCAGAGCGCGCTCCACGGTGTACGGGCATGGGGTCCGGTACCTGCGCAAGCTCGACCTGCTCGCTGTCTCGATCACCGACTGGCGCGGCCAGCCCAGCCACGCTGCCTACCTGGCGGGGATCCGCCAGGCGCACGGGCGCAAGTCGAGCTTCTGGGCGCGGTATGGTGGGCAGGGGGATTGAGGCGGCCGGGTGGTCTGGTTCGCGGCGATGCTCGCGTGCGCCGGCGCACGCTCTCACGGGAGCGTGATCCTTGTGCCGGCGCAAGCGACAAAACATCCAGTAAACGCACGAAAAATATCAATCAACGGTGCTATTTGGGTAGTTAATGCTTGCCAAGACGCCACATTTTGGTATCATATAGTACTCATGCACCTCCCGAAGGCGCCGAAACCCCAACCGACAGGTCCCCATGCCCAAGGCGCAGGCGTCCGAACGGGAACGACAGCTTCTGCGCGCCCTGGCTGCCGATCCGGCGAAGGCCTCGGCCACGAAGCGAGCCACCTACGACCTGATGGCACATGACCTGACCATCAACGACGTCTGCGACGCCCTCTGGCATTGGATCGTCG
>CAYNPY010000111.1:2794-10018 GCA_964399195.1 uncultured Fibrobacteraceae bacterium
GTCGTTTCGGCCCACCCGGACGACCCCCACGCCCCCAACCGAGGGAGCCCGTCATGACCCCGACCCGCTGCCCCCTGTGCGGCGCCCAGTCCCTCGTCGCCCACGAAGGCACCTACAAGATGTACCCGCCCGACAACATCCCGGGCGGTCCGCTGATCGTGCCCGCCGCGCAGTGGGAGGCCTGCACCGCCTGCGGCGAGGAGATCCTCCCCGCCACGCTGCTGGCCGAGCTCGAAGCCCTGCGCAGCGAGCGCCTGGGCTACCTGCGCCCGGACCAGATCCGCGCCGTGCGCGAGCGCGCCGGCCTGACGCAGACCGAGATGGCAGCATTTGTCGGCGTGGGCGAGAAGACGTATTGCCGTTGGGAGGCGGGCCGCTCGCTGCAGAACCTGTCCAGCGACAACCTCATCCGCCTGGCCGACCGCGTGCCTGAGGTGTTCGCCCAGCTGGCGGCGCAGCGCGACCCCGGTCGCCAGACCGTGATCGACGACTACCTTGCGGGCCTGGCCGGCGACAAGGGCGACAGCGACCTGGCGATGGCGGCGCGCGGCGCCGAGCTGGACGCGACGCTGGTCGCGCAACTGCGCGAACGCCTGCAGGCCCTCGCCTCGCAGCGGAGCCGGCCATGAGTGCGGGGCTGGTGCGCGGCGCCCCCGAGATCGCGCCGCACGAGCTGGTGGCGCGCCTGCTGCAGGCCACCGACCAGGACCAGCCCGGCGCGGTCGACCCGTCACGCCTGCTGTCATTCCTGAAGCTGCGGTTCCTGCCCGTCGATTTCGCCGCGTCGCTGCGCGACGTCCTGCCCGTCGATGCGGGCGCTGCCCGCGCGCTGCTCTCGTTCCCGGACCGCCTGATCGCTGTCGATGCCGCGCTCGAGCCGAAGCGGATGCGCTTCAGCACGCTGCACGAAATCGCGCACTACGTGCTGCCCGACCATCGGCACGCCCTCTATCTCTGCGACGCCGAGGGTCTCAGCTCGCGCGCGCGCCTCGACTTCGAGGTGCAGGCCAACCGCTTCGCCGCCGACTTGCAGTTCAAGGGGCACCACTTCACGGTCGAATCGCACGCCCTGCCCGTCTCGGCCGCCACCGTCAAGGCGCTGGCGCTGAAGTATCAGGCCTCGTTCGAGTCGACGGCCCGCCGCCTGGTCGAGAAGCACCATGCCCCGGTCATGTTCGTCGTCTGCGAACGCCAGGCCGACCGCTCGATCATCGACGCTTCGCAGCCGCCCGTCTGGCGCGTGAAGGACTGCTGCGCGTCCGCGTCGTTCAGAGCGCGCTGGTGTGCGCGGCTGGAGGGCGAGGTGCCTGCGGAGATCGTCGCGGTGTTGACCGCGGGCGCGCGCGACGTGGGGGACTCGATCGTGACGGAGGTGCCGCTCGGTGGCGCCTTCGGGTTCGAGTGGTTCACCAACGGGTATGCGATCATGGCGCTGGTGAGGGCGCGGGGGTAGGGGTTGCGCCGGCGCAACCGGCCCCCCTCACCGCCAGTTCACGCTCACCCGGTTCGAGCACTCCGGACACCGGACGGCGATGTTGATCTCCGTGCCGACGCGCCGGTCGGGCACGCCGCGGATCTTCGTCAGCATCCCCGGGATCCGGGATTGGCTCAGCTGGTCGCCTGCCTCGAGCTCGAAGACGCAGCCGCAACTGGCGCAGGTCAGCCTCTTGCCGACCCAGTCGTCCTGGTGGCGCGGCCAGCGCTCACCGTGCTTGATGATCTTCGGCATCGCGGGACCTCGCTTCCGGCGCCGGCTCCCCGCCCCCGAAGCAGGCCAGCGCCAGGTCCACCTGCGCGTCGAACAGCTGTTCCCTGGGGACCACCGCCTGGGCGATGTTCAGGATCTGCGCGCGGGAGTAGCCGGCTTCCGGCGTGCCGGCGTGCGTGGCCATCAGGCTCCGGTAGAGAGCGAACGCCTGGCGCAGGTCCTGCGCCATGTAGTGGGCCGCGTAGGCGATCGCATACAGTTTGCCGGCCTCGATGGCCTTCGTCTTGCCGGCCGTGCTTGGTCGATTCATGCTCCGGCTCCGATCTTCCCGGTGGCGCGCCGCGCCGCAGGCCCGGGATGGTTCAGGCCTCCGCCTGGCCGTGCTCCCGCAACGCGAGGCCCGCCGGCGCCTGCTCCTGCATGGCCTTGAATTCCCGGAAGAGGGCCCGGCCCAGCCCGATGTTGTGGCGGTAGGACAGGTTGCCGATCAGGACGAGCAGCAGTTGCCGCCGCCGCAGCAGGTTGCGGCCCACGCGCGCGAGGATGCGCCGCCACGCGTAGAACCGGCGGTTGCAGGCGACCAGCTCGTCGATCACCTGGTCGCGGTCCAGGTTCAGGTAGCGCCCCACCGGCAGCGTCAGGGTGAAGAACCTCCAGTCGCCCGGGAACCGGTCCGTGGCGATCCGGCCCTCGTCCTTCATCTTCTGCCAGAGGGCCGTGCCGGGCAGCGGCGTCAGGAACATCACGTTCAGGAAGTCGAGGCGGCAGGCGGAGGCCGCCTCGGCGATCCGCCGGCCGACGCCCGGACCGTCCACGTCCAGCCCGATGATGTACGAGCCGGCGACGGTGATGCCCCGGCGCTGGATCCGCCGCACCGCGGCGGCGAAGTCGCGGCTCCGCCGGGCGTGGTAGTGCTTGTTCACCTCGACCAGGCCCTCGGTCGTGGGCGACTCGAAGCCGATGAAGACGCCCACGCAGCCGGCCGCGCGGGCCAGCGCCAGGAGCTCGTCATCGTCCGCCAGGTTGATCGTGGCCTGGCAGACCCACTGCTTGCCCAGATCGGCGGCGATCATCGCCCGCAGCAGATCCTTGGTGCGCTCGAGGTGCTTGCGGCTGGTGCCGATGAGGTTGTCGTCGACGATCAGCACCCGCTTCTCCCGCACCAGCCGCAGGTCCGCGATCACGTCCGGGATCGAGCGGTGGCGATACGTCCGGCCGTTGAAGGCGCTCACGCTGCAGAAGCTGCAGTTGAGCGGGCAGCCGCGCGTGGTCTGGACGGCGCCGAAGCTGTACCTGCCGGCCAGCAGGTCGTGGCGCGCGGGCCGGGACCGTTCCAGGTCCTCCAGGCCGCCCTCGTACAGGGGCTGCAGCGCGCCGCGCCGGAAGTCCCCGAGCAGCCGCGGCCAGGCGGTCTCGGCCTCGCCGGTCACGACCGCGTCCACGCGCCGGGCGGCTTCCTGGCGGCACATCGTGGCGTGGATCCCGCCCATCACGACGGTCACGCCCCGCTGCCGCCACGCGGCGGCGATCTCGTAGGCCCTGGGCGCCTGCGAGGTGAATGCGGTGATCCCCACGAGGTCCGGCGGCGGCAGCGTCCGGTAGTCCGGCGTCTCGAGGTTCTCGTCCACGATCTCGACGTCCCACTCCGGCGGCGTGACGCCGGCCAGCACCAGCAGGCCGAGCGGCTTCCAGACCCGGTACCGGTTCCAGCGGTTGGCCCGGTTGCTGATGTTCACCAGCGGATTGCGCGGATTGATCAGCAGCAGGCGCAGCGCGCCCACGCCGGCCGCCGGTTGCGCCGGGGCCTCGGCCGGGCCGGCGGATCCGCCTCGGGTCGTCATGCCGTTCCCCGCTTCCCGACCAGGAGGGCGATGCGCTCCCATTCCGCGAGCGAACCCGCGGGAGTGAACACGACGCGGCTCCCGGCCGCGAGCGCGGCCTCGATCACGGCGTCGACGGCATCGTCCAGTTCGTTCCTGACGTCCACCATCGGGGTGACGACGGACGCGTTGCCGGCGCGGGCGAGGCCTCCGCGCACGTGGTAGCCCTCCTCGACCAGGAGGACGCCGCGCGGTCCCTGCCGCACGCGTCCGGCCACGGCATCCAGGCCCCGGACCACCCTGCCGGCGGCGGCGGCCCGCGTCAGGCTGCGCAGCGCCCGCTGCGTCTGCCTGGACATCGCCGCCTTGACCACCGGCCAGACGATCTGCCCCAGGTCCCGCGGCGATGTCGCCGAATGATCGCCCGGGACCGCGCCGATGATGAACCGGCCGTGGCTGGTCACCGCCGTGAAGGCCGCCACGAACTCCGTGCTCCCGACGACCACCACGCCGAGGGGATCCGGTCCGTGGTGGTGCGCCAGGCAGCCGTCGATCTCGCGCGCCAGGTCCTCCAGCGAGCTGTCGTTCCCCGGGCCGGGCGGCCGCGTGACGGGGAATCCCTGGTTCCGGATGTCCACCAGCTGGTCGCGGAACGCCTCGAACAGCGCGCTCGTCTGCGGGCCCAGCGACAGGACGTAGTAGTGACAGTGGAGCGCCATCGGTACCGCCTTTCCCTTGTCCCACAGCGTAGGGAGGCGGCGGCGCGGCGACCATCGGCCGAAGGATCGAAAGAGGATGTAGACCGGAAGGACCAGTCAGGGAGCCGGCCGAGCCCCGTTCATTCGGAGTCCTGGCGGCGGGCGAAGGCGGCGATCTGGAGGCGCGAGTTGAGCGCGAGCTTCTCCAGGATGTTGTGGACGTGGCTCTTGACCGTGTGGGTGGCGATGTGGAGCCGCGAGGCGATCTCCTTGTTGCTCAGTCCTTCGGAGATCAGCTGGACGACCTCCTGCTCCCGGCTGGTCAGGCGGATGGCGCTGTCGGGTATGCCGGCGCCGCTCGCGAGCGCCGACTCGACGATCTGCGTGAACAGGGAGGCGGTCAGGGTGGATGGCAGCACCTTCTCGCCGCGGGCGACGGCCTTGATCGTCTCGACGTAGTCCAGCAGGCCGGCGCTCTTGAGGATGAAGCCCGAGCCGCCCGCCTCGACGAACTCGACCATGTCGACCTGTTCGGGCAAAATGTCCATGGCGATGACCCGGACGCCGGGCTGCTCCGCGCGCAGGAGCTTCATCAGCTGCAGGCTGTTCGATTTCTCCAGGCCCAGGTCCAGAAGCACGACGTCCGGGGCCTGCCCGGACTTCCGCAACTCGTCGAGGGCGTTGCCGTCCTCGGCCACGGCGATGACTTCGAAATCGCCGTGGCCATCCAGGATGGCGGCGATCCCCTCGCGCAGCAGCCGGTTGTCCTCGATGAGAAGGACCTTCGTCTTCGCCATGCGCCTGCTCCCCTGACGGGAATCGTCCCGGCGGTCGGGCGGCGGGACGGATGGAGTCATCATATCCGCTCGGCGGTGCGGGGGCAATGACGGGCGCCGGCGGCCCGGTCCTCGCGGTTCCGGCGGCCCACCGCCGCCACCCCCAACCCCACCGCCACCACCGCGGCCCCCACCAGGAACACCACCCTTGTCCCCGACGCCACCGCCTGCGCGCCGGCCGCCAGCGGTTCGCCGCTGCCGACCGCCGACTCGAACACCGCGCCCATCCCGGCCACGCCGGCCATCAGCCCCGCGTTCCTGGCGAGATTCAGCAGCCCGGCCGTGACCCCGCGCCGGCGCGCGTCGGCGCCGCCCTGGCGCTGGCGCGGGGGACCGACCTGGTGGCCACCGTGCCCGAGCGCCACACCGGCTGCCTGCGCGAGGGGCTGGTCACGTTCAAGCTGCCGTTCGCCGTCGCAGAGGTGACCGTCGCGATGATGTGGCATCCGCGGTTCGAGGCGGATGGGGGGCAGCGGTGGTTGCGGGGGTGTGTGCGGGAGGTCTGCGGGGCGGGCCGGTGAATTGCTGATGCCGGGGATGCCCAAGCCGGCTGGCCGCGAAATTGCGATGCCGGTGCGCGATCGCGAACCGGCTGACCCATCGCATGGCGGGATGGGCTATCGTCTATCTTGAGAATCTGCAATGCCATACGCGAGAGGCCTTCGCTTCGCGCGTCGGCGCGAGACCCAGGTCGTTATTTAGTCAATGAAATAAATTTAGACGAGAGACTAAATTTAGCTAAACTCCTAATAGGCGCTAAATTTGGAGGAGCCCCGGTGAGCGAGTCGATTTCCAGCGCATTTGCCAATCCGTTCCGACCCGGAGCGGGGCATATGCCCCCCCACCTGGCGGGCAGGGCCGATGACATCGCCGAAATCGCCAAGGCATTCGACCAGAAGACGGTCCTGCAAAACGTCGTGCTGACCGGATTGCGGGGAGTCGGCAAGACGGTCCTGTTGGAGACGATCAAGCCCCTTGCTGTCTCCCGCGGTTGGCTGTGGGTGGGGACAGACTTGTCCGAGGCCGCGAGCCTGACCGAGAAGAACCTCGCCGTCAGGATCCTCACGGACCTTTCCCTGGCCACCAACACCTGGAAGGTCAGCGGGACGGAGCGGACACGTCAGGTCGGCTTCGAGGCGATCCGGCATGAGGGCCCGCTTACCCTCACTTACGACGTCCTGGCCATGATCTATGACCGGACGCCGGGGTTGGTGGCGGACAAGCTCAAGAATGTCCTGGGGGTCGTGGCGGGCAGCCTCGAACGCTCGGCCAAGCGCGGCATCGTCTTCGCCTACGACGAGGCGCAGAATCTTGCCGACCATGCCCAATCGGGAGAGTACCCGCTGTCGCTGCTGCTGGAGGTGTTTCAATCGCTGCAGCGCATGCAGCATCCGTTCGTGCTCGTCCTGACCGGCCTGCCCACGCTGTTCCCGAAGCTGGTCGAGGCGCGCACGTACGCGGAGCGGATGTTCAGCGTCACGTTCCTGCGCAACCTCGAGATCCAGGCCGCGCGCGAGGCGATCACGGTGCCCATCGAGGAACAGCACTGCCCCGTGAGGCTGAGTCCAGGCTCGGTCGACACCATCGTCCGCTCATCGGGCGGCTATCCGTACTTCATCCAGTTCATCTGCAAGGAAGTCTATGACGCATTCATCCAGCAGTATGGGGCGGGAACGGTCTCCACGGTGTCCATGACCGAGATCGAGAGGAAGCTCGACTCGGACTTCTTCGCGGGCCGCTGGGCGCGCGCCACCGACCGCCAGCGCGACCTCATGGCCGTGATCGCCTCGCTCGAGCATTGCGACGGCGAGTTCTCGACACAGGAGATCGTCGCGGCTTCGCGCGCTGTTGGTCCCAAGCCGTTCAGCAGCAGCCATGTCACGCAGATGCTGGCCGGGCTCGGCGCCGCCGGGCTGGTCTACAAGAACCGGCACGGCAGGTACTCCTTCGCGGTGCCGCTGATGGGGGCCTTCATCAGGCGGCAGCTGGGGGCGGGAGCGCCGTGAGGCCGTAGATCAGCATTGGACCACGTCCGCGAGTCGTGCGCCCGGGACAAGCTCCACTGCCTGTCCCGGGCCCGACGGCGGCTGCGCCCCGACCGCGCACGATCACTTGACCATCGTCACCACCCGCCGCTCCCGCGCCGCGCCCGCCACCAGCTC
>CAYNPY010000112.1:0-9636 GCA_964399195.1 uncultured Fibrobacteraceae bacterium
CCATCGACGACTACTACGAGCCGTTCACCTACCGCTACGAGGATCTGTTCACGGCGCCGGAGGGGGCCGACCAGCCGACGGCGCGCGCGGTGTCGATGATCACGGGC
The DNA here is from genome assembly GCA_964399195.1 of uncultured Fibrobacteraceae bacterium. Taxonomy (GTDB): domain Bacteria; phylum Krumholzibacteriota; class Krumholzibacteriia; order LZORAL124-64-63; family LZORAL124-64-63; genus CAINDZ01. The sequence continues at coordinate 108 of CAYNPY010000112.1, forward strand.
GAGCACATGAACATCGAGGCGGGGCCCAACTGGGATGACGACCTCGGCGGCTCGCCGGTGTACGCGGCCAACGACCCCAACCTCGACAACTGCACGCCGGAGGAGCGCGCCGCGCTGTTCGAGGTGCAGAACCTGGTGTTCTTCTACCTGCCGCGGATCTGCAATCACTGCATGCACCCGGCGTGCGTGGCGGCGTGTCCGTCGGGCGCGCTGTACAAGCGCGGCGAGGACGGCATCGTGCTGCTCAACCAGGAGCGCTGCCGCGCGTGGCGGTTCTGCGTGAGCGCGTGCCCGTACAAGAAGACCTACTTCAACTGGCACACCGGCAAGAGCGAGAAGTGCATCCTGTGCTACCCGCGCCTGGAGTCGGGGCAGGCGCCGGCGTGCTTCCACTCGTGCGTGGGTCGCATCCGCTACCTGGGCATGGTGCTGTACGACGCCGAGCGCATCCCGGAGGCGCTCGCCGCCGAGGACCACGACCTGGTGGCCAAGCAGCGCGAGCTCATCCTCGACCCGCACGACCCCAAGGTGATCGCGGCGGCGGAGCGCAACGGCATCCGCAAGGACGTCATCGAGCACGCCCAGCGCTCGCCCGTGTACCAGTGGGTCAACGAGTGGGGCCTGGCGCTGCCGCTGCACCCCGAGCACCGCACCCTGCCGATGCTGTTCTACGTGCCCCCGATGCTGCCCGTGATGGCGAGCAAGGCCAGCGGCAAGTACAGCACCGCCACCGACGACTTCCTCGGCGGGATCGACCAGTACCGGCTGCCGCTGCGCTACATGGCGAGCCTGTTCGGGGCCGGCAACGAGGCGCCCGTGCGCTACGCGCTGCGCAAGCAGATGGCCGTCCGCACGTATCGCCGCGCCGTGACCGTGGGTGACATCGACATGGAGACCGCCAAGCGCGTGCTGGCGGAGGCCGACTGCACCGTCGAGCAGGCCGAGAAGATCTATCACTTGACCACCATCGCGCCGCTGGACTCGCGGTTCGTGATCCCGCCGATGCACCGGGAGGAGGCGATCGAGATGCTGGAAGACGACACCCTCGGGGCCAAGGGCTTCACCGGCCTGGGGTTCCGCCAGCGCCCGGAGCGTGGCCTGTGAGGACCGATCTCACGACCGCGATGCTCGACCACGTCGCGCGCGCGCTGGAGTACCCGACGGAGCACACCGCGCGCGCGGCGGGCCTGGCCGCGCTCGACCTCTCCGACGTCGAGCCGCGCGTGTGCGCCGCGTTCGGCGAGCTGGCCGCGTGGCTGGAAGGCACGGCGCTGTGGGAGCAGGAGGAGCTGTACACGAGGCTGTTCGACCTCAAGCCGACCTGCACGCTGCACATCGGCTACCACGTGTACGGCGAGGCCTACCAGCGCGGCGAGCTGCTCGCGGGGCTGGTCGGCGAGCTGCGCGGGGCCGGGATCGACCCGGGCACCGAGCTGCCGGACTTCTTGCCCACGCTGCTCCGGCTGTGGACCCGCATCGAGCATGACGACGACGCCCAGCTGTTCCACGACCGCATCCTGGCGGCGGGCATCGCCGTGATCGCGAAGGAGTTGCGCCGCGTCGACCATCCGTGGGCGGCGGCCGTGTGCGCGCTCGAGCACTTGTTCCCGCAGCCCGCGGAGGCGGTCGAGGAGACCACGCAGGCGCAGAGAAACTGGGAGGCGCTGCAATGTTCGACACGTTGATGTTCGGCGCGCTGCCGTACGTCGCCATCTCGCTGTTCCTGATCATCTCGATCCAGCGCTATCGCCGGCAGCCGTTCACGTTCTCCAGCCTGTCGTCGCAGTTCCTGGAGACGCGCCGGCTGTTCTGGGGCTCGGTGCCGTTCCACGTCGGCATCCTGGCCGTCTTCTTCGGCCACCTCGCCGGCTTCTTGTTCCCCCGCGAGCTGGTGCTCTGGAACCGGGTGCCCGTGCGGCTGCTGGTGTTCGAGGTCACCGGCCTGGCCTTCGCGTTGCTGGTCCTGTTCGGCTTGAGCGGGTTGCTGTGGCGGCGGCTGACCACGTCGCGGCTGCGGGTCAACACCTCGCCGGCCGACCTGCTGGTCCACGCCATGCTGTTCTTCCAGGTGCTGACCGGGCTCGACATCGCGCTCCGGCTGCGCTGGGGCAGCACCTGGTTCGCCGAGGCGCTCGCGCCCTACCTGCGCTCCATCTTCCTGTTCCAGCCCGACGTCGCGCGGATGGCGGAGATGCCGCTGTCCGTGAAGCTGCACGTGGTGGGCGCGTTCTTCTTCTTCGCGGCCTTCAGCTACACCCGCCTCGTCCACATCCTGGTCGCGCCGGTGCCCTACCTGTGGCGCCCGCTGCAGGTGGCGATCTGGAATCGCGCCCGGCCCCAGAACCCGGCCGCCTGACGAGCGCGGATGTCGATGCCGACGAGAACGCAGGCCTACTCCGTCCTGGCGGCGAGCACCCTCAGCTTCGGGGCGTGCTTCGCCGTCTGGGTGATGAACGGGGTGCTGGTCACGTTCCTGGTCGACAACCGGGTCTTCTCGTTCGATCCCGAGCAGATGGGCTGGCTGATCGGCCTGCCAATCCTGACCGGTTCCGTCCTCCGGCTGCCGATCGGGGTGCTGACCGACCGCCATGGCGGCCGCCCCGTGCTGGTGGCGGTGATGCTGATCTCGGCTGCGGCTTCGTACCTGACGAGTTACGCCAACGGCTTCTGGGACTTCGCGATCGGGGGCCTCGCCTTCGGCTTGTCCGGCGCCTCCTTCGCCGCCGGCATCGCCTACGTCTCGCTGTTCTTCCCGAAGGAGCAGCAGGGCACGGCGCTCGGCCTGTTCGGGCTGGGCACCATCGGCGCCGCCGCCACGAGCTACTTCGCGCCGCTCCTGCTGCTCCGGCTCACCGCCGACGGCGCGGAGCTCGAGGCGTGGCGCGAGCTGCCGCGGTACTACGCCCTGCTGCTGCTGGTCACCACCGCTGTGTTCTGGGTGATGACGGTCAACCGACGGCCCGAAGGTGGCGCCGGCAAGTCGCTGGCCGATCGTCTGGCCCCGTTGCGGGTGGTGCGGGTGTGGCGCTTCGGCCTCTACTACCTGCTGGTGTTCGGCGGCTTCGTCGCGCTGTCCCAGTGGTTGATTCCGTACTACGTCAACGTCTACGGCCTGCGCGTGGCGAGCGCCGGCGCGCTGGCCGCGGCCTTCAGCTTCCCGTCGGGCCTGTTCCGCGCCGTCGGCGGCTGGCTGTCCGACCGTTTCGGCCCGCGCGCGGTGCTCTACCGCGTGCTCGCCGGCTGCGCGCTGTGCTCGGCGCTGCTGATCGTGCCGCGGATGGACATCTCCTCGCCCGGCGAGGGCGTGATGGCGTCCCAGGGCGGCCGTGTCGACGAGGTGGCGCCCGACCGGATCGTGGTCGAGGGGAGGGCGTACCGGCTGAACCAGCGCGGCAACCAGGTGCCGGACGACGGCAAGCGGCTGATCTGGCCGTTGGTGATGATGTGGCAGGAGCCTCTCGTCAAGCCGGGCGACGTCGTCGCCCGCCGCCAGCTCCTCGCCCGCGGCGTCACCCACGTCTACTTCCAGGCCAACCGCGACATCTTCACCGGCATCGTGCTGGCGCTCGGCTTGTGCATGGGCGTCGGCATGGGCGCCGTCTACAAGTACATCCCGACCTACTTCCCCGCGGACGTGGGGGTCGTGGGCGGCATCGTCGGCGTGATCGGCGGCCTCGGCGGCTTCCTGTTCCCGATCCTGTTCGGCTCGATGCTGAAGCTGTTCGGGCTGTGGACCTCGTGCTGGCTGCTGTTCCTCGTCCTGTCCCTGGTCTGCCTCGTCTGGTTGCACCGGGTGGTGCAGCGGCTGATGGCGGAGGCCGCCCCCCAGGTGGCGCACGAGATCGAGGGCCTGGAGCTGGCCCGCGACCTGGAAGGTCTGGCTCGCGAGATCGAGGGCCTGGCGGATCGCGTGCGGGGCCGGCGGAGCGCCTGACGTGGAGCGGCTCCACCCGGCCTACTTCGCGCTGGTGATGGCAACCGGGATCGTATCGGTCGCCTGCCATCAGATGGGCCTTGGCGCGATCGGGCTGGCGCTGGTCCCGGTCAACGTCGTCGCCTTCGCCGCGCTGGTGGCACTCAACCTGGCCCGGGTCGTCCGCTACCCGCCGCGGGTCCTGGCCGATCTCGTCGACCACCAGCGCGGGGTCGGCTTCTTCACCGCGGTTGCGGCGACCAGCGTGCTCGGCGTCCAGCTCCTGGTCCTGCTCGACCTGGTCGCGATCGCGGCCGCGCTGTGGGCGTGCGCCATCGTGTTGTGGGCCGTGCTGATCTACGCGGTGTTCGCCGCGCTCACGGTCAAGGAGCACAAGCCCTCGCTGGCCGACGGCATCAGCGGCGGCTGGCTGGTGGCGGTGGTGGCGACCGAGTCGATCTCCAACCTCGGCGGGCTGCTGTTGCCACGCTATCCCGGCCGCGGCGAGCTGCTGCCGTTCTTCGCGCTGTGCTTCTGGCTGTGCGGCGGAATGCTCTACATCTGGATGATCTCGCTGATCTTCTACCGCTACACGTTCTACACCTTCGCGCCTTCGGACCTGATGCCGCCCTACTGGATCAACATGGGCGCGATGGCGATCTCGACGCTGGCCGGGACCACGCTGATCGCCGATGCGCCTTCGTCCCCGCTGCTGCTGTCGATGGAACCCTTCCTGCGTGGCTTCACGGCGCTGTTCTGGGCCACGGCCACCTGGTGGATCCCGATGCTCGTGATCCTGGCCGCGTGGCGCCACGGCTACCGCCGCTTCCCGCTCCGCTACGACCCGCTCTACTGGGGTGCCGTGTTCCCGCTCGGCATGTACACGGTGGCCACCTTCCGCCTGGCCCACGTCTTCGACCTGCCGTTCCTGCTGGTCATCCCCCGGGTCTTCGTCGTCCTCGCGCTGGCGGCCTGGTGCGCCGCGAGCGTCGGCCTGATCCGCAGCCTCCTGCGCCCGGAGAAAGTCCCCGCCCATGCGATCCCCTAGCGCGCTGTCCCGACGCCTGCTGCCCGCGGCCCTGGTGCTGGTCCTCGCCGCCTGCGAGCCGACCAACCAGGGCTACGCCCCGCCGCAGCCCGTCAACTACTCGCACGCCGTCCATGCCGGCGGCCTCCGCATCCCGTGCCTCTACTGCCACTTCGGCGCCGAGCGCGGCCGCCACGCCGGGATCCCGCCGGCCTCGGTCTGCCTCAACTGCCACCGCCAGGTGCTGCCGGACCACCCGGAGGTTGCCAAGGTCCGGGCCGCCGTCGACGCCGGGAAGCCGATCCCCTGGGTCCGTATCCACCAGCTTCCCGACCACGCCTACTTCAACCACAAGCCGCACGTGGCGGCGGGCGTGACCTGCCAGACCTGCCACGGCCCGGTCGAGGAGATGGGGCGGGTCTCGCAGCATGCGCCGCTGACGATGGGCTGGTGCCTCGAGTGCCACCGCAAGGGCAGCGAGCGGACCGGCGCGGGCTTCGCGACGATTCCCGCGGCGCAGGCCAACCGCCTGACCGATTGCGCCGTGTGCCACCACTGAGGTTCCCGATGGCGACCCCCGACGAACGACCCTGGATGGAGCTGGACGAATCGCAGGCGCACCCGCTCGCGCCGGCGGCGGCCCCCGAGCGTGCGGAGCCCACCGAATCGCACGCCCTGGCGTTGCGGCGGCGCTCGTTCCTGACCCTGGCCGGGATCAGCGCTTCGCTCGCCGCCTGCGAGCGGCTTCCCGTGCGCCACGCGCTCCCGTACGTGGTGGCGCCGGAGGAGATCACGCCGGGCGTCGCCACCCACTACGCGAGCACCTGCCAGGCGTGCCCCGCGGCCTGCGGGCTGGTGGCGACCGTCCGCGACGGGCGTCCCGTGAAGCTGGAGGGCCACCCGGAGCACCCGCTGTCGGGCGGCGGGCTGTGCGCGTTCGGCCAGGGGGACCTGCGCGCGCTCTACGACGCGGGCCGGCTGCGCGAGCCCGCGATCGACGGCCAGGCGGCGAGCTGGGAGGACGTCGACCGGCGCGTCGCCGCCGGGCTCGCGGAACTCGGCGGCCGCCCGCTGGTGGTGCTGAGCCGGACCGTGACCAGCCCGACTCTGCGCTCCGCGATCGACGGCCTGCTCGCGCGCTGGGGCGGCCGCCTCGTCGAGCTCGACCCCGACGCCGAACCCGCGTCGGCGGCGCTCGAGGCCGCGGAGATCCTGCACGGGCGGCCGCTGCTGCCGGCGCTCGAGATCGGCGCGGCCGACCTGCTCGTCACCTTCGCCACCGATCTGCTCGGTGCGGGCCCGGAGCCCGTCGTCCACACGGCGCAGTGGGCGGCCCGGCGGCGGGCCGCCGACCGCCCGCCGCTGCGCCACGTCCACGGCGAGGGCAGCCTGTCGCTGACCGGTGCCAACGCCGACGAGCGCTGGCTGGCGACGGCGGCCGAGCGGCGCGGGATCGCGCTTGCTCTCCTTCGCAAGGTGGCCGCCGCCAGTCCCGGTGCCGAGGCGCTGGCCGCCGACCTGCCGGCCGCCGCGCCCCACGCGGCGCGAGTCGATGCGCTGGCGAAGGAGCTGCTCGCGGCCCGCGGCCGCAGCCTGGTCGTGACCGCCACGGAAGATCTGGCCGAAGCGCTCGCCGTCGGCTGGATCAACCGCCTGCTCGGGAACGAGGGCCACACGCTCGATCCCGAGCGCCCGTCGCTGGTGCGCCGTGGACTCGACCGCGATCTCGCCTGGCTGCGCGGAGCGCTCGCCAGGGGCGAGGTCGGCGCGCTGCTGGTACTGGGGCTCGATCCGCTCGATCAGTGGCCCGATGCCGATGCGATCCGCAAGGCGCTGGCGCGGGTGCCGCTGACGATCGCGGTCACCGACCGCCCGACGGCCACCGCGTCCGCCTGCCAGGTGGTCGCCGCCGCCCATCACCCGCTCGAGTGCTGGAGCGACGCCAGCCCGCGCGCCGGCGTGCTGAGCCTGGCCCAGCCCGCCGTGCGCCCGCTGTTCGCCACGCGGGCTCCCCTCGCCAGCCTGCTCGCGTGGTCGGGAGCGCCGCTGCGCGAGGATCGCGAGTTCCTCGCCGAGCGCTGGAAGCGCGAGGTGCTGCCGGCGGCCGACGCTGCGGCCTGGCGCACGGCCGTGCGCCGCGGCCTGGCTCCCGAAGGTGCTGCGGTCGCGGCGCTGCCCGCGGCTCGGCCCAGTGACGCCGTCGCCGCCGTCGCCGCCCTTCGGGCAGCGGTCGCCACTTCGGCTGCTGCCAGGCCCGCGGACGTGCTCGAAGCCGAGTTGATCGCCGAGGTCGCGCTGCGCGACGGGAGCCGCTCCCACGTCCCCTGGCTGCGCGAGCTGCCCGATCCGCTGACCCGCGCCGCGTGGTCGGCGTGCGCGCGGCTGGCCCCCGAGACCGCCCGCTCGCTCGGCGTCGCGGACGGCGACATCGTGCGCGTCAGCGTGGGAGCACGGAGCGTCGAGATGGCGGCGCGGGTGCTGCCGGGCCAGCACCCGCGCGTGATCGGCCTGCCTGTGGGCTATGGCGGACGTGGCAGCGGGGACCCGGTGGAGTGGAACGCCACCCGCGCGGCCAGCCTCGACGGTTCCGGGCGCGCACTCCGCCGCGGGTTGTCCGCCCGAGTGGAGCGCACGGACCGCCGCGAACGCCTGCCGCTGGTCCAGCGCCATGCCTCGAGCGAAGGCCGTCCGATCGTGTTCCAGGTCGCCGGAGCCGACGAGGCGGTGCACGGCGCCCACGTGCCCGAGGGCCGCGACCTGTGGCCCGCGCGCGAGCCGACGAAGCCGCAGTGGCACATGGTGCTCGACCTCGACGCCTGCACCGGCTGCAGCGCCTGCGTCGTGGCCTGTCAGGCGGAGAACAACATCGCCGTCGTCGGAGCGGACGAGATCGCGCGCAACCGCGGCATGCACTGGCTGCGCATCGACCGCTACTTCGTCGGCTCGCCCGATGAGCCGGACGTGCTGTTCGAGCCGATGATGTGCTCCCAGTGCGACCACGCCCCGTGCGAGACGGTGTGCCCCGTGGCAGCCACCGTGCACAGCGAGGACGGGCTCAACCAGCAGGTGTACAACCGCTGCGTCGGCACGCGCTACTGCGCCAACAACTGCCCCTACAAGGTCCGCCGCTTCAACTGGTTCGACAACCAGCCGAGCGAGCCGGTGGCGCGCATGGTGCTGAACCCGGACGTCACGGTGCGGGCCCGCGGCGGGAGGGAAAAGTGCACCTTCTGCGTGCAGCGCATCCAGGCCGCCCGGATCGCCGCCCGCGCCGCTGGTACGGCGGACCTCCCGGAGGTGCAGACGGCCTGCCAGCAGAGCTGCCCCGCCCGCGCCATCCACTTCGGCGATGGCGCGTCGGAGTCGATCGCCAGCCGCCGGCACGCGCCACGCGCGTTCCAGGCGCTGGCCGACGTGGGCGTCTGGCCATTGTTCACCTACCTGGCCCGGGTGCGCACCCGCGCGGGGGGTGCCCCGTCTCCGCACGACAGCCAGGGAGGACACTCGTGAGCGCCAGCGCCTGGACGCCGGACCGGCTCGGGCCCGCCGAACTGTGGCCGCCGGGGGAGCGCGAGCCGTTGGTCAGCGTCTCCCTCGATCACGGCGAGGTCACCCGGGGCCTGGTGGCGCCGGTCGAAGGCCGGCCGGGCAAGGGCTGGTGGATCGCGTTCGTGACCGCCGTCACCGTGCTGGTGATGGGCTTCAGCCTGATCGGCTGGACCGTCTACAAGGGCATCGGCACCTGGGGCCTCAATCGCACGGTCGGCTGGGGCTACGACATCACCAACTTCGTCTTCTGGGTCGGCATCGGCCACGCCGGCACCCTGATCTCGGCCATCCTGTTGCTGCTGCGCCAGCAGTGGCGCACCTCGATCGCGCGTGCTGCCGAGGGAATGACCATCTACGCGGTGTGCTGCGCCGGGCTGTTCCCGCTGATCCACATGGGCCGCCCGTGGCTGGCCTTCTGGATGTTCCCCTACCCGAACAGCCGTGGCTCGCTGTGGGTCAACTACCGCTCGCCGCTGGTGTGGGACGTGTTCGCGATCTCGACCTACCTGACGGTGTCGCTGCTGTTCTGGTACCTCGGCCTGGTGCCCGATTTTGCGACCCTGCGCGACCGCGCCCGCGGCTGGCGGCAGAAGCTCTACGGCTGGCTGAGCCTGGGCTGGGACGGCTCGGCCCGCACCTGGCAGCGCTACGAGAAGGCCTGCCTGCTGCTGGCCGGGCTGGCCACGCCGCTGGTCGTCTCGGTCCACACGATCGTCTCCTTCGACTTCGCGACCAGCGTGATCCCGGGCTGGCACACGACGATCTTCCCGCCCTACTTCGTCGCCGGCGCCGTCTTCTCGGGCTTCGCCATGGTGATGACGCTGGTGCTGCTGACCCGCCGGCTGCTGCACCTCGAGCGCTTCATCACGATGCGCCACTTCGACTTCATGGCCAAGGTGCTGATCACGACGGGGCTGATGGTCGGCCTCGCCTACGCGACCGAGCTGTTCATCGCCTGGTACAGCGGCTCGCGCTTCGAGCTCTTCTCTTTCTGGAACCGGGCCTTCGGGCCCTACGCGTGGGCATACTGGCTGATGGTG
>CAYNPY010000113.1:0-2697 GCA_964399195.1 uncultured Fibrobacteraceae bacterium
CGAGGCGGCCGCGGTCCCCGCCGCGCGGCAACGCGGCGCGGGCGACGAGCCGGCGCGCCCCTTCCGCCGCTACCTGATCGACGGCCGCTGGGAGGTGTGGGTCGGGCGCAGCAGCCGCGAGAACGACGAGCTGACGCACGGCGCCGCGCACGGCCGCGACCTGTGGCTGCACGCCCACGGCGCCGCGGGCAGCCATGTGATCGTCCGCACCGCAGGACGGCCCGACGCGGTGCCGCGCAGCGTGCTGGAGAAGGCCGCCGCCCTGGCGGCGCTGCACAGCAAGGCGCGCCACGCCTCGCTGGTGCCGGTGGTGTGGACGGAGAAGCGCTACGTGCGCCGGCCGCGCAAGGCGCCGCCGGGCCTGGCGCTCACGCTCCAGGCCCGGACGGTGATGGTGGCGCCGGGCATCGCGGCCGGCGTCGAGCCGGCCTGAGCCCGCGATGTCGCCGCGGAACTACGGCGCCAAGGGCGCCAATTCGATGGTGCCCAGATCGGTCACCTGCTGCGCCGTGACCGGCACCGCGGCCAGCACCGAGTCGAGGTAGGCTCCCGCCGTCGGCGCGATGGTCACCTGCCACAGGCCCTCGCGGATCACCGGGAACAGGAACGAGCCGTCCAGCGTGTCGGCCCAGGCCACCAGGGTGTCCGTGCCGGAGACGGCCTCGACCGCCGCCCGCGCGTCCAGCGGCAGCGCCACGCCGCGCAGCGAACCGGACACGACGTTGGCCATCGCGCGGATCACCGGCCGCAGCTTGTACTGCCCGTTGCCGGTCATGTGCACCGAGCGCGAGGCGTCGAAATCCAGCGTGATCTCGGTCAGCACGCCGCCTTCGATCGTGAACGGGTGGTTCAGCTTCAGGCCGGTCTGCGCGCCGCTCGGCACGTCCAGGTCGTGCTCCACGCCGTCGACGACGACGCTGTTGCCGTCACCGAGGCGCAGGCGGATCTGCGTGTAGTGCCCCGCGGGCAGCTGCCGGTCGACCAGCAGGGCCGACAGGCCGTTGCGCAGCGTCAGCAGATCGTAGGTTCCGGGCTGGGCGCTGACGGTGCGCCAGCCGCCGCTCGAGTCGGCGCCGGCCTCGTGGACCTGCACGCTGTCGATCTGGACGTAGACCGCGTCATAGGCGGCCGGGCTGTCGACGAGGTTGATGCGGAGGGTGCCGGTGGCCGGCGCGTTCGTGTCGTCGCCGCAGCCGGCCAGGGCCAGAAGCAGGCCCAGCAGGGCGGTCATCGCCATTTGCAGGCGCACTCGCATGTTGTCACTCCTTGGGACGGTTGCGGCTCCGCTGGCGGGCGCTTTGCGGCGGCCTCGTGACCAAAACGAGACTGATCCGTCACGTCTGCAAACATTGTACCACCAAAGCGCACAGGACGCAAAAAACGGCGGAGACCGGGCGGGGCCGGCGCCGTGGCGGCCGCGGCAGCTCAGTCGGCGGTGGACCGGATGCGCGCCAGTTCGGCCGGCCGCGCCAGGAAGATCTCGAGCAGCTCGGGGTCGAAGTGCCGGCCGGCGTCCTGGCGCATGACGCGCGCGGTCTCCTCGTGCGTCCAGGCGTCCTTGTAGACGCGGCGGCTGGTCAGGGCGTCGTAGACATCCGCGATGGCGACGATGCGGGCCGACAGCGGGATCTCCCGCCCCTTGAGGCCGGCCGGGTAGCCGGAGCCGTCCCACTTCTCGTGGTGGCAGCGGGCCACCTCGGCGCCCATCGTGATCATGGCGTAGCGGCCGTAGTCCTTGATCAGGCCCTCCAGCAGTTCGGCGCCGATCTCCGTGTGCGACTTCATCACGGCGAACTCGGCGTCGGTCAGCTTGCCGGGCTTCAGCAGGATGGAGTCGGGGATGCCGACCTTGCCCACGTCGTGCAGCGCGGCGGCGCGCGCCAGCGTGTCGATGAACTGCGGCGTCGCCTCGGGGTAACCGGGCCTGTCTGCCAGCAGCGCGGCCAGGTAGCCCGAGTAGGCGCACATGCGGCGCAGGTGCTCGCGGATGTGCGTGTCGCGGATCTCCGCCAGGAGCGCCATGCCGCGGATGACGGCGTCGCGGCTGCGGCTCAGCTCGTTGACCAGGCGGATGTTCTCCAGCGAATACGACATCTGGTCGACCAGCATGGTGCACATGCCGATCTCCGCCGGCGTGAACGCCCCGGGCCGGCGGCTGCCGAAGTCGAAGACGCCGACCGGGCCGCGGAACGAGATGATGGGCAGCGCCAGCGCGCTGGCCACGCCCGCGGCCAGAGGCTGCAGGCCCTCCAGGTTGGCCACGTCGGCGATGTGGACCAGGTACTCCTCGCTGAACGCGTGCGCGTGCATGCTGGTCGCGTCGCGGACCGGCACGCGCAGGCCGGGCTCCAGGCCGCGGTAGCCGTCGGCCGCCCGCAGCACGAGGTCGCCGGTGTCCCGGTCCACCAGGAACAGCGCGCAGGCGTCGCACCCGATCACGCGCCGCGCGCCGGCCACGACGTCGGCGTAGCTCGTCTCGTCCACCGGCATGCAGACCAGGCGCGCGTTGAACGCCTGCAGCGCGCGCAGGCGGTCGATGGGCGCGCCGTCGGGCGACCCATCCGGCTCGGGGAGCTCGAACGGGCCCGCGGCGGCGCGATGCGCGAGGCTGGGGTAACCGGAATCGTCGGCCATCGCCTGCCCGGATTGGGTGCGGCCCGGGCCGGCCGGCTGGGGTCTGCGGGCTGTCCGGCGGCG
>CAYNPY010000113.1:2797-9551 GCA_964399195.1 uncultured Fibrobacteraceae bacterium
CCAGGTCGGCCTTGTCGATGTTGCGGTGCAGCTCGCCCTTGCGGTAGATCGCCACCTTGGTGCGGCCGGCGGCGATCCCCAGGTCGGCCGTCTTGGCCTCGCCCGGCCCGTTGACGATGCAGCCCATGACCGAGATCACCCGGTCCGGCGGCAGGTCCCTGGCCAGCTCCTCGACGCGCGCGGCCAGCGCGACGACGTCCACCTCGACCCGGCCGCAGGTCGGGCAGGCCACCACCCGCGCGTAGCCCTCGCGCAAGCCCAGGGCCTGCAGCATGTAGAAGGCCGCCTTGACCTCGTAGGCCGGGTCGTCGGCGAGGCTGATGCGCACCGTGTCGCCGATGCCCTCGCTCAGCAACACCGACATCGCGGCCACCGACAGCGCGGTGCCAGCCAGAAGCGTGCCCGCCTCCGTCACGCCCAGGTGCTGCGGCACGTCGCACTGCGCCGAGAAGCGCCGGCAGGCCTCGACCACCTCCTGCGGCGTGCTCGACTTGAGGCTCACGGCGACATCGTGGAAGCCGAACGCGGCCAGCGCCTCGATCTCGTCCAGCGCGCTCTGCACCAGGGCGCCGGCCGCATCGCGCTTGACCAGCTCGTCGTAGCGCCGGTGCAGCGAGCCGCGGTTGACGCCGATCCGGATGGGCACGCCGTGGTCCTGCGCCGCGCGGGCCACCTCGCGCACGTGGTCGCGCGAGCCGATGTTCCCCGGGTTGATGCGCAGCTTGGCGATGCCGGCCTTCAGCGCCGCCAGAGCCATGGTGTGGTCGTAGTGGATGTCGGCGATGAGCGGCACGTTGGCCTCGCGCACCAGCTGCGGCAGGGCGTCGGCGGCGGCCTGGTCGTTGACCGTCACGCGCACGTACTCGGCGCCGGCCGAGGCCAGCTCGCGGATCTGGTCCAGCGTGGCCTGCACCTCGCCGGTGCGCGTGGTGGTCATGCTCTGCACGCGCACCGGCGCGCCGCCGCCCATGGGCAGGTTGCCCACCATGATCTGCCGGGTGGGCCGCCGCGGCGCGCAGACCGGGCGCGGCGCCGCGCGGAGGGGGTCGAGGGCCTGGGGCTCGTTCATGCGCCACCGTCCGTGAGGGCCGGCCCGGCGCGGCGCAGGTCGCCGTCGCGCGCGGTGATGCCGGCCTGGTCCAGGTATTCGAGCATCGGGATCCCCAGCTTGCGCGTCAGGCCGCTCAGCTCGCGGAACCCGCCGAAGGTCAATTCCGGCTCGCGTGCGAAATGCGCGCGCAGCTTCGCCACGAGCGCCGCCAGCGCGGCGGAGGCCACAAGGTAGTCGCCGGTCACCGCCACCGCCCGCCCGTGGTCGACCAGCCAGCGGGCCACCTCGGCGGGCTTGAACTCGCGCAGGGCCGCGTCGGCCGCCGCCTTCTGGAAGACCGGCGAGCCGGCGGCCCAGTGGTCCAGCCCCGGCCACTCCAGCCCGAGCGCGTCCAGCTCGGCCGCCGCGGCGTCGACGGCCGCCTGCAGGCGCACGCCCAGCTTCGGCCCATCCGGCGTGGCGGCGATGCGGTCGCCGGCCACCACCCACCGCCCGGGCAGCGCGAGTGCGGCGCAGACCGTGTTCCACTCGTTGGCCCCGCCGGCGAACGCGCAGCGGCGGCGAGCCTCCTCCTTGGGCACGCCCAGGCGCAGGGGGAACTTCCTGGCGTGCTCGGCGACCTGCTCGGCCACCGCGGCGGCCAGCTCGTCCATCACGGCGCGGTGGTAGGCCCGCGCGCCGACCACGGCCAGCAGCGGGTGGTCGGCCCAGGCGGCCACGGCATCGACGGCCAGCCCGGCGGTGCCGGCGTCCTGCAGCTTCTTGAGGAAGAGCTCCTCGGGCGAGCCCTTCTCCAGCACCGCGAGCTGCGCGGCCACCTCGTCGTCGAAGCGCTTGTGCTGCGCCGGCGCCGTGTCCAGCACGACGCCGCCCGCCACGCTGACCAGCGGCGAGTAGAACCGGAGCACCAGGCGGTCGCCGTAGGCCGCGACCAGATCGTCCTCCAGGTGCAGCTGGGCCAGGGCCGTGCGCGCGGCGCCCGGCGCCTCGCCGCCCAGTTCGGCCGCATCCAGCAGGACGATGCGCCCGAGCACCTCGCGCCCGGCGTGGTGCACGTGCAGCCGCTGGCGGTTCTTCACCGCGCGGCGGCAGTGCTTCATCAGGTCCACGCGCACGTCCAGCCTGCGGGTAGCCAGCGCCGCGCGCGGGGCGACGATCTGCTGCCCGCGCTCCATGTCCTCGCGCTTGACCCCGTGCAGGGCCAGCGCCAGCCGCTGCCCCGAGGCGCCGCGCGCGGCCGGGCGGCCGTGCACCTGCACCTCGCGCACGCGCACCGGCAGCGCGCCGGGCTCCACCAGCAGCTTGTCGCCCTCGGCCACGGCGCCGGACCAGCAGGTGCCCGTCACGACCACGCCGGCGCCCGGCATCGTGAACACGCGGTCGACCGGCAGGCGGAACAGGCCCTGCTCGGCGCGGCGCGGCAGGGCCAGGGCCTCGCGCTTGAGCGCGGCGCGCAGCTCGTCCAGCCCCGTGCGCGCGTGCGCGGACACCGCCACGATGGGCCTTCCCGCCAGGAAAGTGCCCTTGACCAGGTCGGCCGCCTCCTCGCGCACCACGCCCACGAAGTCCGCGTCCACCATGTCGGTCTTGGTGACCACGACCACGCCGCTGCGCACGCGCAGCGCGTCGAGGATCTCCAGGTGCTCGATCGTCTGGGGCATCACGCCCTCGTCGGCGGCGATCACCAGGAAGGCCAGGTCCACCCCGCCGGCGCCCGAGACCATCTGCTTGACGAACCTCTCGTGCCCCGGCATGTCGACCACGCCCAGGTGCACGCCGTCGCCCAGGTCCAGCTCCGCAAAGCCCAGTTCGATGCTGATGCCCCGCTCCTGCTCCTCCTTCAGGCGGTCGGTGTTGGTGCCCGTCAGCGCGGTGACCAGGGCGGTCTTGCCGTGGTCGACGTGGCCGGCGGCGCCGAGGATGAAGTGGCGGATCTGGTCGCTCATGGGCCTGCGGGATTCTCCGTTGGGTCCGGTCGGCCGGGCGGAATCGGGGCACGGGCGCAACTATACACGCCGCCGGGGGGGCCGCGCCACCGGCAGCGCGGCTGGCGACGTCTGGCGGCGGTTTCCGGCGGGGTCAGCGCGCGGGGTTCAGGCTCCGGGGCGCTGGTCGGAGCCTCCGCGCAGGGCGCGCTCGGCGCCGGCTTCCAGCCGCGACAGATCGATGGCCAGCCGCTGCGGCGACGCATCGCCGAAGAGGTAGCGCATCTCGCGGATGCCCATGCCGCGGGCGATGGAGCCGAGCGTGGCCTCGGCGCTCTTCTGCACCTCGGGGCGCATGCGGTCGGCAAGCTGCGCCGCCAGGCCCTCGGCCTCCGTCCGCGCCGCCTGGATGAGCTGGTTCTTCTCCCGCTCGGTGAAGCGGCCGCCGAAGATGCGCCCGATCCAGTCGGGCAACACGAGCGGCGCCAGCGCGGCGCCGCGTTCGTCGTAGAGCCACATATCCTTCATCTGGATCTCATACACGAGCGGCGGCAGGGTGAAGGAGAGCCCGCGCCCGCCGTCGAAGGACTCGACGGCGAAGCGCGGGTCGCGCAGGTCATAGCGGAAGTCGACCACGAACTCGAAGATCATCGCCGTCTGCTTGGAGCTGAGCAGCCAGGTCAGCCACTTCTCGCCCCAATCGCCGAGCAGGTGGTCGCGGCTGGTGACGATCTGCTTGGTGAGCACCTTGAGCACCACCAGTTCGCCGACGCTGCGAAAGGCCTCCACCGAACTCCCCACGGTGACGCGGGGGCCGGACGGGCCGCGCCCGCGGCGCCAGAGCGCCATGACCAGCAGGGCCAGCAGGGCGCCGGCCGCCAATCCGAAGAGCAGGGTCTCCATGGCACCTCCCGGGTCCGGTCCTCCGGGCAGACTAGTCGGGGCCGGCCGCCGCGTCCAGTCACGCCGCGGCCGGCAGATCGTGCTACACTGTGCGCAGGCGGCCGGGCGGGGCACCACGCCCGTCCGCGCCCCCGCGAAGGAGCTGCCGATGATCGCCGCCGAGCGCCTGCGCTTCGCCCACCTGCCGACCCCGATCGAGGAGCTTCCGCGACTGTCAGCTGCCCTCGGCGGCCCGCGCCTGTTCGTCAAGCGTGACGACCAGACCGGCCTGGCGCTGGGCGGCAACAAGACGCGCAAGCTGGAATTCCTGCTGGCCGAGGCCCTGCAACAGGGAGCCGACACCGTCGTCACCGCGGGGGCGGCCCAGTCGAACCACTGCCGCCAGACGGCGGCGGCCGCCGCGCGCTGCGGCCTGGGCTGCGTCCTGGTCCTCAATGGCGAGCAGCCCGCCTGCCCTGACGGCAACCTGCTGCTGGATGCGCTCTGCGGCGCGACGGTCGTCTGGGTCGCCGAGCGCGCGCATCGCGAGCAGGTCCAGCTGGAGACCTGCGAACGCCTGCGGGCCGAGGGCCGCCGCCCGTGCTTCGTACCCTACGGCGGGTCCAGCCCCACGGGCGTCCTCGGCTACGCCCAGGCGATGGCCGAGGTCCGTGAGCAGGGCCTGGACCCCGACTGGATGGTCTTCGGCACTTCCAGCGGCGGCACCCAGGCGGGCCTCCTGCTGGGCGGGCGGCTGTCCGGCTGGCGTGGCAAGCTGCTCGGCATCAGCATCGACGAGAGCGCAGCCTGGCTCGCCGACCGCGTCTCTGAGCTGGCCACGCAGGGCGCCGAGAAGCTGGGCGAGCGCTGCCGCTTCACCCCGGCCGACGTGCTGGTCGACGACACCTACTGCCGGGCCGGCTACGGCGTGCTGACCGAGCAGGAGCGCGAGGCGATCACGATGTTCGCCCGCCGGGAGGGCCTGCTGCTGGACCCGATCTACACCGGGCGGGCCGCCGCCGGGCTGCTGGATCTGATCCGCCGCGGCTTCTTCGCCAGGACCGACACGATCCTGTTCTGGCACACCGGCGGCCAGCCGGCGCTGTTCGCCGACGCGTACCGGACGCGCCTGCTCTGAACGGAGGAGCGATGTCCCCCTGCACGTCACGTCCGCGCGGCCCGCACGGCGGCGCCGCGGCCGCCCGGCGACGCTGGCCGGTTGCTCTAGCCGCTCTGTTGGCGCCCGGTCTCCTGCTGGCCGCCCCGGAACCCGAGTTCGCGGTGGAGCCACTGACGCCGCCGCCGGCGGAGGCGCGCGCGCCGCTCCAGCCGGCGCTGGAAGCCGGCCTGCGGTGGCTGGCCCTGTTCCAGGACGACATGGACGACGTCTACGGAAGCCTTCCCGTGCTGGAGGCGCGGCTGGGCGCCCGGCTCTCCGAGCGCAACTTCGTCTACCTCGGCGCGGGTTACGGCTGGGCGAACGGCGACCTGCTGAACGACGACCCGACGTTCGAGGGCCTCGAGTCGGAGCTGGCGGTGGTGCCGCTGGAACTGGGCCAGCGCTGGGACCTGGCGCCGCGGCCGGATTTCCGGGTGAACCTGGGCTGGCGGCTGGAACTGGCGTGGGTGCGCGAGACGCTGCCCGCCGGCAGCGGATCGGCGGCCGACCAGCCGCTGCGCGAGTCCGGCTGGCTGCGCGGGTTCGGCGTCAGCGTCGGCCCCGAATGGACCTTGGGCCACGGACGTCAGGCGATCGGTCTGGAAGCCGGCCTGGTCGGCAGCGGCGGCACGGTCGGCGGGCGCTACGGGCGCAACACGAACCTGTCGGGCGCCTGGGCCCGGGTCTATCTCACGGCAAGGCTCTAGTGAGGGAGGCTGCCATGCACAAGATCACGAGGCGGCGCGGGCGGGCACAGACAGCGGCGTCGGCCCTGCTGCCGCTGCTTCTGGCGCTGTCCGTCGCGCTGCCCGGCGATGCGCGCGCCGACGGCGGCTACGTCTCGCCGTACGGCTTCCCGGTCTGGGAACCGGGCCAGACGGCGTTCCTGCGCCACGACGCCTCAGCCGGGATCGAGGAGCTGAGCATCCTGCCCCGCTTCTGGGGCGAACCCACCGACTTCGCGTGGCTGGTGCCGCTGCCCTCCCTGCCGGAGGTGACCGAGGCGGACCCCGAGCTGTTCCGCCAGCTCAGCGCGCTGACCGCCCCCGTCGTCCGCTCGCGCGACTCGTTCTGGAACTGCGAGTCGCGGTTCACGACGGACCACGGCGGCCGCGGCCTGAACGAGGGCGGCGTCGAGGTCATCGACGACGAGGTCATCGGCATCTACCGCACGCAGATCGTGGCCGCCACCGAAGCCGACGCGCTGACCGACTCGCTGGCGGCCTGGGGCTTCCTGCACGAGGGCAACCTGGCGCTGGTGGCGCCGATCCTGGCCGAATACGTCGCCGACGGCTGGTACTTCGTCGCGATGTCGATCGACTCCACGGCCGCGGCCGCCGCCCGCTGGCCGTACGGCAAGGCGGCGCCCGGCACCAAGGCCCCCGAATACTGGTACCCGGCGCTGCAGCCCATGACCTTCCGCTTCGCCGCGGCCGAGCCGATCTACCCGCTGCGCATCTCGCAGATCAGCGCCGGCGGCTACAGCCCGGTCAGCCTCTACGTGTCCGCCGACCGGCGTGTCGACTTCCCCGGCGCCCGCACGCTCTACGCCAACCGCCTGAGCGCCGGCGAGCACGCCGCCATCACGGCCGCCTACCCCGCGGCGGGCGCCGGCCTGGACGCCGGCCGGTGGCTGACGCGCCTGTACCGCGAATACGCCGGAGCGGAGATGGACGCAGACCTGGTGCTGCAGGCGGCGGCGAGCCAGTCGGAGGTGCGCATCGTTCATTACTCGGG
>CAYNPY010000114.1:0-9542 GCA_964399195.1 uncultured Fibrobacteraceae bacterium
CACGGGCGTGGCGCCGGCCCAGCCGATGCCCTCGGCCGTGGCGATGAACGTGTTCGCGGGGCAGATCACCTCGTCGCCGGGCCCGATGCCCAGGCAGTGCACGGCCATGCAGATCGCGTCGGTGCCGTTGCCGACGCCGACCACGTTCTTCACGCCCAGGTACGCGGCGAAGTCCTTCTCGAACGACTTCGAGTTGATGAAAGCGCAACTCTCGAGGATCCCCGCGATGGCGGCGTCCATCTCGGGCTTGATCGACAGGTACTGGGCCCTCAGGTCCACGAAGTTGACTTTCATCGCTCGGCTCCTTGCTGGGTCGGTTCGTCCGCGCGTGCGCACCGGGCGCCCCGCGCGGCGGGGCGTGCGGCAAAACTAGGTTCGGCGGCACCTATCGTCAAAAACCGTGTGCGGGTTAACCTCTTTTCAACACGGCGGATCCGGAATCATCCCAGTCCTGATTGCCCGGCCTCCGCGACCGTGTTCCGCGTCGCGCCACCGCCCTGCCGGTGCTACTATGTCCCCGCACCTGGACCCCCTGATCGGAAAGTGAAAGCCCGCCAACATGATCCGTCTGTCCCGCGCCGCGCGCCGCGGCCTGCCGCCCCTGCTGCTGGCCCTGACGGCCGCCGCCGCCCAGGCCGCCCCGCCGCCGCGTGTCCTCCACCAGGACGACGGGGCCAAGCATCTGGCCCCGGCTCAGCCGCTGCTGCTGACCCCGTTCGACTGCGCGGGGCGCGACACCTTCACCCTGACGCCCGCGCTGTGGGACACGGTGATCAACGGCGACACGACGGGCGGCCCCTCCCTGCTGCCCGGCTACGGCTGCCGCCCCTGGCCCGAGCAGGGCCCCGAGCACATCTACCGCCTGGAGGTGACCGAACGCCTGCAGCTGCGCGCGGCATTGTCGGAACTGGGCGCGCAGGACCTGGACCTGTTCCTGCTGGACGGCTGCGACACCGACGCCTGCCTGGCCGGCGCCAACCTCGAACTGGTGGCCGAACTGACGCCCGGCACCTGGTGGCTGGTGGTCGACGGCTACGGCAACGCGCCGGGCGCGGCCGGCCCCTACACCCTGAACCTGGCGACGCGCTGGGCCGGCGTGCCACCCGGGGTCTGCCTGCCCGGAGGCGCCGCGCCCATCAGCTGTCCGGCTGTCGTCGACACCAGCCTGGCGGGCCTGCCCGACCTGGTGCAGAGCTACGACTGCAGCCCGGCGCTGCTGCCCGGCGGCGAGACCTGGCATACGCTGACGGTGCCCGGCCTGCACGACGTCAGCGCGCGCGCCACGCCCAACCCCCTGGCTCCCACGCTGGACCTGGCCCTGTGGCTGTTCGACGGCTGCGGCCCGGACGCCGTCTGCCTGGGCTTCGTCGACGCGCGGGCCGGCGGCCAGCAGGAGACCCTTGACTGGTCGCACACCGGAGCCGATCCCGTGGTTGTCTACCTGGCGGTCGACACGCGGCGCGAGCCCGACTCGCCGGAGACCGGTTCATTCAGCCTGACCGTCGACTGCCAGAGCAACGTGGCCGAGGAGAAGCGCCCTCTCGGCTCGGTGCGGGCCCTGTTCAGGTAGTTATTTGAGGAGGGTCAGGCGCGCGGCCACGGCCGTGCCGTCATCCGCGCGCGCGCGCACCAGGTAGGTGCCCGAGGCCGCCGGCCGGCCGCCAAGCGCCTCCCCGCGCCAGCGCAGCGCCTGCGGGCCGGCCTCATAGGCCCGCTCGCCGGCCGACCACACCAGGCGCCCCGCCAGGTCGTGCACGGTCACGGTGACGCGCGCCGGCCGCGCCAGTTCGAAGCGGATCTCCACGGCGGGGTTCGCCGGATTCGGCTGCAGGCGCAGTTCGCCCAGCGGGCCGGACGCTGCCGGCAGCGGCGCAGCGGCGGTGTAGAAGAGCTCCTCGACGATCTCGTCCACGGTGATGTGCCCGCCCGTGGCCGTCTCCTGGTCCACGATCACGATCCGGCACAGCTGCCCGCGGTACGGTGACAGGTCCCACTGGCGCAGCGTCATCGTCGCGTGACCGCCGCCGGATTCGCTCAGCAGAATCGCGCCGTCGACGTCGTCCACCAGCGCCACGTAGCAGGTGGCCGGGAAGTCGCCGCCGCCCACCAACAGGCGCATGGAATTGCCGGTGACGGTGAACGGCCGGCTCTCCAGGCGGCCGGTCGCCGCGTCACCCAGCATGGCGCCGGGCGCGCCGCGCCCCGACAGCGGGCCGGGATAGTATTCGCGGCTGCCGAAGAACCCGTGGCCGACCAGCCCCACCGTGGGCTCGCCGCGGTAGCGCGGGTTGTCGCCGAAGATCGGGTTGCCCAGCGTCGACGAACCGGTGCGCACCGCCCAGTCCTGGTCCAGCGGATGGGGCCGCCACACCGTGGGGGCCGAACCGTCCGGTTGCGTGCGCAGCGTGTCCAGCCTGACCGCGTAGCCGATGTTCGTCGTCTGCGGCAGCTGGTGCGCCGCGATGCGCGAGAAGATGCGGATGCCGGGGTCGAATTCGTTGATCTCCGGCGCGTTGCCCGAGTCCAGCAGCACGCGGTTGTTCATGGTCCAGCCGGCCGGATCGGCGGCGGAGACCAGCGTGATGCCCGGCTGGTAGAACTCGCCGAAGAAGAGATGGTGCCAGCCGCCGATGACGTGGTACTGCGGACTCTCGAGCACCCGCGCCGGCGCGGTGCCGTCGTTCGCGAAGATCGGCCCCACGTCGGTCCAGGCCAGCAGGTCGGGCGAGGTGGCGTGGTAGAGGACGCCGATCGGCGTCCCGTCCTTCTCCGCGAGCGCCGTGATCAGCACGTGCCACAGGCCGCCCTCGCGGTAGAGGAACGGGTCGCGGAAGTTGCTCCACTCGCCGGCGCTGCTCCAGGTGTACTGCGTGGTGTCCGGCGTGATCACCGGCCCGGGCACGCGCGTCCACTGGTCCAGGTCGGGGGACGTGGCCAGCCCGATGCGCTGGTTCATGCCCGGGTCGCTGCCGGTGTAGAGCATCACCCAGCGGTCGTTGTCGTCGTCGCGCGCCACGCACGGCGCCCACAGCGCGCCCTGGTCCCAGGCGCCGGGCGTCACGGTCAGGACCGGGCCTCGCACCTCCCAGTGGCGCAGGTCGGGCGAGGCGGCGTGCCAGATGGTGTCGCCGTTGGCGGCCGACGGCGTCGACGGCAGGATGGTGTGGTAGAAGATGTGGTAAAGCGAATCGGCGCGGACCAGGCTGAAGTCCCACACCTGCCGGCCCGGATGCACGAAGTACTTCTGCTCGAAGTCGAAGCGGACCAGGGCGCGGGCGGCCGGCGCCAGCAGCAGAGCCGCCAGTGCCAGGGCCAGGGCGGGCGCCAGGCTTGTCCGTCCGGGGCGATTCAACGGACGCAAGACCACTCCCAAGACTTCAATCGCCGCCGCCGGCGGGCGGGGCGACAGGTGCGGGCGACGAATCCCAAGGTCAAGAAATCATACCATTGGGGGAGCGGATCGTCAACATCTGCAGTCGCGCCGGGGGCCGGATCAGCCGCCGAGATCGCTGTGCAGACGCTCGGCCCGACGGTCGATGACCCGGGTGATGCGCTCCAGCGTCGCGCCGCCGCCGCACTCGCTGCCGAGCGGCCCCGCCAGGTCGGCGGCGCGGGCCGCGACCAGGTCGCAGAGTTCGAGCGCGACCGCTCGCAGGTATCCCGGCTTGACGCCGATGTCGAGCGCCAGGCGTTCCCAGTGGCGCCGGCGCAGGTGACGCCATCGATACTCGCCACCGATCTTCTGGGCGTGCCGGTCGGAGAGTTGATCGTAAGCCGCGGTGCAGACCAGGTCGTAGAACGGGGCCAGTCGGGGACGCGCCGCATCCGGGTCGTCGTGGACCAGCGACAGGTTTTTCGCGTGCGCGTCGGCATTGCCGATCAGCACGTTGAACAGGACCCACCGCAGCAGGCTGCGCTTGTCCGGCAGCGGCGCTCGGCTGCCCGCGGCGACGACCGCGAAGAGCCGCGCCAGAGGAGGTCCGCCCTCGTTCTCGTACTTGAGGTGCGGCGGCAGGCCCAGCGCCTGGCAGAAGTCCTCCTGGTGCAGGCGTGTCACCATACCGCCCGGATCCCGTCGGCGGTCGTACCGCTCGACGACCAGGATCGGGGTCTTCGTGGACGCCAAACGGGCCGTCGTCACCGGCAGCCCGACGTCCCGGGCCAGGGTCAGGCAGAAGAGTTCGTTCTGGACCAGGTCGGGGAAATCGTCGCTGCCGACCTTCAGCAGGTGCGTGCTCGCGGCCGCCCCGCGCGGCAGCGAGAGGACGTCCCCTTCCAGGTGCACCGGCAGCTTGTCCTGCGCGCCGGCCAGCGACAGCCGCAGTTCCCGGTCCTGCATGACCAGAGCCAGCAGCGATGGCCGCGGCGCCGCCTTGATCCGGGCTTCCAGCTCCGGCCACGGCAGGGACGCCAGCTCGGCCGGACCGGCTTCAGCCACGGGTTCCGGCACCAGCCGAATTGCGCCGGCGCAATCGCCCCCCAGACCGCCGAGAAGTGCGAAATCGTTCCGCTCCGAAACGCCCAGCTTCTGCGCCACGTGGGCGCGCACCTCACCCTCGGGCAACAGGTTGGCGAACCAGGCGCCGGCCGCCTCGTCCGCGAACGGCGCCTCCCGCAGGGGCAGCGAAAGCGAGATGGGCCGTGCCCGCGGCGACATCAGCCACTCGGGCGCGTAGCGGAACACCAGATCTCGGCGCCCGGCGCGCTCGAGGTGCCCCACCAGGTCGTCGCCCCACAGGACGCTGAGGGTGTCGGTCAGCTTGTCCACGTCGACTCCCCGCCGGTCGCGGGTGCCAGTTGCAGCTGCAGGCCCAGCGCCGCCACCACGCGCAGGACCTTGTCCAGGCGCACGGTCGGCTTGCCGTTCTCGAGTTCCGACAGGAACCGGATCCCGACATTGGTCAGGCCTGCTGCTTCGGCAAGGGTCAGGCCATCGCGTCGACGCCGTTCGCGCAGTGCCCGGCCGAGGGTGCCGGCGTCGACGATGCTCAGGGCGGGCGCGGGCTGGGTCATGAGGTCCTCCGGCAGCGTGTTCGTTGACGCCGTCATCCGCTCGACATGTGCATTCCCGAACGGGCAAATATTAGGCCATCAGTGGAAGAGCGGCAAGCAATTTTCCCGATAGGGCAATTATCGACGATCACCAGCCCCAGACCCGGGCGATGATCCCGATCGGGATAATCGCCGGCGACCTTGACCAGCGCACGGTGTTATCTTCGCGCTCTTTTCGCCGGTTGACCGCGCGACGGCGCGCCCCTACCCTTGCGCCACCGCCACCGCGGCCGGACGGGCGCGTGCCCGCCCCGGCCCCCGGAAGGACCGCACGCCCCGGAAGGACCCGGCATGGCCCCGCCCCGCCGCAAAGCCGCCGCCACGGCCGACGCCCATGAGATGGCCGGCCGCCAGCGCGAGATCTCCATCAGCGAGTTCTTCACCAAGAACCGGCACCTGCTGGGATTCGATTCGCCGGCGCGCGCGCTGCTGACCGCCATCAAGGAGGCGGTCGACAACTCGCTGGACGCCTGCGAGGAGGCCGGCATCGCCCCGGTGCTGTTCGTGGAGATCCGGCCCGACCGCCCGGTGAACCTGGGCCTGGAGCTGGCCAGCCTGGACGAGTCGGTCAAGAACGGGAAGGGCGACGCCGCCGCCGGCAACGGCACCAGCCGCGACGAGCGCTACCGCATCATCGTCGAGGACAACGGGCCGGGCATCGTGCGCGCGCAGATCCCGCGCATCTTCGGCAAGCTGCTCTACGGCTCGAAATTCCACAGCCTCAAGCAGAGCCGCGGGCAGCAGGGCATCGGCATCTCGGCCGCCGGCATGTACGGGCAGCTGACCACCGGCGAGCCGGTGACCATCTACAGCCGCACCGGGAAGAACGCGCCGGCGCACCGCATCAAGCTGGTGCTCGACATGAAGAAGAACGAGCCGCGGATCATCTCGGACGAGGAAACGATCTGGGAGAAGGACCACGGCACGCGCATCGAGATCATGCTGACGGGCAGCTACAAGCGCGGCCAGCACTCGGTGGACAACTACCTCGAGCAGACGGCCATCGCCAACCCGCACCTGCACCTGACCTACAAGGACCCGCGCGGCGAAGTGCTGGTCTACCCCAACGCCACGAAGGACCTGCCGCCCGCGGCGGTCGAGATCAAGCCCCACCCCTACGGCGTGGAGCTGGGCATCCTCGGGCGCATGCTGCAGGACTCCCGCAGCAAGTCGATGGACGCCTTCCTGCGCGACGAATTCTGCCGCGTCGGGCCCAAGACCGCCGAGCAGATCCTCGAGGCGGCCGGCGTGCCCGACCGCAAGAACCCGACGAAGCTGCAGCAGGAGGACATCCAGAAGCTGATCGACGCCATCGCGGTCACCAAGATCCCCGCCCCGCCCACCGACTGCCTCTCGCCCATCGGCGAGGAGCTGGTGATGGCCGGCCTCAAGAGCGGCGTCGCGGCCGACTTCTACACCTCGGTGACGCGCCCGGCGGCGGTCTACCGCGGCAACCCGTTCCAGATCGAGGTGGGCCTGGCCTACGGCGGCCAGCTGCCGGCCGACGACCTGGCCAAGGTGCTGCGTTTCGCCAACCGCGTGCCGCTGCTCTACCAGGCTTCCGCCTGCGCCGTGCACAAGGCCGTGCTGACCAGCAACTGGCGCAGCTACGGGCTGCAGCAGAGCAAGGGCGCGCTGCCCACCGGCCCGCTGGTGATCCTGGTGCACATGGCCTCGGTCTGGGTGCCGTTCACCAGCGAGTCCAAGGAAGCGGTGGCGCACTACCCGGAGATCGTCAAGGAGATCCGCCTGGCGCTGCAGGAAGCCGGGCGCCGACTGGGCTCGCACATCCGCCGCCGCGCCCGCGAGAAGGACGCGCTCAAGAAGCAGAGCTACATCCAGAAGTACATCCCGCACATCGGCGACGCGTTGCAGCAGATCCTGGCCATCTCGGACGCCGAGCGCGCCGAGGTGATCACCACCCTGACCGACACCCTCGAGCGCAGCCGCAAGCTGTAGCCGCCCCACCAGGCAGGAGCGCCGCCATGGCCGACGGGAAGAAGAAGAAGAGCGCAAAGAAGAAGGCCGCCCCGGGGCGCGATGCCGTTGCCGGCGCCGGCCAGGGCGAGCTGGGCTTCGACCGGCCGCAGCCGCCGCGCGCGGCGCGGCCCGCCCGCGGCACCGATGGCGACGAGGGCGACGAGGGCGGCGAGTCGCTGGCCCCCCGCGGCGCCGGCGTCCCCGACGAGGACGGCGGCTCCCTGCCCGGCGCCCAGGGCGCTGCGGGCGCCGCGGGCGGCCCGCCGCGCCGCGCCGGCAAGCCGACGACCGGCAGCGAGCGCAAGCCGTCGTTCAGCCCCGTCTCGCGCCGCATCCGCAGCGAGTCTGCCGTCATCAAGGACAAGATCCTGCTCGGCCAGAAGCCGATGATGAAGTTTCCGTTGCGCTCACTGGCCAACGTCGACTACAACGCCAAGACCGGCTACTTCAAGCTGAAGGGCAAGCAGAAGGAGCGCACCCTGACCGTCAACACGGTCAAGACCTTCGCCCAGACGCTCAAGATGATGGCCCTGTCGAAGGAGCTCATCGAGACCGACGACATCGCCACCAAGCGAGAGGCGTACTACGTCAGCAAGAACTGGGCGGAGGCGCGCTTCAAGGAACAGCCCGAGTCCGACACGGTGATGGAGGACGTCGAGGCCTTCTTCGCGGTCAACCGCGAGCAGCTGGGCTTCGTGCCCGAGGAGAAGGGCGGGGACGTGGCCGGCCAGCTGGTGGTCATCGACCACGACCGCGACACCGGCGAGGAGCTGCGCATCGACTGCACCCGCTTCGGCAGCGGCGCCTACTCCATCCCCATCTCGGTCGAGCACCTGAAGTTCGAGACCGACGCCACCTTCATCCTCTGCATCGAGACCGCGGGCATGTTCCAGCGCCTGGTCAAGCACAACTACTGGAAGACGGCGCGCTGCATCCTCGTCTCGCTGGGCGGCGTGCCCACCCGCGCCTGCCGCCGCTTCGTCCGCCGCCTGGCCGACAGCCACGGCCTGCCGGTCTACGTCTTCGTCGACGGCGACCCCTACGGGTTCTCGAACATCTACCGCACGCTGAAGGTGGGCTCGGGCAACGCCGCCCACCTGAACGAGTACTTCTGCGTGCCCCAGGCGCACCTGCTGGGGATCACCCCGCAGGACATCATCGACTACCAGCTGCCCACCCACCCGCTGAAGGACGTGGACATCAAGCGCGCGAAGGACGCCCTCAAGAACGACCCCTTCATCCTGCACTACAAGCCGTGGCAGCAGGCCTTCGAGCAGATCATCCGCATGGGGGTCCGCGCCGAACAGCAGGCCCTGGCCAAGCACGGCCTGAACTACGTCATCGACGAGTACCTGCCGCGCAAGCTGGCGCACGTGGAGCGGTTCCTGCCGTAGCCGCAGCGGCCGCTCACCGCGCCCACGCCAGCTGGTTTTGCGCGCCGTTTACCGCTCCGGCTTCTCAATGACGTACATGAGATTTGCGTGGCGGCGCGAGAGCCTGCCCAGCGAGACCACACTGATGACGGCCAAGACGGCCGAAAGCGCCGCTCGTACTGCGGGATTCCAGATCCTTCGGCCGTTCCCAACCGAATATTCATTCTTCAGACGCAGTCCGCGTTCGTCGCAAAACGCGTGAATGCCTCGCCGGGATACAACTTTGTCGTAATACGTCCGGAATGGGCCGTAACCCGGGGTCCCGGCCTTGCCGTCGCGCAGCACTACCTTTTTGAACAGAACATGAAACCAGAATGGCGTCAATCGAATGAGAAATCCCCACCCGGAATCGCGATTCGGTATGATGAGGATCATAATGCCGCCAGGTTTCAGCCAACTCTCGAAGCGAAGTAGCACCTCGCGCGCGCCCTGAACATGCTCCAGCACATAGGAATTGAAGATGACGTCAAAGGTGCCGCCTTCGAGTTCCACAGTGCGCAAATCACCGCAAATGGCTCGATCCAGATCTCTCTTCACCTGCAGCCGCTGTTCAAGCGCGGGCGCGTCGACATCAACGCCTGTGATCGAGTACTGGAGATCACCGAGATCAAGTCCCCAACTTAGGCCACAGCCGGCTTCGAGAATTTGCAATTGATGCCCAGCCGCGCCCTGACCTCGAATTGTATTGACCAAAATCTGGCGCTCTTCTTTCCAGTTCGGCACGAATATTGGCTCGTTGTAAGTTCGTTTCGCCGCCATAACAGGACCCTTTCTCGGCGAGTTCATAATCATAGCCAGTTCAGTTGCGTCGCAACCTAGATCGCTCGCCGTGGCCTGTCAATGCGATTCGCGCCGACTCGCAAGCTATGATTTGGACGTGCACAAACTGAAGACACCATGTACCTTGGACCCACATTTCACAAAGTGCTCTGCGCTCGCCGGTGATCAACCAGCCGAAGGAATCCTCTGCCATGCGCGTCATCCTCGTCGTCGAACGCCGCCACCTGTTCCCCGGCCTCAGTCCCCAGGGCTTCCTGCCGCCGGGCGCCGTCGACCTGGAGGCGGTGGCCGAGCGGC
>CAYNPY010000115.1:0-9408 GCA_964399195.1 uncultured Fibrobacteraceae bacterium
AAGAGGTTGTTGAGCCGCTGCAGGTTGACGAGCCCCTTCTCGGCGTAGAGCTTGCGCTGCTGCTCGGAGAGGGTAGGTGAGCCCAGGGCCTCGAGGTAGCCGCCGACGGCGAAGATGGGGTTGCGCACCTCGTGCGAGACGTTGCCGATGAACTCGTTCTGGAGCTGGGCCAGGCGCTGCAGCTCGCCGATCTTCTCGCGGAAGCCGTCCGACATGCGGTTGAGGCTCTTGGCCAGGTCGTTGTAGATGTCGCCGCTGACGCCCAGCAGGATGTGGTCGCTGTCGCGCGCGAGCAGGCGGTTGCCGCCGGAGAGGATCTCGACGGAGGCCTCGCCCATGATCGTGGCGTTGATGCGGATCTGGTCGTCCTCGTGGAAGCGCTTGAGGTCGCCCTCGTCGAGCACCTCCAGCGTCAGCAGCACCCTGGTGCGGCCCAGCAGGCGCTTCTTGATCTCGGCGTCCAGGGTGTCGCGGGCGACGCCGCAGCGCGGTGTCCCGGGACGGGCCGGCGCGACTGGGCGCGGAGCGCTGAAGGCTCCGTCCTCGCAAGTCCTAGCGCCATAACGAGATGACCCCTGCGGACTCGAGGCTGACCACGTCGCCGGCGATCAGGACGCCCAAAATGATACACGACAACCCGAACCGCAAGGGGAGTTTGCGCCGGCGGGTGATGGCGGAGGACCCCGCGGGCCGGCGCTCACGCATAGGGGCGCTCCCGTTCGCCGGGCGCCGGGTCTCCGGTCGCCAGGTCATTGGCCGTCAGATCGTCGGACGTCAACTCGTCGGACGTCAGGTCGTCGAGCGCGGATTCCGGCGCCCCCGTCGGCAGGTCCTGGACGCCGGGCAGCAGCGGCACGAAGCGGCAGGACACCGAGCGCTCGATCATGACTTCCTGCCCGCGGCGCTGGTAGCGGAACAGGATCTGCTCGCGGCCCTTGTCCACCGGGAGCAGGAGATAGCCGCCTTCGACGAGCTGCGCCACCAGCACCGAGGGCAGGCGCGGCGCGCAGGCGGTCACGACGATGGCGTCGAACGGCGCGCGGTCCGGCGCGCCCTGGATGCCGTCGGCGGCGCGGACCTCCACGTTCGCGAAGCCGAGCTCGCCCAGCAGCCGCCCGGCGCGGCGCGCCAGGGGCGCCACGCGCTCGACGGTCACCACCTCGCGGCAGAGCGCCGCCAGCACGGCGGCCTGGTAGCCCGAACCGGTGCCGATCTCCAGCACCCGCTCGTGGCCCTGCAGCCCGAGCAGGCAGCTCATGAGGCCGACGGTGAACGGCCGGCTGATGGTCTGCCCGTAGCCGATGGGCAGCGCGCAGTCCTGGTGCGCGCGGTGGTGCAGCAGGCGCGGCACGAAGCGGTGCCGCGGCACCGACTCCATGGCCTTCAGCACGCGGCGGTCATCCAGCCCGGCGGCGGCCAGCTGCTCGCGCACCATGCGGCGGCGGGCGACGGCGTAGTCGTTCATCGTTCGTGGCCCCCGGGCGGCGCGGCCGGCAGGCCGTCGCGCTCGAGCGACTTCATCTCCTGCTGCAGCCCGTAGTGCGTCAGGTCCACCAGCAGCGGCGTCAGCGAGACGTACCCCTCCTCCACGGCGGCGTAGTCGGTGCCCTGGTCGCGGCTCCAGGTGGGCCCCTGGCCCCCGATCCAGAAGTACGGCTTGCCGTGCGGGTCCACCTGGTCGGTGATCACGTTCTGGTACACGCGGCTGCCGAGCCTCGTCACCCTGATGCCGCGGATGCCCTCGATGGGCCCGTCGGGGATGTTCACGTTCAGCAGCGTGCCGCGCCGCAGCGGGTAGGCCAGGATCTCGGGCAGGCAGCGGCGCAGGAACTCGCGCGCGCCGCTGAAGTCGGTCGGGTGCCAGGCCGCCAGCGAGATGGCGTAGCTGGGCACGCCGAACATCGTGCCCTCCATCGCCGCGGCGACGGTGCCCGAGTAGATCACGTCCTCGCCCATGTTCGGGCCGTGGTTGATGCCGCTCATGACGTAGTCGGGCGGGTCCGAGCGCAGGATCTTCTCCATGGCCACCAGCACCGTGTCGGTGGGCGTGCCGGTGACGGCGAAGCGGCCGGGCCCGTGCTCGATGATGCGCAGCGGCGAGGTCAGCGTCAGGCTGTGGCTGCTGGCGCTCTGCTGGTCGTGCGGCGCCACCACCGTGATGCGGAAGCGGCCGAGCGAGCGCACCGCGTCTTCCAGCACGCCGATGCCGTGGGCGTTGATGCCGTCGTCGTTCGAGATCAGGATGTGCTTCGGCTCAGCCATGGTCGCCCGCCCGGGTTGGCGTGTCGGTGGCGCGGCCGCCCGCGCGGTCGCGCGTGAAGGCCAGCAGCGCCACCAGGCGCAGGAAGCGGCCGGTGTCGACCAGCGGCCGGATCGAGCTGACCTGGTCGCCGTAGACGGTGCTGATGGGCACCGCGCCGATGCGCGCGCCGCCGCGCGCGAGCCGGACCAGGATCTCGCTCTCGGCGTCGTAGCGCGTGGTGCGCAGGCGCAGCCCGCGCAGCTTCTCCACGCGGTACAGCCGGTAGCCGCTCTGCGAGTCGGGGATCGCGCAGCCGGCCAGCGCGCTGATGACGCGGCTGGTCGTGATGTTCGTCCACTTGCGCAGCCAGGGCATGTTCGCGTTGTTCGCCATGCGCGTGCCGACCAGCGCGTCCCACTTCCCGGTGGCCGCCGCGTCGAGGAAGCCCTGCATCTCGCCCGGCAGGTGCTGGCCGTCGCTGTCCAGGGTGAAGACCCATTCGAGCCCCTGCTCCAGCGCCCAGGCGTATCCGGTCCTCAACGCCATCCCCTTGCCCAGGTTCCGGGGGTGGCGGCGGACCTCCGCGCCGGCCTTGATGGCCGTGTCGGCGGTGCCGTCGGCGCTGCCGTCGTCGACCACCAGCACGCGGCAGCCGGGCTGCGCGGCGCGGATGTCGGCGATCACCTGCGGCAGGAAGCGCGCGGCGTTCAGGGCGGGCAGGATGGCGCCGGTGGCGGGCGTCGGCTTGGTCACGGGTCGGGTGCCTCGGCCGCGCCCGGTACGGGCGGGCGGTCGCGGGTCTCTGCGGTCGGCGAAGGCAGAGATTAGCCTGCCGCGGGGCGCGTGGCAAGGATGCGCGGAGCGCTGCCCGGCGGGTCGTTTGACAGTCCCCGGGGGCGGCACTATGCTGCCGCGCATGAATCGCCGCGCCGGCATCATCGGCTTTGTCCGCGACTGGAGCCCGGCCCTCCTGCTGGGGGTCCTCTACCTGCACGCGATGCTGCCGCACGGCCATGATGTGGCGGCCCCGTTGCCGGCTGCCGAGCCGATCGGGCACCATGCCCACCATGGGCACGGGCCGCAGGAGCATTCCCACGGCGAGGATGCCGGCTCCGACCAGCACCACCACGAACTGAGCGCGCACTCGGACACGCACCACACGGGCCGCCAGGATCGCGACGATGGTGTGGCGCCGCCCCCGGTCCTTGCCCTCGCGCCCGCGGTGCTCCTGCCTGCCCCGCCGACCGAGACCCGCGTCGCGGCGCCCGGCCGCGAGCCGCCGCCGTCGGCGTTCCCGCTGCCCGCTGCCGCCGTTCGCGGTCCGCCGGCGACCGCCTGAGTCCCGTTCGTCTTCCTGTCGAGCCAATCCAACCGGGAGGAGTGCGCGCATGCGAGATCGCGCCGTCATACCCATTAACCTCGCGCGGGCCGTCCTGGCCGCGGTCACCGCGCTGGCGACCCTGCCCGCGGCCGCGCCGGCAGCCGGCGCGCCGGACATCACCCTGCGGCTCGAGGACCTGGCCGAGCGCCTGCGCGCCGACAGCCCGCTGGCGCGCATCATCGATCGCGGGGAAGCGGTCGTGGCCGCCGGACGCGACGCCGCGCTGCGACCGTCGGCGCCCACCTTGGGCTGGGACCTGGAGGACGCCCCCGGCGGCCGCGAATGGCAGGTGACGCTGGGCAAGCGGTTCGAGCGGCCGTTCGCCCAGGGCGCCCTGCGGTCAGCCTGGGATCTCGAACAGAGCGCCGCCGGCCTGGCGCGCGAACAGCAGCAGCGCGACCTGCTGGCGGTGGCGCGGTCCGGCTACGTGCGCCTGGCGCTGCTGGAACGGCACCGGCGCGACCTGGACGGATTGTCCGCGCTGGTCCGGACGGCCACCGACGTGGCGCGCGAGCGGCATGCCGAGGGCGTCCTGGCCGGGACCGAGGCGCGCCTGCTGGCGCTGTCGGCCCAGGCCGTGGACGCGCTGGGGCGGCGGCTGGAAGCCGAGCGGCTCACCGCCGAAGCGGCCTGGCGGACCGAACTCGGGCTGCCGGCGGAAGGCAACCTGCGCCTGGCGTCGGACGTGGGGTTCGCCGCTTTCACGCCGCCGGAGCCGGCGCGCCTGTCGCGGCTGGCCGCCGAGGCGCCCGGGGTGCGCGCCCTGGCCGCGCGGGCTGCGGCCGCGGGCGACCACACGCGCGCGCACCGGCCCGGGGCCGTGCCGGCGTTCGAGGCGTACGGCGGCTTCCGGCGGTTCGGCGGCGACGCCGACGGGCTGGTCGCGGGGCTGGCCGTGGACCTGCCGTGGGCCGGACGCGATGCCGGACTGGCGCGCCAGTACGCGGCCGAGCAGGCCGTCCTCGAGCACGAACACGCGCTGGCGGTGTCGCGGGCCGCAGGCGAGGCGGCGGCGCTCGGGGCGGGCATCGCGGCCGCCGCCGCGGCCCTGGCCGGGTACGCGGCGGAACTCGAGGCGGCGCGGGACCTGCCGCGCGCGCTGCTGGTGTCGTTCCGCGAGGGCGCGCTGCCGCTCGGCGCGCTCCTGGACGCGGTGCAGGTCCAGGCCGCGGCGCTGGACAGCTACTACGCGGAGCTGGGCTCCTACTACGACCACCTCTTCCGGCTCGAAGCCGTGACCGGCGAGGCGATCGTCCGCTTCGCCGCGCAGGAGTAGAACCATGTGCCTCAAGACCTACCTCGTGCTGGCGCTGCTCCTGGCGGGCGCGTCGCCGGCGCTGGCCGGCGGCGAGGGCGACCACGGTCACGGACCGGCCGCCGCCGCGGACGACCACGGGCACGCGCACGCCGCCGAAGGGCGCAGCGTCGCGGTGACCATGTGGAACGACACGCTCGAGCTGTTCATGGAGTACCCCGTGCTGACCGCGGGCCGCGGCGGCCGCTTCATCATCCACCTGACGATCCTCGACGGCTTCCAGCCCGTGCGCGACGGCCGCGTCACGCTCGCCTTCCGCGGGCCGGACGGGCAGCGCCGCGAGTTCGTCGCCGACAGCCTGCTGCGCGAGGGCATCTTCGCCCCCGAGGTGACGCTGCCGGCAGCCGGCGCGCACGGATTCACGCTGGAATACTCGGGCCCGGCCGCGAGCGGCACGTTCGCGATCGACGGGTTCGCGGTGCTCGGCCACGGCGAGGCCCTGCCGCCGGAAGAGGCGGACGACGGCGGGATCTCCTTCCTCAAGGAGCAGCAGTGGAAGGTGCCGTTCGCCACGGCGGCGGCCGTGGAGCAGCCGATGCGAAAGTCCGTCCGGGCCATCGCTCGCGTGCTGCCGGCGCCGGCCGCGCACGTGCAGGTGGTGGCGCCCGTTGACGGCGTCGTCCTGGCCCGCGTCGCCGGCGACCTGGCGCTGCCGGGCGCGGAGGTCAGGCGCGGCGGCGTCGTGGCGCGCCTGGCCCCCACGCTGCAGGGCGGCGGCTGGACCGACGCCGAGATCGCCTATGCGCAGGCCGAACGGGATCTGGAGCGGGCGCGCCGGCTGCGCGAAGTCGACGCGATCTCCGCGCGCGACTTCGAGCTGGCCGAGAACGAGTTTCGCGCGCGGCATGCGGGGCGCCGGCGGTTGGCCGGCAGCGGCGCCGACGGCGTGCTCAGCCTCACGGCCGCCATCTCCGGCCGCGTCATCGACTGGCAGGTGCGACCCGGTCAACTCGTGCGCGCCGGAGACCACCTCATGACGATCGTCGATGCGGGCACGGTCTGGCTGGAGGCCCGCGTCTACGAGAGCGACTTCCGCGGCCTGGGCACGCCGGTCGGCCTGTACGTGAACGGCGGCGGCGCCGACGGCGGGTGGTCCGTGGACGAACAGGGCCTGAAGGTGCTCTCCAGCGGCGGCGCCCTGGATCCCGCCACGCGGACCATTCCGGTGCTGCTGGAAGTGGCCAACGCCGAGGGGCGGCTGAGCATCGACGAGACCGTGCCGGTCGAACTGGTGGCCGCGGGCGGCGCGACGGGGCTCGTGGTCCCGCGCGAGGCGGTCTACCGCGACGAGGGCGTCGAAGTGGTCTACGTGCAGGCGGGCGGCGAGTCGTTCGAGCGGCGCGTGGTCCGCGTCGGCGCCCGGCACGCCGGCCTGGTCACCATTCTGGACGGGTTGCGGCCCGGAGAACGCGTCGTCACCCGGGGCGGCTACCACGTGAAGCTCGCTTCCACCACGAGGGAGATCGGCCATGGCCATGCGCACTAGGCTCGCGGTCCGCTGCGGGGAGGTGCGGCGATGATCGACAAGCTGATGCAGGCCAGCCTGCGCAACCGGCTGCTCGTGCTGCTGGTGGCGGCGTTGACGCTGGGGCTCGGCACCTGGCAGACGCTGCGCATGCCGATCGACGTCTTCCCGGACCTGACCGCGCCCACCGTCTCGATCATGACCGAGGCGCACGGCATGGCGCCGGAAGAGGTGGAGAAGCTGGTGACGTTCCCGATCGAGACCTCGGTCAACGGCGCTTCCGGCGTGCGGCGCGTCCGCTCCAACTCGATCCAGGGCCTGTCCACCGTTTGGGCGGAGTTCGATTGGGGCACGGACATCTACGTCGCCCGACAGATCGTGAACGAGAAGCTGCAAGCGGTCCGCGGCGCACTGCCCGACGGTGTCGACGCGCCGGTGCTGGCGCCGATCACGTCCATCATGGGCGAGATCATGCTGGTCGGGCTCACCGCGACCAGCACCACGCCGATGGACCTGCGGACCGTGGCCGACTTCCAGATCGCCCGGCGGATCCAGTCGGTGCCGGGCGTCTCGCAGGTCCTGGTCTACGGCGGCGAGACGCGCCAGTACCAGGTGCAGGTCGATCCGTACCGGGTGGCCGCGCGCGGGCTGACGCTGGCGCACGTCCTGAAGGCCGTCGCCGGGGCGAATGTCAACGCCACCGGCGGGGTCATCGTCGACTCGGGGCAGGAGTACCTGGTGCGCGGGCTGGGGCGCGTGCACGATCTGGGCGATCTCGAGCAGACCGTCGTCAGCGCCAGCGGCGGCGTGCCGGTGCTGCTGAAGGACGTGGCGTCGGTGCGGATCGAACCGGCGTTCCGGCTGGGCACCGCCTCGATCAACAACCGGGACGGCGTCCTGCTGGTGGTGGCGAAGCAGCCGGAGGCCAACACGCTGGAGCTGACCAGGCGGATCGAGGACACCCTGGCGGCGATGCGCGCCTCCCTCCCGGCCGACGTGACGCTGCACACGGAGATCTTCCGCCAGGCGGACTTCATCGAGGTGGCGGTGGACAACGTGGTCGGCGCCCTGCGCGACGGGGCCGTCCTGGTGATCGCGATCCTGTTCCTGTTCCTGCTCAACGCGCGCACCACCCTGATCTCGGTGCTGGCGATCCCCCTGTCGCTGGTGGCCGCCTTCCTGGCGCTGCGCGCCTTCGGGCAGACCGTCAACACGATGACCCTCGGCGGCATGGCCATCGCGATCGGCGTGCTGGTGGACGACGCGATCATCTACGTCGAGAACGTCTTCCGGCGCATTCGCCAGAATGCCAGCCGGCCGGAGGGTGAGCGGCGGCCGTTCGAGGCCGTGATGGCGGACGCCTCGCGGGAGATCAGCCAGCCGATCGCGATGGCGACGTTCATCGTCGTCGTCGTGTTCGTGCCGCTGTTCTTCCTGGGCGGGATCGAGGGTCGCATGCTCAAGCCGCTCGGCTTCGCCTACGTGGTGTCGATCCTGGCGTCGCTGCTGGTGGCGATCACGGTCACGCCGGCGCTCAGTTCGGTGCTGTTGCGGCGCGGCCTGCACGACCGCGAGTCGCGCGAGCCGGCTCTCGTCCGGCGGCTGAAGGCGCTCTACGAGCCCACCCTGCGCCTGGTCGCGCGCCGGCGCGGACTGGTGCTGGCGCTGTCGGGCGCGGCCGTGGCGGCGGCGCTGGCCGTCCTTCCCCTGTTCGGACGCTCCTTCCTGCCGGAGTTCAACGAGGGGACGTTCAACATCTCGCTGGCGACGCTCCCGGGCACCTCGCTGCGCGAGTCGGACGAACTGGGCGCCATGGCCGAGTCGATCCTGCTGGCCAACCCGGCCGTGGTCTCGACGGCGCGGCGCACCGGGCGCACCGAGCTGGACGAGCACTCGCTGGGCTCCCACGCCCACGAGCTGGAGGTCCGGCTGGACCTCGACCAGGCGCCCAAGGAGCAGGTCCTCGAGGAGCTGCGGTCGGCCCTGGCGCTGCTGCCGGGCACGAACGTGACGATCGGGCAGCCGATCTCGCACCGCATCGACCACATGCTGTCGGGCACGCGGGCGGCCATCGCCGTGAAGCTGTACGGCCCCGACCTGCAGGAGCTGCGGCGGCTGGCCGAAGCGATGCGCGCCGAGATGGCGGAGGTCGACGGCCTGGTCGACCTGTTCACCGACCAGCAGACGGACGTCCCCCAGCTGCGCATCGAGGCCGACCGGACGCGGATGGCGATGTACGGGCTGACCCCCGCCGACCTGGACGGGCTGATCGACGTCGCGTTCCTGGGCGTGCGCGCGTCGCAGGTGTACGAGGGCGAGTACCGGCACGACCTGGTGGTGCGCTACGCCCCGGCGTTCCGCGACGACCTGGACGCCGTGGGGCGCACCCTGATCGACGTGCCGGGCGGCGGCGCGGTGCCGCTGGAGGCGGTGGCCGACATCCGGCTGGACCACGGGCCCAACTACATCAGCCGCGAGAACGTGCAGCGGAAGATCGTCGTGCAGGCGAACGTGGCCGGGCGCGACCTGCGCGGCGCGGTCGAGGAGATCCGGGGCCGCCTCGCGGCGAACGTGGCGCTGCCGCCGGGCTACTTCGTCGAGTACGGCGGCCAGTTCGAGAGCGAGGAGCGCGCGACCCGCATGGTCTCGCTCCTGAGCGTGGTCTCCATCATCGCGATCATGATCGCGCTGTACCTGGAGTTCCGCAGCTTCCGGCAGGCGACCCTGATCATGGTGAACCTCCCGCTGGCCCTGATCGGCGGCATCGTCGGCGTGTGGCTGACGGGCGGCGTGATCTCGATCGCCTCGCTGGTCGGGTTCATCACGCTGTTCGGCATCGCGGTGCGCAACGGGATCCTGATGGTCTCCCACTACAACCACCTGATCGAGGTCGAGGGCCGGCCGTTGCCCGAGGCGGTGATCGAGGGCTCGCTGGAGCGGCTCAGCCCCATCCTGATGACGGCGCTGACCACCGGCCTGGCCCTGGTGCCGCTGGCGCTGGCGGG
>CAYNPY010000116.1:0-9396 GCA_964399195.1 uncultured Fibrobacteraceae bacterium
TTGAAGAAGAGGTCCACCGCGACGTCGTAGCGCGCGCGCCGCAGTTCCGCCGCCATCGCCGCGGTGCCGCGCCCGCGCGACGCTCCGGCTCCGCCGCGCGCCCGCGCGTCGCCGCCGCGCCGGCGCACGCCGAGCTCGTGCACGCGGGCCAGCTGCGGGTGGCCGGCCAGCACCGGCGCGTAGGCCTCCTCGCAGAGGAAGCCGATCTCCAGGCCCTCGTCGCCGCGCCGCAGCGCCTCCAGCACGGCGGTCGCCATCACGATGTCGCCCAGATAGCGCAGGCGCGTGACCAGAAGTCGCGCGACCGGCCTGCCGTCCAGCAGCCAGCTCATCGCGGCGCGCTCCCGGGCCGCGGGGCGTCGCGAAGGATCTCCGCGACGGCGGCCGCAAGGTCCGGAGCGAACCGCACGCGCGGATCGCCGGGCCGCATCGACGCCACCCGCGACGCCTCGCCGGCCCCGTAGCCGGTCGCGACCAGCACCGCGCCGAGTCCGTGCCGCCGGCCCAACTCCACGTCGCTGGCCTTGTCGCCGACCACCCACGACCGCTCCCGGTCCCAGTTGAATGCCGCCGCCGCCTCTTCGAGCAGTCCGGGCCCGGGCTTCCGGCACCGGCAGCCGTCCTCGGGCGCGTGCGGGCAGTAATACATGGCGTCCAGGGCGGTCCCGCTCGCGGCCAGCACCTCGTCCACGCGGCGCATCACGGCCGCCAGCTCCGTCTGCCCGAAGCGGCCCCGCCCCAAGCCGCTCTGGTTGGAGATCCCCACCAGCGCGTAGCCCGCGGCCGCGGCTGCGCGCAGGGCCTCGGGCACGCCCGGGAGCAGTTCCACTCCGGCCGGATCGGCAAGGTAGTCCTTGTCGACGATGAGCACCCCGTCGCGGTCGATGAACAGGACCGCTCCCTCGCGAGGCTCCAGCCCGGGCGGCGCGCGCCAGATCATCAGGTCGACTCCTTGCGGTCCTCCGCGGCCGACGCCGAGCCGCCTGACAGCAGCGCGAGCGCGGTCTGGTGCACGCGCCGGCCGTCGAGGGCATCGAGACAGAAGCGCTGCTGGTTGCAGGTCCGCCGGTAGCACGGACGGCAGGGAAAGCCGTCCGCCGCCAGCGCCACGGCGCGCGGGCCGAGCGGTCGCGTCCAGTCCGGATTCGAGGAGCCGAACAGGCCCACCGTCGGCACGCCCAGCGCCGACGCCACGTGCATCAGCCCGCTGTCGTTGCCGACGAAGGCGACGCTGGCCCGCAGCCAATGGACGGCGCCCGCCAGTTCGGTCGCGCCGGCCAGGTCCACGACGTCGGCGTCCGGGTTCCCGGCCACCGCCGCCTCCCCCTGCGCCCAGGCCAGGTCCGGGGTCGCGCGCCGCACCGCCGCAACCAGCGGCGCCGCGCCCGCGTCCCCCAGCACCAGCACGCGGCCGCCGGCGGCAGCCACCTCGCGCGCGAATTCGGCCGCTCTTGCGGGGGGCCAGGTCTTGGCCGGCCCGAAGGTCGCGCCGGCGCCCAGGGCCCACAGCGGCCGGCCGCCGGGCGGCGGCCCCGCGGCGCCGGCGCCCGCGCCTGCTCCCAGCCGGAGCGGTTCGCAGGCCTCTCCCGCGCTTGCCACCGCCTCGGGCCAGCCGCAGGCCCGCGCCAGCGCGCGCGGCAGATCGAGCATTTCCTGGCTGAAGTGCCGCGTTCCGCGCGGGCTCCGCGCCAGCGGGTGCGTAAGCAGGGCGCTCCGCAGGTCCCCGCGGTGGCCGATGCGCAGCGGGATGCCCGCCGCGGCCGCCGCCAGCGCCGCGCGCAGGGAGGGCGGCCCCAGCAGCACGGCGTCGAACCGGCCGGCGCGCCACTGGGCCGCCTGCCGCGCGGCTCCCGCCCAGCCGGCGTGACGTCCCGGCCGCTCGGTCACCAGCAGCTCGTCCAGGCGCGGGTCCCCCGCGAGCAGCGGCGCCCAGGCGGCGCGGACGGCGACCGCGACCGCGAAGTCGGGCGCCCCGGGCGCGCGCCGCGCCGCCGCCAGCCAGTCGAGCACCGGCAGGGACATGACCAGATCGCCCAGCCAGTTCGGCGCGACCACCAGGATGCGGCGAGCCCGCCGCCGGCTACGGCCGCGCGGCATCGCGCCCCGCGGCGGACGGCGTCGACAACGGAGCGTCGCCGGTCTCCGGCGTGCCCGGTTCCGGACGGGCGGGCTCCGGTGCGGACGGCGCCGGGCCCGCCGGGCCGACGGTGGCGCCGGCCGAACGCCGGCGGTCGCCCGCCACCGCGTCGACCGCCGCGAGCAAGACGTCTGCGTCCACGCGCCCGTCGACATCCGGCTCCAGCAGTCGCAGCCGAGGTCCCGCCGCGGGGCGCCAGCACGCCGGGTCGTCGGCGCGGAACAGCCCCACGACCGGCACGCCCATCGCCACGGCGAAATGGAGGCAGTCCGTGTTCCCGGCGACGAACAGGTCGCATTGCGACAGCAGCAGCACGACCTCCAGGAGCGTGTCGCGATTGAGGCCCGTCGGCACGTTGCTGAGCAGGACCTCCAGCCGCGCCTGCGTCTCCTTCTCCTGCGGATGGCCGAGCGGCAGCACGCGGCATTCGACCTTCGCCGTCAGCGTGCGCGCGATGGCCTGGAAGGTCTCCAGCGGCCACCCCGGGCCCGACAGGGGCGCACCCGGATCGATGCCGACCAGAAGCTGCCGCGGATTCGGCTTGTGGAAGTGCACCTGCTGGGCCATCTGGCGCATCTTGTCCATCGGCAGGGGCCAGCGGGGCGCCAGTTCCGCCGCGGCGAAGCCGAACAGCGGCGCCGCGTGCCGCAGCCGGTCGCCGAGATAGCTGTCGGGCAAGGCGCGCAGCTCGAAGTTGATCGCCGGCCAGGCCTGGGGGTGCGAGGATCCGAAGCGCAGCGACGCCCCGCTGGCGAGCGCCGCCATCTCCAGCGCCGGGTGCGCCTCGTGCGCCATGAGGAAGGCCAGGTCGTAGTCGCCGGCCTGCACCTGGCGCAGCAGCGAGGCGAACGCAGGCCGCCACAGGTTCAATTGCGTCGGCTTGTACAGCAGGCACTGGCGGGCCAGGCCGCTCGGCACCACCAGCGTCGCGTGCTTCTCCGGCATCAGGAAGTCCATCACCGCGCCCGGGTACCGACGCCGGATCGCCGTCAGCAGCGGCATGTGGAACAGGACGTCGCTCAGGCAGCCGGCGTCGATGCACAGGATCCGCGAATCGTCGCGCACGCAATCGGGCAGGCTGAACCGCGCGCCCGTCCCCTTGCGGAAGAACGGCCGCAGCACGGCGCTGATCAGCTTCTGGTCCGACACGGCGTCCCTTTCCGGTTCCCGCCGACCTCAGGCCCCGAGGTCCGGGAAGATGGCCTCCCAGACCTCGTCGACGTGGCTGACCGGCACGAATTCCACGGCCTCGCGCACCTCGTCCGGGATCTCGCCGAGGTCCACCTCGTTGTCCGCCGGGATGATCACGCGACGGATCCCGACGCGATGCGCCGCCAGGACCTTCTCGAGCAGGCCCCCGATCGGCAGCACCGCGCCCGTCAGCGTGATCTCGCCGGTCATCGCGGTCCGGCGGTCGATGGCGCGCCCCACGAGCAGCGACAGCAGCACCGAGGCCATGGCGATGCCCGCGCTCGGGCCGTCCTTCGGCACGGCGCCGGCCGGCAGGTGGATGTGCACATCGCGCTCGTTGAAGAACGCGCGGTATTCCTTGCGGTCGCCGAAGCGGTTGCGCAGGTAGCTGTAGGCCGCCGCGGCCGATTCCTGCATCACGGCCCCGACCTGCCCCGTCAGCTTCAGGTTGCCGTGCCCGCCCGGCAGGGCCAGCCCCTCGATGTACAGGATCTTGCCCCCGACCTGCGTCCAGGCCAGCCCCGTGCAGACGCCCACCTTGAGGTGGCTGCGCAGGCGGTCGCCCGTGTAGCTGGGCGGCCCGAGGTAGTCCTCCAGGTTCTTCGCGCCGATCGACTGGGCCTTCTTCTTGCCCTTGGCGACGTCGGTCGCGACCTTCCGGCAGACCGCCCCGATCTCGCGCTCGAGGTTGCGCACGCCGGCTTCGCGCGTGTGGTCCTCGATCACCTTCATCAGGCCCGCGTCGGTGAAGCGGATCTGCGCCGGCTTGAGCCCGTTCTGCTCGATCTGCCGCGGCAGCAGGTAGCGCTTGGCGATCTGCAGCTTCTCCAGGTTCGTGTACCCGGCCAGCTGGATGACCTCCATGCGATCGAGCAGCGGTCGCGGGATCGTGTCCAGCATGTTGGCCGTCGTGATGAACATCACCTTCGACAGGTCGAACGGCAGCGTCAGGTAGTGGTCCGTGAAGTCGCTGTTCTGCTCCGGGTCCAGCACCTCGAGCAGCGCGCTGGCCGGGTCGCCGCGGAAGTCCTGCCCGAGCTTGTCGATCTCGTCGAGCATGAACACGGGGTTGTTCGTCCCGCACTCCTTGAGCCCGGCGATGATCCGCCCCGGCATGGAACCGACATACGTGCGCCGGTGGCCGCGGATCTCGGCCTCGTCCCGCATGCCGCCCAGCGAGAAGCGGAAGAACTTGCGGCCGACCGCCTCGGCGATGCTGCGGCCGAGCGACGTCTTGCCCACGCCCGGGGGCCCGGACAGGCAGAGGATGGGCCCGCGGTGGTTCTCCTTCAGCTTGCGCACGGCCAGGTACTCGATGATGCGCTTCTTGACGTCGTCCAGGCCGAAGTGGTCGCGCTCGAGGATCTCCTCGGCGCGCTTGAGGTCCAGGATGTCCTGCGAGCTGTTCGACCACGGCAGGTCCAGCAGCCAGTCCACGTAGGTCTTGCTGACGGTATACTCGCTGGCCCCGGGCGACATCCGCGCCAGGCGGTCGAACTCGCGGTTCGCTGCGGCCAGCACCTTCTCCGGCAGCGCCGCCTTGTCGATGCGCTCGCGCAGGTCCTCCAGCTCCACCGAGCCCTCGTCGGTGTCCCCCAACTCGCGCTGGATCGCCTTGAGCTGCTGGCGCAGGTAGTACTCGCGCTGGTCCTTGTCGATCGACTTGCGGACGCGGGACTGGAGCTTCTGCCCCAGCTCCAGCACGTCCAGCTCGCGCATCACGATCTTCGACAGCAGCTGCAGGCGCTTGCGCGGCGAGCGCTCCTCGAGGATCGACTGTTTCTCGGCGACCTCGATGTCCAGGTTGGAGGCGATCAGGTCCGCCAGGCGCCCGGGCTCGTCGATGTTCATCACGACGACCTTCAGCTCGTCGCTCAGGTTCTCCGACGCGTCGATGATCTTCAGGAAGTTGTTCGCCACGCCACGCATGTAGGCCAGCGTGCGGGGGTCGTCCTGCGTCTCCTCCTCGATCAGTTCCACGCGCGCGACCATGTACGGCTGGTCCCGCACGAACTCGCGGATCCGGCAGCGCGCGATGCCCTGGCCGAGCATCCGCATGCTGCCGTCGGGGAAGCGGAGCATCTTCTGGATCTTGACGGCCGTGCCGACCTGGTAGATCAGTTCGCGGTCGGGCTTGTCCTCGCCGTCCTCGTCACCGTCCGTGTCCCGCTGCGCGAAGGTGCCCAGGATCTTGTCGCCCGCCAGGCAGTCGTCGGCCAGGCGCACCAGGTTCGTGTCGGTGAGAACCAGCGGCACCATCATCGCCGGAAAGATCACGGCCTCGCTGATGGGCAGGACCGGCAGTTCCCGGGGCAGCGTGACGTCGGTCACGTGGTCCTGGTCCTCGTGGTCCCGGTGGTTGTCCGCCATGACGTGGAGCTCCTTCCCGTGTCGGCGCGGCCCCGGCCCGCCCGACGATCCCTGCACACCCTGCCCGGTCCGGGCGCCTCAGCGCTCGATCGCGATCTGCCTGCGGTCCGCGCGTCCCCCGCCGCCCTTGCGGAAGGTGACATAGAGGAAGCCGCCGCGGTAGCGCGCCGTGGCCGAGGCGGGATCGACCGCCACGGTGATCGGCACGCGCCGGGCGAACGGCCCCACGCTGATCTCCATCTTGTG
This sequence comes from uncultured Fibrobacteraceae bacterium, assembly GCA_964399195.1. Lineage (GTDB taxonomy): Bacteria > Krumholzibacteriota > Krumholzibacteriia > LZORAL124-64-63 > LZORAL124-64-63 > CAINDZ01. The sequence continues at coordinate 5,945 of CAYNPY010000116.1, forward strand.
GAAGTGCTTCTTGCCCGGACCCGAGGCGTCGGGCCGGATGCCGCGCACGAGCAGGCTCTTCTCGTCGGCCAGCACCTCGATCTGCGTGGGGTCGAGGCCCGCCAGATCCATCTGGACGATGAAGGCGTCGTCGGTCTCGTAGGCATCGGTCGCCGGACGCCAGCAGAGGTCGCTCTCCCCCGGCACCGTCCCGCCCCGCTGGGCGTAGGCGGTCACGAGGATCTCGAAGATCTCCTCCAGCTCGCCCGGCCTGTCCTTGCTGCCCATGCTCGACCCGCTCCGCGGCAGGAATCCCGAAAGTGCATGCACGACTTTCGGGTATGCTACCTGCCGGAAGCGGGGGCGTCAACCTGAGGGCGCGGGGCGAGCCGACGGCCCCGCGAGCGCCCGCCCGGCGGACCCTGCCGCCGCCGTCGCCACGACCGGCTCAGTTGTACCGGCGCAGGACACCGATGACCACGCCCTGCACGGCGACCCGTTCCTCCGGGAAGCGCATCACCGGCACGGCCGGATTGGCCGGCTGCAGCCGGATGACGGAGCCCTCGCGGAAGTACTGCTTGACCGTGACCGATTCGCCGTCCACCAGCGCGATCACGGTCTCGCCGTTGCGCGCGGTCTCGCGGGCCTCGACCACGACGGTGTCCCCGCTGCGGATCTGCTCGTCGATCATCGAGTCTCCGCGCACCTTCAGGGCGAAGGTGCGCCCCTTCCCGAGCCATTCCTCCGGCACCCGCAGCTGCTCCTGCTCGGCCAGGGCCTCGATGGGGCTGCCGGCCGCCACGGTGCCCAGCAGAGGGATGGTGCACAGGCCACCGGTCTCGCCGACGACCTCGATGTCGCGGCTGGCGTTGCGGCGCTCGCGGCGCAGGTAGCCCTTCTCCACGAGGTGGCGCACGTGCTTGTGCACCGTGGCCACGGACGACAGGCCGAACCGGTCGCCGATCTCCTGCAGCGTGGGCGCGAAGCCGCGCTCTTCCGCGTAGGCGGTCACGAAGGCCAGGATCTCGGCCTGGCGGGGGGTCAATCCCATGGGATCCCTCCTGGGGGCTTCCTCGGCACCTTCCGGGGCGGTACTGCCCTCGGCGCCGCCGCGTCGGCGGCGGGCGGGGCGCGTCGCAATCATACTAGACGAAAGTTTGGTGAAAGTCCAGCGAAGAAAAAGAGAAAACCACGGCCGGCGTCCTTGCCGCGCGTCGGGGGTCCATGGTAGCCTGCGGCCGTACCGTGCGTCACCCCGGCGCTGGAGGCGCGTTTGATGAGCACCTGCCCGTTCTGCGAGATCGCCGCCGGCCGCATCCCGGCCGACATCGTCCACGAGGATGCGGAGTTCGTGGCCTTCCGCGACATCAGCCCCCAGGCGCCCAGCCACATCCTGGTGGTGCCCCGCCGACACATCGGCAGCCTCAACGAGCTGGTCGGCCCGGAGCGCGGGGCCGCCGACGGCCTCCTGGGCGCCGGCGTCGTCGCCGCCCAGGCCGAGGGCCTGGCCCCCGGCGGCTACCGCTTCGTGATCAACTGCGGCCAGGACGGGGGCCAGGCGGTGGGGCACCTCCACCTGCACGTGCTGGGCGGCCGGCCGTTGCGCTGGCCGCCGGGCTGAGATCGCTTCGGCGCCGGTCCGGCGGCGCGGGCTGCGGTCAGGGCGAGAATCCGCTCATGTCCGCGCCCTGCGGCAGCGCCCTCACGATGCGGACGGCGTTGAGTTCGTCCGGGTGGATCGGGTGCTCCAGCGACAGGCTGCCCGAGGCCCCGAGCACCATCAGGTGTCCCGCGCCGTCGCACTGCAGCGAGTGGTTCGTCAGACCGAGCGCGTGGCCGAGCTCGTGCAGGCAGACTTCGCGGAAGAACTGGTCGCTGCTGATGCCGGTCACCACCTCCAGCCGCACGCGCTCCGGCCGCACGTCGCCCAGAACGCCGCCCGGCGGCAGGTCCAGCGAAGCCTCTCCGTAACCGCCCGAGGAAGTCGTCACCCACGCGAAATAGATGTCCGCCTCGTCCCGCGAAGTCGTCTCGACCAGGAAGACCTCGCCCAATTCCTGGTTCCACAGCGCGATCATCTCGCGCGCCGCCTGGTCCATGTCGCGTCCCGAAGCCGCGGTCGAGTCGGGCAGGAACACGCTCACCGGCCACTGGTCCCACTTCCAGAGCCGCGCCGCCGCCGTGTCCCCCACGACCGGCACCGTGCGCGTCATGTGGCGGAACCAGTTCAGGAAGCTGCCGCCGTAGGCAGAGATCTCGCACTGCGGGGCCAGTTCGTAGCGCTGCGGCAGCACGATGTCCAGCGCCACGTCCACGCCGCTGGCGATCCGGCCGGTGCGGAACGCGTAGTACCCGGCCGGCGGCGTCGTGGCCACGGTCACCGTGTCCACGCTGCGGTACGGGCCGAGCCTGAACAGGCCCTCGCCGTCGCTGTTGTCGTTGCGGCCCGGCAGGACCGTCGCGGCGATCACGCCGAGAATCGGCGCGCCGCGGTCGTCGATGACGCGGCCGTCGATCCACCACTCGGTGGTGATCAGCGTCCACCGGCTGAGCGCCGAACCGGACAACTGCCCCCGGTCGTCCCGCGCGCGGACCGCGAACCAGGCCTCGGCGCCCGCGACCAGCCCGCCGTTGGTCCGGCTGAACGTCGCGCTGTAGCCCGCCTGCCCGGGCACGTGCGGCGTGGCGCCCAGTTGGATCGCCTGCTCCCAGTTGGCGACCGTCACGGCCCCGGCATAGCTCATCGCCACCTCGTAGGCAGCGATCGGGTACGTCGAGCCGGCGACGCGCGACCAGGTGACGACCACCTCGACGGGCGCCGGTCCCGGCGCCACCGCGACGCCCGGGACCTGGGGCGGCACGGTCGACGGCTCGGGGTTCACGTCCAATACCCAGAAGAACTCGCGGCTGACCGTCCCGGCCTCCGCGCGCACGCGCAGCGTGTCCCGCCCCACCTGCTGCGCCTCGTACGTGTACTGGCGCTGGTCGCCGACGATCACCCCGCCCCGCCGCCAGACCACCGTCAGGGCGCCCTCGGGAACGACGGTGGCGGCGAACTGCAGGCTGCCGCCGATGATCAGTTGCTGGCCCTGCGCGGCCGGCGCGAAGCTGATGACCGGATCGGCGTCCGGCCCGGTGCCGCCACCACCGCCGCAACCGGCTCCGGCCAGCGCCAGAACCGTCGCCAGCGCGAGCGAGGGCCGGCCCCAGGCGGCCCCGTGCTTGGATAAGCGTTTTCTCATGCCGTCAATGTAGGGGCTGGTCCGGCCCGCGACAATCACCGCTCGGCCTGATTCCGGTCGCCCGCCGGGGCCACCCACCATTCGGCGAGGTTGTTGACCGGCGACAGCAGATGCGGGCGCACGTCTCGCAGGCGCCGGTTGACCGCCACGAGGTTGTCCGGATAGAAGAGATAGGCTGACGGGGGATCCGAAGCGAGGACCTCCTGCAGGCGCAGCCAGAGCGGCAGCGCC
>CAYNPY010000117.1:0-9310 GCA_964399195.1 uncultured Fibrobacteraceae bacterium
GCGCCCCAGGCCCGTCTCCTGCCAGGCCTGCCGCGCCAGGTCGGCCCCCTGCGCGCGCATCGCCGCCCGGTACGCGGCGATGATCTCTTCGCGCTTGGCCAGCGTCATCTGCTGCAGTTCGTCGAAGGCGCGCCGCGCGGCCGCGACGCACTGGTCCAGCGTCTCGAACACGCCGTCGCCGCCGAGCGGCAGCGGCGCCGCATCGTAGCCCCCGCCGCCGGCAGGAAGCGGGCCGGCGGGCGGCGCGGGCGAGGTCCCTCTCCCCAGCCGTCCCGCCAGCTCGCGGGCAAGCAGCTCGACCTGCTGATCCGTCAGCCGCGTCATCAGCCGTCGCCCTTCCGGTACTTCTGTTCACCCTCGATGTCCCAGCTGTCGACGATCGCCATCACGACGGCGTCGACCGGCCGCTTGTCCGTGATCACCGTCTGCCGCGCCGAGGAGCCGCTGGCGTAGAGCACGTACTCGCCCTCGCCGGCGCCCACGGCGTCGACGGCCACGACGCTGCCGCCCGACAGCTTGCCGTCCGGCCCGGCGATCCCGAGCAGGAGCAGCTTCAGCCCCTCGAGGCTCTCCTCCTTGCGCGTGGCGACCACGCGGCCGAGGACCTTCGCCAGGTTCATGGCGCCCTACGCCTCGAGGTTCTGGCGGCCGAGCGGGATCACGGCGTCGACGTTGGCGTGCGGGCGCGCGATCACGTGCACCGCCACCACTTCGCCCACGCGCGTGGCCGCGTTCTGGCCGGCGTCGCAGGCCGCCTTGACCGCCGCGACGTCGCCGCGCACGATGGCCGTCGTGTAGCCGCCGCCCGTCTTCTCGTAGCCCACCAGCTCCACGCGGGCGGCCTTGACCATCGCGTCGGCCGCCTCGACCGTCGCCGCGAAGCTCCTGCACTCGATCATCCCCAGAGCGTCTGCCATTGCCGTCTCCTCCTCAGTGCCGGCGCCCGCGGGCTACCGGCCGGCCGTCCGTCCCGCCAGTGATTCCAGGGCCGCGACCGCCGCCGGCCGCGCCACCTCGACGTCCTTCTCTTCACCACCGATATAGACCCGCCCGAAGGCGCCGAACGCGCGCACCTCCAGGATGTTGATGTTCGCGGCCTTCTCCGCCTCGTTGGCCGCCAGCGCCGCGTAGGCCGCCGGTTCGCACTCCAGCACGAACAGCGTCTGCCCCGCCAGGATCAGGTTGCCGTGCCGCATGCGGTTGATGAGCATGCACTGGTGGTCGTCCAGGTGCCTGACCACCTGGTCGGAGATGATGCGCGGCTTCAGCCGCTGCTCCTCGGTCAGCTCCAGCGCCGAAAGGATGGCCGCGCCCGCCTGCCTGACGTCCGCCTGGCTGTCCGAGTGCACCTCGAGCATGCCGAAGTTGCGCTCGACGATCTGCATGCCGGGCGTCACGCTGGTGGACTTCAGCGCGATGTCCATCACGCGGTTGATCTCGATGCCCGGCGCGATCTCGACGAACAGGCTGGCCTGCCCCACCTTGGGCAGGAAGCCCTGCGCCACCGTCGCCTGGAACGAGGCGAACTGCGGCTGCAGGCTGTCGATCACGCAGTAGGCCCTCAGGTCGACCATCTTGCTCCCCCGTCCGCTACGCGCTCTTCTGCGCTTCCTGCACGATGGCGATGCTGGCGCTGGCGCCCAGGCGGGTGGCGCCCGCCTCGATCATGCGCCGCGCGTCGTCGAACGAGCGGATGCCGCCCGACGCCTTGACTTCCATGCCGGCGCCGCGGACCACCGAGGCCATCAGCGCCACGTCCTCGGCCGTGGCCCCGCCCGACGCGAAGCCCGTCGAGGTCTTGACGAAGTTCGCGCGCGCCTTTTTCGACAGCTCGCAGGCGCGCACCTTCTCCTCGTTGGTCAGCAGCGCCGTCTCGATGATCACCTTGCTGACGGCCGACCCGTCGCGGCAGGCCTCGGTCACCGCCAGGATGTCCTTCAGCACGTAGTCGTCGTCGCCGGCCTTCAGGCGGCCGACGTTGATGACCATGTCGATCTCCTTCGCCCCGTCGCGGATCGCCTTGCGCGTCTCGAGGCCCTTGATGTCGGGCGTGCTGGTGCCCAGCGGGAAGCCCACCACCGAGCAGGTGAGCACGCGCGTGCCGCGCAGGCCCGCGGCCACGCGCCCCACCCAGCAGGGATTGACGCAGACGGAGCGGAAGGAGAACTCCCTCGCCTCGGCGATGACCTTGTCGATCATCGCGGGCGTGGCGTCGGGTTTGAGGATGGTGTGGTCGATGTAGCGGGCCAGCTCCTCGGGGATGCGCCCGGGGCTGTCGGGGCCGGCGGTGAAGCGCCGGGCGCCCAGCTCGATGAACCGGCGCGCCGTGTCCGGGCACGAGCCCACGCAGGGCCCGCCGTGGAAGCCGCCGTGGTTCATGCCGGCGGTGCCGTGGTGCGCGCCGATGTGCGCACTGCCGACCAGCGCCTCGACCCGCTGCAGCACGCGCGCCAGGTCGGTGTCCGACAGCCCGGCCAGCGGCAGGCCGCCCGCCATCGGCGCGGCCGCCGCCGCCGTCTCGTTGATCATCGCCACCCGCCGCTGGTGCCGCGGCTCGGTGCAGTCGGTGGACAGGAAGACATCGACGATCTGCGCGGCCAGCGCCGGCCCGATCAGCCCGGCGCCCAGGGTCAGGAGGTTGGCGTCGTTGTGCTCGCGTCCGTTGCGCGCGCTGCTGACGTCGTAGGCCATCGCCGCGCGCACGCCCGGCACCTTGTTGGCCACCATCGAGGAGCCGATGCCGGCGCCGTCGATCATGATGCCGCGCTCGGCCTGCCCGGCCGCCACCGCCTCGGCCACGCGGCGCGCGAACACCGGGTAGTCCACCGCGGCGTTCGAGTCGGTGCCCAGGTCGCGCACGTCGTGGCCCCGGGCGCGCAGGTGCTCGGTGAGCTTCTGCTTCAGCTCCCAGCCGCCGTGGTCGGCGCCGATGGCGATCTTCATGCGCGCCCCCTACCACACCCGCGAACGTTCGCGGGGGCGCGGCGACGTCCCTGTCGCCCCGCCCCCTGATCCGGCGCCCACCGCCGTCCCCGCCCGGCCGGTGCCGAACGGTCCTTCGGCGGCCTCGCGCAGGCGCCGGATCAATTCCAGGAAGGCCAGCCGGCCGCGCTCGGTCAGCTCGAACCGGGTCACCGTGCGGCCGCCGACGCGCACCCGCTCCCCCAGCAGGTACCCGGCCGCCAGCAGGCGCCGGGTCTGGACGTGCAGGTTGCCGTCCGCCAGCCCGGTCTGCTCGCGCAGCCCCGTGAACGTCAGGCGCTGCCCCAGGGCCAGCGAGGCCACGATGGCCAGGCGGGCCGGGATCGCCAGATGGTCGTCCACGTCGCTTGCCTTCATGATGTGAAGTATTCGACAACCAGGCGGGATATTCAAGCAAAATTTTGCAAGTCGACAATTATCACTTCACTAAATGAAGCATAATACCATATTTGCTTCTTAGACAGTAACTTATGGCGTCAACCACGCCCGACCCGCCATCGCCCCCATGCGCGCAGCGGCCCACGCCTGGTGGGCCCCGATCCGCGTGCGCCCCCACCATCCGGGCAGGGCGCCGGCCCGGTGTCCCATGTCCAGCAGGCGCTCCTCGCCCACCCACAGGATGCGGGCCAGCTCGCGCCACCGCTGCGCATGGCGCGGCGTGGCCAGGAGGTGCAGCAGGGAGGTATAGCCCTCGACCGAGCGGGCGCGCCGGTCCAGGCAGCCGCCCGCCACATCCAGCCCGCGCACCAGCCGCCACCCCGCCGGCCCCAGGGACGGCGCCAGCTCGTCGGTCAGCTCGTCGCGCACGCCGGCAATCGACTTCATCACATGAAGCGACAACGCCAGGCCCCGCTCCAGGCCCGTGTGCCGCGCCAGGTCGATCAGCATCCTCCGCTCGCCGGCGTCCAGACCCGGGACCAGGAGCGCCAGGTCCAGCACCCGGCGCAGGTCCAGCCAGCCGTCGGCGATGTTCTGGTAGGTGGCGTGCAGCACCTGGTCGACCGCGCAGGGCCGCCAGACCGGCTGCCGGCCCAGCCGGTCGGCCCGGGCGCGGGCGGTCACGCCGGTGGCCGACAGGTGGTAGACCGAGCCGGGCAGGGTCAGGTCCCAGTGCACCTCCACGCAGGCGCCGGCCGGACCCAGCAGGATGCGGTGCAGGTGGTACTTCTCGTAGAAGCGCGGGTCGCGGCCGCCCGGCAGGGGGCGGTAGCCGGCCTGTTCCAGCTCACGGCAGACCGGGCCGACGGCCGCGCGCGGCACCAGCAGGTCCAGGTCCAGGAACCAGCGCTGGGCCGGCTCCGGGTAGTGGCGCTGGGCCAGGGCCGCGCCCTTGAGCAGGACCGGGCGCTCGGCGTGGCGGGCCGCCAGGGGCAGGATGCGCTCGGCCTCCAGCAGCAGCGCGCCGGTGCGCGCGCGCGAGGCCGCCATCTGGGCCGCAAGAGCGTCGTCGCGCAGCGCGGGCGGCAGCAGCGCCCCGAGCGCCGCCTCGACGTTGTGCGCCAGCAGCGCCGCGCGCAGGGCCGGCGCGTGCGCGGCGGGCTCGAAGCCGGCCGGCGGCGTCACCGGCCCGGCGGCACGATTTGCCCAGGCCGTGGCCAGATCGGTCAGGTACCGGCGCACCGGCGCGTGTGGCAACGGACCCCTCCTCGACTTCCCCGCACCCGCAGGCATCCGCACAACGGGATGCCTTCCGCGCCGGATATGGTAGCATCCGGCGGCGGAATCCGGGATGATCACCTGCGGCCGCCGGCCAACCGGCGGCTGCGACGCACGGGGATTGCAAGCGCGGGGCCATGGCGACCGAGGCCACATCCACGGACCTGGCGGCGCAGTTCGACGCCTGGCTGGCGCTGACCGCCGGAGCGGCCGCGTCCGGCCCGGGCGCCGCCGTGCGCCTGCCCATGCTGACCGGCAGCATGCACCCGGCCCTGCCGCGCGGCTGCACGCTGCTCATCGCGCCGCTCGGGCCGGGGGCGGCGGCCGACAGGGACGCGGCCGTCAAGCCCGGCGCGGTCGTCGTCTTCGCGCGCGACGGGCGCCTGGTGGCGCACCGCGTGCTGCGCCGCGCGCGACGGGACGGCCTGCCCTGGGTGCTGGAGATGGGCGATGCCAACCCCGCCGGCGCCTGGCGCCCGCTGGACGAGGCGGTGGGACTGGTGGCCGCGGCCGAGACGACCGGTGGCGTGCCGCTTCCTGAGCCCGGCTCCCGCGCGCGGGCCCGGCGCCTGCTGCTGCGCCACTGGAAGACGCGGGCCGGCGACCTGCTGCGGCGCCGCGCGAACGATCGCCCGACCGACACGGAGACGCCATGAACGACCGCCTGCCCGAGTACCGCCTGGACGTCGGCGGCGCCGTCATCGCCCTGCGCTGCCCGCAGCCCGGCCTGGCCGAAGGGCTGGCCGCGTGGTTCGGCCTGGTCTCGTCGCCGCAGCCGGCCGACGTGACGCTCACGGTCGAGGTCATCGCGCACGACGATGCGCCATGCTTCCCGCGCTCGCTGCTGACCACCAAGCGCCTGCTGCCGCGTGGCGCCGGCGACAGCGCGCAGCCGTTCGACATCGCCGACGGGCTGATCCGCGGCCGGTACGACGCGGCCGCCGGCGCGGGCGAGGTGCAGGTCAAGGCCGCGCTGCTGCAGGGCCATCACCCGCGGATCTTCGAACAGCTGCTCTACCAGGCGCACCGCTCGGCGCTGCGGCGGCGGGAACAAACGGCATGGCTCGTGCATTCGTCGGCGGTGATCGCCGGCGGCCGCGGGTACCTGTTCGTGGGCCCGTCGGGCGCCGGCAAGTCGACGGTGGCGCAGCTGAGCGCGGCGCACCACGTGCTGGGCGACGAGATGAACCTGCTGCTGCCGCGCCCGGGCGGCGGCTGGGACGTGGCCGGCACCCCGTTCAACGGCCTGTTCCGCGCGAAGCGGCCCGGGCGCGCCCCGCTGGCCGCGGTGCTCCTGCTGGAGCACGGCCCGGCGCCCGAACTGCGCGACCCCGAACCGGCCGAGGCGGTGGCCGCGCTGGCCGCGGAGATCGTGCCGCCGGTGGGGCTGGACGAGGGGCCGGGGCCGGGCACGCTGCCCGCGATGGTGGAGACGGCCCATGCGGTGGCGGCGCAGACGGCGCTCAAGGTCCTGCGCTTTGCGCCCGATCCCGGTTTCTGGCCCCTGTTGACGGCGACGTTCCGACAGCCCTGACGGCCCGGGATCCTGACCGGAGGCATGCGCGATGATGATCGACCTGGACACCGTGGTGGTCGCGAACCAGGACTGCCCCGTGCGCGAGGTGGGCCCGGGCCTGGTCATCATGGACCCTGCCGGCACGGCCACCCACTCCCTGGACGAGATCGGGGCCTTCCTCTGGCGCCGGCTGGACGGCCGCCGCAGCCTGGGACAGGTCGTCGAGGCCCTGGTGGCCGAGTACGACGTCGAGCCCGACCGCGCCACGGCCGACGTGCAGGACTTCCTGGGTCAGCTCCTGGCCGCCGGGCTGGCGCGCGCCGTCTAGGCAGTCCGCCGCCGCCCCTCCCTCTCCAAGGGCGCCCGGCGCCCAGTTGATCTGCATTTTCAGCGCTGATTCCGGCCGCTGATCGGCTATGATCAAAGGCCGATGATTCCCCTGTGCCTTGCCACGGAACACCGACAGGAGACGCGAACCATGAAGGCTCACGCCGCTGATCGCGCGAGGATCGCCGGTCTGCTCGCCACGCTGGCGCTGGTGCTGGCCGCCGGCGCCGCCGATGTCACCTATGCCGCCGTCCGCAACGTCGTCGGCGAGTTGTGGTCGGCCGACGGCTGACCCTACTGCCCTTCCGCGGTCGCGGGACTCGAGGATCTGCATGACCAGTACGGTGACCGGTTCCTGGGCGTCACCTACTACCTGTCCAACCCCCTGCGCACGCCGTTCGGCGACACGCGCTTCGGCGCCTACGGTTTCAGCGGCACGCCGTCGGTGATGTTCGACGGCACCTCGCAGTACGTCGGCGGCATGGCCTCAGGCTCGATGTACGCGACGTACCAGCCGACCGTGGCCGCCAAGCTGGCCACCAGCAGCCCCGTCGCGGTGACGGCCAGCTACAAGATCCGCGGCGACCAGGTCACGCTGGTGATGGACGCCACAGCCGACGCGGCGATCACGGGCAGCATCTCGGTGCACTTCCTGGTCTGCCTGGACGGCTACCACTGGCACCCGAATCTCGTCGTGGCCACGCTCGCCTCCGAGGCGTTCACGCCCACGGCGGTGGGCCACACGCAGCACATCGAGCGCGTGTTCACGCTGGATCCGGCCTGGGACCGCAGCCTGCTGAACCCCATCGTGCTGGTGCAGAACAACACCACGCGCGCGGTTCTGCAGGGCGCCGTGGCCGCGCCGGACTACGAGGCCGACGTGACGATCGACTGCGAGCCGAACGGTCTGGACGCGGGTTGGACCCTCAGCGGCCCCTACGGCGTCATCACCGGCAACGGCGACGCGTCGTTCAGCCTGTTCGACGCCGGCTCGTACACGATCAGCTGGACGCCCTCGCCGTACTGGACGACGCCGGCCGGGCCCCAGACGCAGGTGATCGCCGTGGGCGGCAGCGCGGCCTTCCAGGGCGTGTACACGGACGGCCCGTTCGCCGCGGTCACCGGCGGCGCCCTGGCCGCGGCGGGCGAGCACCGCGCCGCCACGCTGGTGGACATCGACGGCGACGGCGACCTGGACGTGCACGTGGTCCGGCACAACGAGGCCGACCGCCTGCTGCGCAACGACGGCGCCATGGGCTTCGTCGACATCGCCGCCGGCGCCATCGCCGATGCGGGGGCCGGCACGGGCGCGGCCTGGGCCGACCTGACCGGCGACGGCCACCTGGACGTCTACCTGACCCGCGCGAACCAGCCGACGGTGCTGCTGCGCGGCGACGGCGCGGGCGCCTTCACGCCGATCACGGCCTACGGCCCCATCGTGACCGGCCCGGCCGAGGGCGCCAACTGGGTGGACTTCAACCTGGACGGCAAGCTGGACCTGTTCCTGTACCAGAACAACGTCTCGACCACGAACCAGCTGTACGCCAACTTCGGCGACATCGGCGGCGGCACCTGGCTGTTCGTCGGCCAGTCGGGCAACCTCACCACGGGCGGCAACACGGCGGCCACGTCGTGGACCGACCTGGACCTGGACGGCCGCCTGGACCCGTACGTGGTCAAGCGCTACGGCGCCAACCAGATGTTCCAGAACCTGACGATCGGCTTCAACGACGCCACGCCGGGCAGCGGCCTGACCGACTCGGGCAACGAGTCGGCCGCCGCCTGGGGCGACTTCGACAACGACGGCGACTTCGACCTCTACCTGGCCAGCGACGGCGGGCCGGACAAGCTGTTCCGCACCTCGACGCCGTTCCACTTCGAGTACGTCACCGGACCCGGCCTGGGCGATGCCGGCAACGCGCGCGGCGCCGTCTGGGCCGACCTGGACAACGATACGCACCTGGACCTCTACGTGGCCCGCAACGGCCAGCCGGACCTGATCCTGCTGGGCGACGGCACCGGCGCCTTCACGACGGTCAAGCCGGGCGTGGTCGAGGCCGAGGCCGGCGCCATGGGCGTGGCGGCCGGCGACCTGGACGGCGACGGCCGCGTCGACATCTTCGTGCCGCGCGCGGGCCTGCCCAGCGTGGTCATGAAGAACGGCCTGGGCGGCACGAATCACTGGTTCAAGGTGCGGCTGGAGGGCAGCGGCCAGAACCGCTCGGCGATCGGCGCCCGCCTGGTGCTCAGCAGCGGCGGCGTCACGCAGTCGCGTCTGCTCACCACGGGCAGCGGCTCGCCGGTGGCGCTGGAGCAGCACTTCGGCCTGGGCACGGCGACCGCGATCGACCAGCTGGACATCTACTGGCCCAGCGGCCTGCACCAGGTGATCACGCCCAAGCCGGCGAACATCGTTCTGGAAGTGCTCGAGGGCCAGGACCCGGTGGTCAGCGGCGTGCGCGACTACGTGCCGCAGCCGGCCACGGTCCTGAACGCCGCGCGCCCGAACCCGTTCAACCCGTCGACGACCATCTCGTTCGCGCTGGCGAGTCCGCAGCGCGCGACGCTGGCCGTCTACACGGTGGACGGACGCCTGGTGCGCACGTTGCTGGAAGACGACCTGGCGGCCGGCCCGCATGCGGTGAACTGGGACGGTCGCGGCGCCGATGGCCGCGCGGTGTCCTCGGGCACGTACCTGTACCGGCTGCGGACGACCGACGGGTTCGACCGGTCGGGGCGCATGACGCTGGTGAAGTAAGGCTTCGAACGGCTTCGACACGAGGGGCGGGGGTGGGGCCGCGCCACAACCCCCCAAAAAGACGGACGCCC
>CAYNPY010000118.1:0-9127 GCA_964399195.1 uncultured Fibrobacteraceae bacterium
CGCAGGCGCTCGATCCACAGCGCGAACTGCTCCTGCGATTGCTGCCGGCGCTCGGCCCCAAGCGGCGGGGCCGCCGCGCGCGGCGGCGCCGGGGCGCTCGCGGGCGGAGCGGGCGTCGGCGTCCCGGGCGCGGCCCGGACGGCAGCCCCGTCCGCCGCCGCGGCCTCCAGCTCCGCCAGCCGGGCGGCCGGCTCCGGGTCCAGCGGCCTCTCGGCGGCCAGTCGCCGCAAGGTGGCCGCGGCCTTCTGGCGGTACCCCTGCGCCAGGTACAACTCGGCGAGCGTGATCGTCGCGAACCCCGCCTCGGTCTCCTCCGGCGCCGCCGCCTCCTCGCTCTCGCGGCGGAGGACGGCCAGGACCTCGGCCCAGTGACGGTCGCCGGGTTCCAGTTCGGCCAGCCGCTCGTAGCGGCCGATCGCCGCCGCGATGTCGCCGCGCCGCCGCTCCTCCTGGCCGAGCATCTCCAGCGCCACCAGGTTGTCGGGGTCCAGCTCGAGGATCCGCGCCGCCGCGGCGGTCGCCTGCTGCGGCCGGCCCGCCGCGCTGTGCGTCCGGGCCAGCGTCACCAGCCCCCCGACCGCTTCCGGATGGGCGGCCAGACCCTGTTCGAGCACGGCCAGCGCCTCCTCGCAGCGGCCCGCCTGCCGCAGGGCGTCCGCCAGCGGGATGAACGCGCGCGAGGCCGGCGCCGCCTCCCAGCGCCGCCGGCATTCGGCCAGCCGTTGCTCCAGGTCGACCACCGGCCCCATCCTCACGCCAGCGCCTTGAGCGCGGTCCCCACCTCGTTCAGGTCTTCCCACAGGCCGGCGGCGGCCGCGGCGGGCAGCAGCTCGTCCACCTTCGCCAGCAGCGCGCGGCCGGCGGCGTCCGAGCCCGGCTGCGCGTCGGCCAGGAGGCAGCCGGCGCACGCTTCGGCGCCCTGCCGCACCAGCCGCGCCGCCTTGCGCGCGAAGGCGCGGCTCATCGCCGGCACCGCCGACTGCGGCAGGAAGGCGTCCGGCTCGCCGCGCGCCGCGCGGGCCGCGAACGCGGCGCCGATCTCGGCGACGGTCATCATGTCTGCGAACGTGAACATCACCATCTGGCTGCGCGTCAGCTTGGCCTGGTGCATCGCCAGCACCGTCTCGTTCACGGCCCGCAGCGCCGCCGCCGCCAGGTCGGCCCCGACGTCGCCGCGCTGCCGGCCCAGCGCGTCGAGCGCGTCGGCGGCCTCGCCGTAGAAGGCGCCCTTCGAGCGCACGGTCTCCTTCCAGCGGAACAGCGAGATGATGTTCTGCTGGATCTCGCTGGTGCCCTCGTAGATGGTCGTGATGCGGACGTCGCGGCGCATCTTCTCCACGACGTACTCGCGCGCGTAGCCGTAGCCCCCGAGCGCCTGGATGGCGAAGTCGGCGGCTCGGTTGCCGGCCTCCGTGCACCAGTACTTGGCGATGGAGCCCTCCGTGGTCAGCTCGGTGTGCCCCTCGTCGATGCGCAGCGCCGTCTGCTCCATGTAGGCGCGCCCGGCGGCCAGGTCCACCCAGGGCTCGACGATCAGCTTGAGCAGGAAGCCTTCCTTCTCCACCAGCGGCGCGCCGAACTGCTGGCGCGCCTTCCCGTAGGCCAGCGCCCGCCGCAGCGGCGCCTGCCCGCCGCCCAGGCCGAAGGCGCCGACCATCAGGCGCGTGTAGCCGAAGACCGCGTTGGCCTGCTTGAGGCCCTGCCCTTCGACGCCGCCGATCAGGTGGTCGGCCGGCACCACGACGTCCTCCAGGAGCACGCCCGTGGTGTTGGAGGCGCGGATGCCGTGCTTGTCCTCCTTCTTGCCGACGGACAGGCCGGGGGTGCCCTTCTCCAGGGCGAAGAAGCTGGGCCCGGACGGCGTCTTGGCCAGGACGGTGTAGAGGTCCGCGACGCCGCCGTTGGTGATGAACTGCTTGGCGCCGTTCAGGCGGTAGCCCGTCACGTTTCCGTTCGCGTCCACGACGGGGTCGGCCGTCGTCTTGAGCGAGGCGACGTTGCTGCCCGCCTCCGGCTCCGTGACTCCGTAGGCCACGATGAGCCCCTCGTTCGCGATCCGCGTCAGCCAGCGCCGCTTCTGCTCCGGCGTGCCGCCCACGAGGATCGGATCGGTCCCCAGGCAGATCGCCAGGAAGGCGGTCGCCACGCCCAGATCCCAGGCCGCCATCTCCTCGCTGATGCGGCAGATGTCGCGCGCGCCGCCGCCCAGGCCGCCGCAGTCCTCCGGCAGGAAGATCAGGTGCAGGCCGACGTCCGGAGACAGCAGCTTCTGGATCAGTTCCGTCGGGAACGCGTCGTGCTCGTCCATCTCCATGATGCGGTGGTCGGTCAGTTCGCGTCCGACGACCTGGCGCAGCGTCTGCAGCACCATCGCGCTCATCTCAGGGGCGAGGCCAGCGGGAGCATTCATGTGGCGATTCCTCTTTCACGGCGGCCTCACGCGGCCGCCTGACCGGGTTGATGCCGCCCGCCGCGCCGCGGCGCGCGGGCCCTCGTTCAGGAAACGTCGAGCCGGCCGCGGCCGACCAGCACGCAGCCGCCGCCGACTCTGATGTCCGTGGCCTGTCCCCCGCGCACCGTGGCCTCGGCGACGATGCGGCTCGGGCGGCCCATCTCCAGGCCCTGTTCGCTGACGATGCGCACCCGGTCATCGCACTTGACCAGCCGATGTTTGACCATGTAGGCCATCAGGGCGCCGGTGGCCGCCCCGCTGGCGGCATCCTCAGGGATGCCGAAATGCGGGGCGAACATCCGACAGTGCACCGTCGATTCGGGATCCTCCACCTCGCAGGTGAAGACGAACAGGTCCCCGAAGCCCAGGTCCCGCGCGATGGCGTCGGCTTCGCGCCGCCGCACGTTGATCGCGGCCATGACCTCCAGTGACGGCACCGGCACGATGTGGATCGGCAGGCCCGTCGAGATCACCTCGCAAGGCAGGCCCGTGATCGCAATCTCGTCCTCGGAGATGCCGAGCGTCCGCGCGACCTTGCCGCGCTGGAAATATTGCCCCATGAAGACCGGGGGCTCCTGGGTCAGGAAATAGGCCGCGCCGTCGGCGCCCGGCCGGCGCTCGACGGAAAAACGACCTGCTTCCAGTTCCCACGTGAACGGCCGGTCGGCCTGCGGACGCCTTCCCAGTTCGTCGAGCGCGAACGTCGCGCCCAGCACCGAATGCCCGGCAAAGGGTATCTCGCCGCTCGGCGTGAACACCCGCAGGCCGGCCGCCGCGCCGGGCGCCCGCGCCGGCACGATGAAGGCCGTCTCGCCGGCGCCCATCTCCATCGCCAGCTTCTGCATCAGAGCGTCGCCCACCTGCGCCCCGTCCGGGAACAGGTAGAGCCGGCTGCCCCCGAAGGGGCGATCGGTGAAGACGTCGATGAGAAGGAAGTCCAGTTCCATCGCGTGGTGTCCGTCCGTGGCTCCAGGCACACGCCGGCGTCCGGGGCATTGCCCTCGGGCCGGCTCACATCGCGTGAATCTAGCACAAGCGCAGGGCCGGGCCAAGCCGCGAGCCCGGCCATGGGCCCACCTGGCGCCTCGGTCGCTCAGCCTTCGATCAGAACCAGCCCCACCGCCGAACTGCGCTCGTGGCTGAGGCTGACCAGGATGCGCCCCCCGCCGAGCGCCTCGAGCGCAGCGGCAGCCCGGCCGTGCAGGGTCACGCGCGGCGCCGCGCCCGGCTGGCGCGCGACCTCGATATCCGCGTACGGGATGCCGCGCGGGTCGGGTCCGGCAGCGGCGCCTGCGCCGCCGCCCAGCGCCTTGAGGCACGCCTCCTTGACCGCCCAGCGCCCGGCCACGTGCGCGGCCAGATCGGCGCGCGGGCCACCGTCGGCGGCCGTCATCAACTCGCCGGGCCGGAAGCAGCGCGCCAGAAACCGGTCGCCGTGCCGGTCCAGCAGCCCCTGCACGCGCGCCACGTCGACGATGTCGATGCCGATGCCCCGCAGGCTCAATACGCGCCCTTCCGCTGGATGACCGCCGGCAGGGTGTGCAGCAGGATGCGCGCGTCCAGCGCCAGCGACGCCCCCTCCACGTAGCGGCGGTCCAGTTCCATCCATTCGCCGAAGTCCAGGTGGCTGCGGCCGGAGATCTGCCACAGGCAGGTCAGACCCGGCTTGACCAGCAGCCGCCTCGCGTCTTCGGCGCCGTAGCCCGCCACCTCGGAAGGGATCTGCGGCCGGGGTCCGACGATGGACATCTCGCCGCGCAGCACGTTGAGCAGCTGCGGGAACTCGTCCAGGCTGCTGCGGCGCAGGAAGCGCCCGACGCCCGTGATCCGCGGGTCGTCCTTGATCTTGAAGGCCGCGCCGGTGGCCTCGTTGAGGTGCCGCAGGTCCTCCTTGCGCGTCTCGGCGTCGGCGGCCATCGAGCGGAACTTGTAGCAGTCGAACAGGCGTCCGCAGCGGCCGACGCGCCGCTGCCGGAACAGCACCGGGCCCGGCGTCTCGAGCTTGATCAAGGCGACGATGAACGGCAGCAGCGGCAGCAGCAGGCACAGCCCGCCGGCCGCCGCCGCGACGTCGAACGCGCGCTTGACCGCGGCGTAGGCGCCGCGGCCCCGGCCGGCGCGGGCGTCCAGTCCGACGAAGGCCAGATAGCCCGCGCGGTCGCCCCAGAACCACTCAGCGGCCATGCGGCCCTCCGGCGCCGGGCGCGCGCTCCCACAGGAAGATCCTCGTCCCGGCCGGCTGCGCGACCAGGCGCAGCGAGCCGAGCCGCTGCAGCGCGCCGGTCAGGTGCGCCCCCGGGTCGAAGTCCCACTCGCGGGCCAGCACCACCCAGCAGCGGTCGCGGCCGCCGAGGGTCTCGGCGCAGAAGGCGTCGGCCTCCGCCGCGCCGGCCAGCGGCGGGCGGCCGTAGGTGTGGATGAGCGGTCGGCGGCCGCGATCGTAGTACTCGTAGACGCCGGTGACGACGGGCACCAGCACCGGGTCGCCCGGCGCCGCCGCGGCGGCGACGACGCGCACGGCCTCGCGAACGTCCTCGCGCGCGTGGCGCGGGTCCGAGCGCGCCGCGCCCAGCGACCAGACCGTCAGCCCCAGCATGACCGTCGCGGCGACGGCGCCGCCGGCCCGCGGCAGGCGCACCAGCCCGCGCGCGGCCACCAGCAGCACGAAGGGCAGCACCACCGACACGTAGCGCGGGTTCCAGGGCTTGACGTTGCGCAGGGCCAGCGCCAGCAGGATGGCGACCGGGACCAGGATCCAGACCAGCAGCCGCAGGCGCGCCCGGTCGGGACGGCGCCCGATCCCCGCCGCGAGCGCAGCCGCCGCCGCGAGACCCGCGACCGCCAGCAGCGGCAGCGCCGCCCGCACCAGATCCAGCCGATCGGGCCGGTGCAGTTCGGCCAGCGACGGGCCCAGGCTGTAGCCGTAGACGAACGTCAGCAGCGTGTAGGGCAGCGCGGCCGGCGTGAACGTCGTCTCCCCCCGCAGGGCCTCCCCCGTGGCGGCGCCCGGGACGATGCGGTCGACGGCCCAGATCCCGGCCGCCTGCAGCAGCCACGGCATCGTGACCAGCAGAACGCAGCCGAACACGAGCGCCACCAGCAGCCGGTCGCGGCCGGCCCGCGGGCGGTCGACGAACCCCATCGACAGGACCATGGCTCCCCAGAGGAACAGGCCCGACAGGTTGCTGAGCACGCAGGCGGAGATCGCGGCGATGAACACGATGACCTGGCGCCGTCGCAGCCGGCCGGCGGCCAGATCCAGGTAGGCCAACGCCGCGACCACGGCGAACAGCATCAGGAAGGCGTAGCCGCGCCCCTCCTGGCTGTACCAGACGTGGAACGGATTGATCGCCAGCAGGAGGACGGCCAGCCGCGCCGAACGGCCGTCCAGCAGGCGGCCCGCCAGGAGGCCGAACAGCGGCACCGTGAGCACTCCGGCCAAGGCCATCGGCAGGCGCAGCATCAGTTCGGGGTCGCCCAGGCGCACGGCCAGCCAGGCCACCGCCGTGTAGAGCGGGCCCTGGATCGTGTCGTGGACCTGCTCCCAGAAATCCAGGCCCGCGCCCGGGCGGACCGCGTGCCACGTCATGATCTCGTCGACCCAGAGCGACTCGGCCCGCAGGCCCAGCAGGCGCGGCACGGCGGCCAGCAGGGTCATCAGGAACAGGAAGCCGGCTCCGGGCGCGCCGACGTGCGGGGCGTCGACGTCGGCCAGCCAGTCGGCCGGCGGCACGAACGGTGAACGGCGGTGGTCGGGGGTCATGAGTCCGCCTCGGGCTGGGGCCGCGGGGCGGCCGCCGGGTTCGTCAGCGCGCGGCCGGCGGCCGGCCGGCCCGGTATTCCTTCAACGCCACGTCGATGGTGCCGACCGGCACCTTCGTCTTCATCAGCACCGGCACGCGGTTCGCGTCGGCGCTGATGTAGAGCATGATGCGGCCTTCGTGCTTGAACAGCCCCTCGCCCTCGAGGATGGGCTCGACCACGAAGCAGTCGAAGCGTCCGGCCGGCACCTCGACCGTCTCTCGCCGGTGCACGACGACCTTCATCTCGTAGTTCCGCCGCGAGGTGTGCGCCGGCAGCAGCAGGTCCCGGCCCACCTCCAGGTCGAGGTTGCGCACGTAGTAGAAGGCCGACAATTCGTCCTGCACCCCGGCGGGCACGGGCATCTCGTGCCCGTCGCCGTACCGCGCGACGCCGGCCGCGCGGTCGAACGAGATCTCGACCGTCTTCTTGTAGTCGCCCTCCCGCAGCCGCTTGTAGAAGTACGCGCTGCTGAAGTCGGTCGTGTCGATGTAGGTGACGATCTTGTCCCGCACCTTGTAGATCGACGAGAAGAACCGGTTGCTGTTCGCGGTGCTCTCCACATGGTAACACGTGCGGCCGTCGTGCTCGACCGTCCCCACCACCGACAGGGTCCCCTCGCCGGCGGTGACCGGACCGTAGCTGATCTCGAACACCATCCGCTCGCCGGGCGCGTACTCGCTGGCGCGCGGGGCGTCCCCTGGCGCAGTGTCCGACGCCGCGGCCGGTCCGTCAACCGCCCCGGTGTCAGGAGCCGCCGCCGGCGCCGTCGCCGCGCCGGCGGCCCGGGGCGCCGCCGCCGAACTGGCGAGCAAAACGAGCGCCGCGAGCACGGCGGCCGCGCCGTCCCGGCGCCCGCCGGGCTTCGCTCCCGCGAGATACTTCAGCACAGTCGCCCCTCTCAGCCGCCGCCCGCCGGCTCCAGACGCAGCAGCCTGAGGGCTGCCGCGGCCACCGCCGCGGGCGGCAGATCATCCAGGCATGGGTGCCCCGGCACGGGACACTCTGTCAGGTCGCAGGGCGAGCAGGGCTCGCCGCGCGAGACGCTAACGTGCCGCGCGCCGCCGGGGTTCCACCCGCGCGGGTCGGTCGGCCCGAAGACGGTGACCGTCGGCAGGCCCAGCAGCGCCGCGAGGTGGCGCAGGCCGCTGTCCGTGCCGACCAGCAGGTCGCTGGCCCGCAGCAGCGCGGTCATTTCCGCCAACGACGAGGGCGGAGCCACCGCGCCGTCGGGCAGGCGGTCGCCGAGCTCGGCCAGCAGGCCGCCGTCGCCCGGCCCCGGCGCCAGCACGACGCGGGCCCCGGCGCCCGTCAGGATCCGCCACAGCTCCGCCACGTGCCGGGCCGGCCAGGCCTTCGCCGGCCACGTGGCGCTCATGACCAGCACCACGCGCGGCCCTTCGCCGTCGGCCAGCCAGGCGTCCAGCCACCCCTCGAAGGGGCCGTCCGGAGCGGGCGCACCGGCTCCTTCGCCGGCCGGACCCGGTCGCCAGGGCGCGGGATCCAGCCCCAGCGCCCGCACCGGGTCCAGGAAGGCCTCGCCGGCGAAGCCTCGCAGGCGATGATCGCCCGCGCGGTTGCGCGGCACGCGCAGATTGTACGCCCAACGCCGGCCGGGCAGGTCATAGCCCACCCGCAGACGCGCCCCCGACAGCGCCGTCCAGACCGCCGTGCGCGGACTGCCCAGCCAGTCGACGACCAGATCGTAGCGCCGTGAGCGCAGCCAGCGCAGCCAGGGACCGTCGGCGCCGTCGGGGTAGGACACGATGCGCACCGCCGGCGCCAGGCCTGACAGCAGCTCCGAAAACGGACGGTCGACCACCAGATCGATCGCGGCGCGCGGCCAGGCTCCCGCGATCGCCGCGACGGCCGGCAGCGTGACCAGCGCGTCGCCGAGCGCCTTGCGGCGGATCAGCAGAATGCGGCGGAATTCCGGGCGCCCGTCCGCGGTCATGGCGCGTTCCCCGTGGCGAGAAGGTCGCGGGCCGCGGCGGCCACCGCTTCGGGTCGCAGGTCCGGCAGGCAGACGAAGGCCGGGCACCGGTGCAGGTCGCAGGGGTGGCAGGGCGGGCGCGTGGCGAGCACGCGGTACGGCCCGGCGCCCTCGTAGGGGAACCACAAGCGCGGGTCGGTGGGTCCGAACAGCGCCAGCGTCGGCACGCCCAGCGCGACCGCCGCGTGCATGATCCCGCCGTCGGCCGCAATCAGGCCGGCGGCCCCGGCCACCTGGTCGAGGACCTCCGCCAGGCCCAGCTCCGGCAGCGCCCGCACGTCGCCCCCGCCGGCCGCAGCGCCGTCGGCTATCGCCGCCGCCACCTTGGCCGCGCCCGGCGGCGCCAGCACGCGGACGGGTCGTTCCCGGGTGGCCGCCAGCATCGCCGCCAGGTCGCGCCAGTGGGCCGACGGCCAGCGCTTGGTGGGCCAGGTCGCGCCCGGCGCCAGCAGCAGCGGCCGCGCGCCCGGCGCCGACGGCGGCCTACGCGGCGACAGGTGCGTCGACGCTCGCGCACCCTGATCCCGGTACCACGCCCCGAACGCCAGGCCCGATTCCGCGTGCACCAGCGGCGCCAACCGCGAGAGGTGCTCGCCCAGGCCGCCGGGAGCCAGCCCGGCGAGATCGGCCGGCCAGCCCGCGCCGCCCGGCGCGCCGCAGTGCGTGTAGAGCCACCGGCGTCCGCCGGCAGGGCCGGCCAGGCGCGCGCGGATGCCGGCCAGCGCCAGCAGCCACGCGCTGCGCGGATTGAAGAAGAGGTCCACCGCGACGTCGTAGCGCGCGCGCCGCAGCTCCGCCGCCATCGCCGCGGTGCCGCGCCCGCGCGACGCGCCGGCTCCGCCGCGCGCCCGCGCGTCGCCCCCGCGCCGGCGCACGCCGAG
>CAYNPY010000119.1:0-9112 GCA_964399195.1 uncultured Fibrobacteraceae bacterium
GCACCAGCGCCACCGGCCCGCTGATCAGCGTCACCTCGGCGCCGGCGCGCGCGGCCGCTGCGGCAAGCGCGTAGCCCATGGCGCCGGTGCTGCGGTTGGCGACGAAGCGCACCGGGTCGATCGGCTCGACGGTCGGGCCGGCGGTCACCACGACGCGGCGGCCGGCCCAGTCGCCGGGCGCGGTCGCGGTCGCGGCCTGCGGCTCACTCGCCCGCGGCGGCAGCGCCGCCGCCACGCGGCGCACCTCGGCCAGGATCTCCTCCGGCTCGGCCATGCGGCCTTCATCGGTGGTGCCGCAGGCCAGGAAGCCCTCTCCCGGCCCCACGAACAGCACGCCGCGCTCCTGCAGCGCGCGGCAGACCGCGCGCGTGGCCGCGTGCCGCCACATGTTGTCGTTCATCGCCGGCGCCATCACGACCGGACCGGGGAACGCCAGCAGCAGCGTCGAGACCATGTTGTCGGCCAGCCCGCCGGCGGCCTTGGCCATCGTGTTGGCCGTCGCCGGCGCCACCACGGCCAGATCGGCCCAGCGGGCGTACTGGATGTGGTCCAGCGCCGCGGTGCCGCGCTCGCCCCACAGGTCCAGGGCCACGGGCGCGCCGGTCAGCACCTCGAACGTCATCGGGCTGACGAAACGCGTCGCCGCGTCGGTCATCGCGCAGCGCACGGAAAAGCCCGCCTGCACGAGCAGGCGGGCCAGGTAGCAGCTCTTGTAGGCGGCGATGCCGCCGGTCACCAGCAGCAGGACACGCGTGTCGCTGCCGGCGCGACCGGCCATGGGCTAGACCTCGACCTCGGTTTCCTTCTCCAGGCGGGCCAGGCGGGCGCGCTCCTTGGCGTCGAAGTGCTCGACCTTGCCGTCCATCAGGCGCTGGACGGCGATCGTCGTGATCTTGCCCGGCAGCGCGACGTTGAACATGCGGGCGCGCTCGTTCAGGCGGCGCGCCTCCATGGCGGCCACCTTGATGGCGGCGAACTTGTTGGGGATGATCTGGGTGACCTTCTGACGCGGAATGTAGGTCATAAACCCTGTCCTCACGGCTGGGGTTC
Source organism: uncultured Fibrobacteraceae bacterium (assembly GCA_964399195.1). Taxonomy (GTDB): domain Bacteria; phylum Krumholzibacteriota; class Krumholzibacteriia; order LZORAL124-64-63; family LZORAL124-64-63; genus CAINDZ01. The sequence goes on from CAYNPY010000119.1 coordinate 1,051, forward strand.
CGGCCCGGCGGCGGGGCCCGCGGACGGCAGACCGGGGCGCGCCGTTCCGGGCGGACGACAAGCAATACAAGATAGCCTCTCGGGCCGGAGCGGCAAGAGGGAAAGGCCCCGGAAACGGACCGTGGCCGATATCGTGTTGTCCCGCATCACTCTACGCGCACAGCCGGCTCGCCCGCGGTCCCGCCGATCCGGTAGACGACGGTCGGCCCGGGGCCGCCGGTCCAGACCGGCTCGAACCACTGGGGCGCTCCCGCCGCGGCCGCCGCCACGGCCCGCACCTCAGTGGCGGCGCCCGGCGGGCTGCCCGCCGCGGCCCCGACCACCAGCCAGCCCGCCCCGTGGGCCGCGGCCCGGCGCCGCAGCGCGGACGCCGTGAGGGTGTCCCCGCAGGCGATCACGGGCCGCCGCAGGTGGACGTGGCGCGCCAGCGGGTCGGGGGCCATCACCACGTCGTGCGGCCCGGTGTGCGCGCGCAGCCAGGCGGAGCCGGCGCCGGGATCATTCCAGGCGCGGTCGCCGCCGGCCTCGCGCAGCGGCCGCGCGACGCGCCAGAGGTTGTGCCCCAGCGAGCCCAGAAGCAGCGCGGCGCACGCGATCGCCAGCACCCGCCCCCGCGCGGACGCCCCGCCCCGCCCCGCCAGCCCGAGCGCGCCGCCCAGGAGCAGCAGGTACAGCAGCGGCAGCAGCGGCAACAGCAGCCGCGGCTGCACGCCCGTGGGCCAGCCCGCGAAGTTGACCAGCGCCAGCCCATACAGCAGAAGATAGAGCAGCCACAGCCGCGCGCGTCCGCGCTGCCGGGGATCGCGTTGGAGCGCGCGCCAGCCGGCCGCGATCAAGGCCACGAGCAGCGCGGCGGCCGCCCACTGCGCGCCTGCGTAGACCGCGCCGGCGCCGCGGGCCTCGCACCAGGCGCGCAGCGGCGCGCCGAATCCCGGCCAGAGCGCGACCGGCAGATCGCGCAGGTAGCCGGCGGCGTTGGCGGCCATGAACCCCAGGCGGTCGCCGACGCCGTCGCTGTGACCCAGCAGCTGCGCGCGGTAGGCCGCGGTCACGGCCGCCCCGCCCGACCAGCCCGCCAGCAGCAGCGCCGCCTGCGCGGCGGCCAACGGCCCGGCCAGCGCCAGCAGGTGGCGCCACCGACGATCCAGCGCCAGGTCGATCGTCAGGGCCAGCAGCAGCGCCAGACCCACGCTGCGCACCAGCAGCGCCGACGCGGCCAGCGCCGCGAGCACCAGCGTGCCGCCCATCAACGGCCGCGGCTCCCGCCGCCAGGGTTCGTACATGACCAGCACGGCCAGCGAGAGCGCCGTGTAGGGCAGGTCGCTGAGCACGCGCGCAGCCCAGCCCACGACCCACGGGTTCAGCAGCACCAGCGCCGGCAGCGCCGCGCGCGCCGCTGCCGCGTCCGCGCCCGGCGCCGGCAGCCGGCGGCAGAGCGGCACCAGCAGCAGCGCCGCCAGCAGCGGCACCGCCTTGAGCGCGGCCAGCGAGGCGGGGAACGCCAGCGCCAGCGGCGCCAGCAGCAGCGGGAAGCCGGGGGGAAAAATGCCCGGATCGGCAGGCGGCGCGTCCGGCCCCACGTCGAGCACCGGTCCGCGCCCCTCGGCCAGCGAGCGCGCCGTCTCCGCGTAGATCGCGTCGTCGGTCATCGCGCCGACGGGCGCTTCGTCGAAGCGCAGGATCACCAGCAGCGCGAACGCCAGAACCGTCGCCACGGTCAGCGCACGTCCGGCGTCGAGGCGGCGAAACAGCGGGAGCAGCGGCATGGCGGGCACGCGTCCGGGGCTGCGGGGTGCGCGAGGTCGTCCGGACGATTCAATCACGGGCAGCGGCCGCCGGGCCAGCGGAATCGCCCTCAGAACCGCCGCCGGCCACGGTCCAGCCCCAGCAGTTGCAGCGCCAGCTCGGGCTGCCGCTGCGCCTGGGCCAGCATCGCGACCGCCATCTGCTGCAGGATCTGCGCGCTGGTCAGCTCGCTGATCTCCGCCGCGTAGTCGACGTCGCGGATGCGGCTGTCGGCCGCCGACAGGTTTTCCTGCTGGTTCTGCATCAGCCGAATCGCGGACTCGAGGCGATTCTGCGAGGCCCCGAACGAGGCGCGGCCGGAGCTGATCTGCTGCTGCGCGGCGCGCAGGGCCGGCAGCGGCTGCTCGGCCCAGGCCGCCGGATCCCCGGCCAGGGTCAGCGTGTCCAGCCCCAGCGCGGCCGCGGTGAACGACCGCCCCAGGCCCAGCGAGATGCCGCCGGCGGGCCCGCTGCCCAGCTCGATCCGCGCGTCGCCGCCGGAGCCGTCCAGCAGGTTGCGCCCGTTGAACTCGATGCCGGCGGCCACGCGGTCGATCTCTTCGACCAGCGCCTGGAACTCCTGGTCCAGGTAGCCGCGCTGCTGGTTGGAGACGGTGCCCGTCATGGCCTGCTCGGCCAGCTCGGTCAGGCGGATCAGGAGGTCCGCCATCGATTCCAGCCCGCCGTCGGCGATCTGCAGCAGTGAGATGCCGTCGCCGGCGTTGCGCACGCCGACTTCCAGGGCGCGCACCTGCCCGCGCAGCCGCTCGCTCATCGCCAGGCCGGCCGGGTCGTCGGCGGCCCGGTTGATGCGCAGGCCGCTGCTGAGCCGCTCCAGCGAGCGGTTCACGCGGGCCGTGGCGTTCGCCAGGTGCCGCTGCGCGGACATCGCCGCCACGTTGGTCGTGATGCGCAGGCCCATGGACGCGGGCCCCCTCCCTGGGCGAGAGCGGCGGGTTCCGTCCCGCCGCCCCCGTTATCGGCCGCCGGCGCCCGCGCCTGAAGCTCCGGGTTGTGCCGGCCCGGGCGCCTCACGCCAGGTCGAACAGGAGGAATTCGGCCTCCTCGCGCCCGCTGAGGACCAGCCGCGCCTCGTCGCTGACCGCGGCGCCGTCGCCGGGCCCCAGCTCGAGCCCGTTGAGGTCCAGGCTGCCGCGCACCACCTGCACCCAGGCGTGCCGGCCGGGCGCCGGCTCGTGGACCACTTCCTGCCCCGGCCCCAGGATGCCGGCGTGAAGGCGCACGTCCTGGCCGATGCGCAGCGCGCCGTCGGCGCCGTCGGGCGCCACGAGCGGGCACAGCCGTCCCCGCTTGGCGTCGGCGGGGAAGTGCCGTTCCTCGTAGCCGGGCTCGCCCCCCTCCCGCGCCGGCAGCAGCCAGATCTGCAGCAGGCGCAGGTCCTCAGATGGCGAGTGGTTGAACTCGCTGTGCAGCACGCCGCGGCCGGCGCTCATGCGCTGCACGTCGCCGGGCCGCAGCACCGAGCCGGTGCCCAGGCTGTCGCGGTGCTCCAGCTCGCCCTCGACGATGTAGGTGACGATCTCCATGTCGCGGTGGCCGTGCGTCCCGAAGCCCTGGCCGGCCGCGATGATGTCGTCGTTGATCACGCGCAGCGCGCGGAAGCCCATGTGGGCCGGGTCGTGGTAGCCGGCGAACGAGAACGTGTGCCAGGTGCGGAGCCAGCCGTGGTCGGCGTGGCCGCGCTCGCGGGCGGGTCGGTGGCGGATCATGGGGGTCCTCCCTGGTTTCGGTTTCTGCCTGCGCCCATGATAGTTGTTTCAACAAGTATCCGCCACCCCCGCGCGCCGCCGCGCCCGGGCAAGCGGAAGGGGCGCCCGCGGGGGCGCCCCTTGTCCGTCGTGGGGCCCCGAGGCCGGGGCCCGTCGCCGATGCGCGAAAGCCTAGAAGCGCAGACCCATGTGCAGGGCCAGCGAGTTGGCGTCGCTGATGGCGTTGAAGCGGCCCTCGAAGAACATCTTCGGCGTGGCGTTGATGCCGGCGCCCAGGGCGATCGCGAACTCGCTGTCCGAATCGTCGAAGTCCGGCTCGTCCGGGTCGTCGTAATCGATCTCCGCGGAGGCGAAGGCCATGCCCACGCCGCCGAGCAGGTACGCCGACGAGTTGCTCAGGTTGTAATGGCCGATCAGCAGGACCGGGATCATGCTCCAGCTCACGTCCGCGCCGGGAACGTCCTCGGTGGAGAACATGAGGTACGAGGCCTCGAGCCCGAACGCCGCGACGTCCGTGTGCTTGAAGATCATCCCCAGCCCGGGACCGAAGCCCAGGTTGGCGAAGTCGCTCCAGTCACCGGACGGGAAGAGGGCCTGGACCTGGCCGTAGAACTTGGTGTCCTCGTAGTCGACGTCGACCGCCAGGGCCGGCGCCGCGGTGAGGGTGGCGAGCAGGGCGATAACCATGAGCTTGCGCATGGAACACTCCTTTGCGGACGGGTTGCAGGTCGCCGGGCGACCGGACTGCATCGACGCCCTCCGGGCGTCGCCGTGACTATCGCATGCTAGCGCATCCGGGCGTAAACGCAACTGCGGAGACGGCTCACCAGCGGAACGCCGCCGCCGCCACGCGCCCGCGCAGTTCGGCCAGCACAAGGTCCGCCTGCCCGGCGTCCAGCAGCGGCATGGCCAATCGATGAGGTCCGCCGCCGGCGGTGTCGGCCGTCACGGTCGCCATCGCCCAGCGCCGATCGAAGGGCGAGGCCTCCAGGGTGACGGCCTGCACCCTCGCATAGCGGGCCAGGCTCGTCTGCCGGTTCCACCAGCCGCCGCGCACGGCGACGTGGCCCGGCAGCAATGCGTGGCCCAGCGAGCGGGCCTGCCGGCCTCCCGCGAACCAGCACAGCGCCGCGAGCGGCGGCACCATGATCAATGCGACCGGCCGCAGCGCCGGGGGGACCGACAGCAACAGCAGCCCGACCGCCAGCAGCCGCAGCCAGGCGCGCCGCAGCCGCCAGGCCGCGCTCGGCGCCGCCGGGCGCCAGTCCAGGGTCGAAAGTTCGACCTCCGGGTGGACTTCGGCCACCAGCGCGTCGACCAACCCGGTCGGCAGCGACGGCGCCAGCCACTCGCGGCCCGCGGTGGCCTGGCGGTCGCCGCCGGCGGTCTGCACGCGCACCTCCACGCGGCCCAGCAGCCGCATCAGCGCCGGCTGCCTGACGGTCACCAGCTGCACGCGAGCCAGCGGGATGGTCGCCTTGACGCGCGTCAGCAGGCCGCGCGTCGTCCGCAGCTCGTCGCCCTCGCGCACCAGCGTGAAGCCGTAGAGCTGCACCACCGTCCACCCCACCGAGAGCAGGCGGACGGCAACCAGCACGCAGGCGACGACGCCGGCCAGAGGCGCCAGCGCCGCGGGCGTCGGCTCGGCCAGCAGGCGGCCGTCCTCCCACAGTCCGGCCAGGTAGGACTGGAGCAGGTCGGTGGGTCGTCCGAAGGCGGCGTCGAAGATGTCGGCCTGCCACAGCGCGCCCAGCGCGGCGCCCAGCACGACGCCGCCGCGGTTCTGCGTCAGGCCCAGCACCACCAGGTCGAGCAGGCCCACGCGGACCAGCTCGCGCGCCCCGGCCGCGGCCTGCGGCGCGGCGGCGACGGCCTCGTCCGCCACGGACCCGGGATCCGCGGGCGACGGCGCGTCCGCGCCCGCGGCCCGTCGCTTCCCTTCCAGCACGCGCTGCCGCACCTGCTCCGCCGCAGCCAGCGACAGCACGCGCAGCCGCGCCTCCTGCTCGGCGGCGCCGGCGGTCTCGACCCGCAGGTCGACCACCCGCAGCAGCCGGTGCAGCGGCCCCTGCACGCTCTCGAGGTTGTGCACGCGGGCGTAGCGGATGTGCCGCACGTTCCGGAACAGCAGGCCGGTGCGGACGACCAGTTCGTCGTCGCCCAGTTCGTAGAACGTGGTGAAGTAGCGCCAGACGGAATACGCGGCGACCGGCAGCGAGAGCCACGCGAGCCACAGGTCCCACTGCGTCTGCCGCGCCGTGAAGAACAGCGCCACGAGCGGCAGCAGGAGGCCGCGCAGCGAGTCCCCCACCAGGAAGAGCAGCGACCACCGGTGCAGGCGCCGGCTAGAGGACATCGCTGCCGGTCCCGGCCAGCAGGTGGTCGCGGATCGCGCAGGCCTCGGCGTGAGCGAGGCCGCCGAGCCGGACCTCGGCATTCTCGGTGCCGGCCGTGAACACGTGCAGGGTGGCCAGGCCGAAGCGGCGCTCGAGCGGACCCTGCGAGACGTCCGTGTGCTGGACGCGCGAGCGCGGCACGTGGACCTGGCGCCGCCACCAGACGCCGCGCCGGATCTCCAGCCCCTGGTCGCCCCAGCCGTAGCGCGCGTGCGCGTGCGCGACGGCGGGCCAGCGCCAGGCCAGGAGCGCCGCGCCGGCGACCACGGCCAGGGCCGCGCCGGCGACCAGCAGCCGGCCGCCGGCCGCCAGTCCGTCGGCGGCGACCATCACGATCAGGGCGGCCAGCGCCAGCGCGCCGGCCAGGATCAGCGTGGCCACGGCCCCGACCAGGCGGCCGTGGTCGATGTGACGCGGGTCCAGGTGCTGCAGCGAGCCATCGACGGTGGCGGCCATGGCGGGCGCCTCCGAGCCGGCGGCGGACGGTGTCGGCAGGTCAGCGGTCATCAAGGCCTCCCGGCGCCCCGCGCGTCAGCCCAGCGGCGGCGCTCCCCGCGCGCGGCAGGACTCGGCCGTGAGGATGGCTTCGATGCGCCCGGCCGCCAGGCGCCAGTCGTCGTTGACCACCCAGTAGCGGTAGCGGCCGGCCAGGAGCACCTCGCCCCGCGCGTTGCGCAGGCGCGTGGCGACGGCTTCTTCGCTCTCGGTCCCGCGGCGCCGCAGCCGGCGCTCCAGCTCCTCCCACGAGGGCGGGAACAGGAACACCGACACCAGCTCGTCGCCGAACTGCCCGATCACGTTCAGGCCGCCCTGCACGTCGATGTCCAGCACGGGGATGCGGCCGGCGGCCTCCATCTCGGCCAGGCGCGAGCGGCGCGTGCCGTAGCGGTGCAGGTGCACGGGCGCCCATTCGACGAAGGCGTCCTCGGCCACCAGACGGTCGAACGCGGCGTCACTCACAAAATCGTACTCGCGGCCGTCGACTTCGCCGCCGCGGATGGGCCTGGTCGTCGTCGAGACCGAGAACGCCAGGCGCGGCTCCCGCGCGAGCAGCTCGTTGATCACGGTGCCCTTGCCGGCGCCCGACGGCCCGGTGATCAGCAGGATCATGCCGCTACTCCAGGTTCTGGATCTGCTCGCGCAGCGACTCGACCTCGTCCTTCATCACGATCACGGCCTGGGTGATGTCCATCAGGTTGGTCTTGCTGCCCATCGTGTTGACCTCGCGGTGCATCTCCTGCAGCAGGAAGTTGAGCCGCTTGGCCACCTGGCCGCCCTCGTCGAAGGCGGCGCGGAAGTGCCGGATGTGGATGCCCAGCCGCTCGCACTCCTCGTTGATGTTGGAGCGGTCGGCCAGCAGCGCCACTTCCTGGGCCAGGCGCTGCGGCTCCAGAGGTTCGCTCAGCAGCTTCTCGAGCCGCTCGTTCAGCTTGCGCTGGATCTCGGCCGCGGCCAGCGGCGCCAGCGCGCGCACCTCGCTCAGCTTGGCCTCGACCGTGTCCAGGCGCCCGAGCATCTCCGTGACCAGCGCCGCGCCCTCGGCCTTCTTCATCTCCTGCAGGCCGCGGGCGGCGCCGGCCAGCGCCTGCATCAGCGCCGCGCGCGCGTCCTCGGGGTCCAGGTCGGGTTCCTCGACCCGGAACAGGTCCGGCAGCATCAGCAGGTGCTTGAGCTTCACCGGCTCGGCGGGCTCGCCGGTGGCGCGCGCCAGCTCGGCCGCGGCGGTCTGCACCATGCGGATGCCCTGCGCCAGGCGCTCGGGATCGGCGCCGGTGGCGGCCGCGGCGCGATCCACCTCGACCTGCACGCTGACCGTCACGCGCCCGCGCGCGATGTTTTCCTTCAGGAAGTTGCGCACGTCCAGCTCGAAGGGAGCCAGCAGGGAAGGCAACTTGAGGCTGACGTCCAGGAAGCGGTGGTTGACTGAGCGGAACTCCGCCGTGACCGTGACGGGACCCGAGGTGCCCTCGCCCGTGCCGAATCCCGTCATGCTGAGCATATCCACCTGCGTGCCTCCGCGGTCGGGGCTCGGGGGCGGCACCTGCCGCCCGCCCAAGCGAAGAGTAGGCCAGCGCCCCAGCCCCGGCAAGGCGCGGGTTGTGCCGTCGAGATTGTGTCCGGCCCGGCAGTTGCCCGGGCCGGACATGAACA
>CAYNPY010000120.1:0-9011 GCA_964399195.1 uncultured Fibrobacteraceae bacterium
GTCGCAGCTTGCGCGCCTGCTCGACCAGCGCCTCGAAGCGGGCCACTTGAAGGGCATCGGCGCGCAGCGCGATGGTGGCGGGGATCGCCGCGGCCGGCTCCGCCGCGGCGTCCAGCCCGAACGCCAGCTGCCCCTCGCCCCCCGCCGCCGCCTGCCGCGCCGCCGTCCGGACGCGCCCCACCTCCGCCGTCACCGTTGCCGCCAGTTCGCGCCGGCCGCACTGCGCGGCGCGCTCGACCCACGCGGTCTCGTTGCCGGGCGTGGCGACCCGCGCCACCTGCTGCGCCTTGGTCCAGCCCACCTGGCCGGCCGCCACCGCCTCGCGCAGGGCGGGCAGGCGGTCGAGGTCGTCGGCCAGCCGCTTGAACTGCCAGTAGCGGTTGCGCGAGAAGCCTAGCCTGTGCACTGCATACAACTCCAGCGAGGCGTGGCCGAACGCGCGCCACAGCTCGCGCCGCTGCACCTCGGCGAACCAGAGCACGGCGCAGCGGCGGGCCTCCTCGCAGGCGGCCAGGGACTGGCGCAGGGCGGCATCCACATCCGCCGCAGGGCGGCCGGGGGCGAAGGCAGGGAGATCGAAACGGGGCATGGACGGGCTCGGTTTCCGGGAGGAATGGCCCTGTGATCGGCGCGGGCGAAAGATAGGCGAAATATAAGCGAAGCGCAAGGGGGAAAATCGATTAAATCACCAGTGTACTGTATACAGCGCGCGCGGGGGCTGGGGGCAACCAGCAGCGCGCCCAGCATCAATCCCAAAACTTGCGCCGGCCCAACGCGCCCCCTACCCCTCGACCGCCTCGCCCCCCGCCATCAACGCGATCCGGAACGGGAACAGCTCCGCCGCCATGACCCCGCCGCGCACCGCCGGGTCGGCCGCCATCAGCGCCGCGGCGGCCGCCGAGTCCACGGCCTCGAAGACGACGATCCCGAACGTGCGTTCCCCGGCGTCGGCGGCGCGGCCGGCCAGCTTGAGGGAGCCGGCGGCGAGCAGGCCCTGCAGGTAGGCGAAGTGCTCGCCGACCAGGCGCGCTTCGTCCTCGGTGGGGCCGTCGGTGAGCATCCGCGGGCGCAGCGGGCGCAGCAGGTAGGCGAACTGGTTCATCGAGGGCTCCCCCGGGGTCAGGTCTTGAACTGCAGGTCGTACAGCTCCTTGTAGCGACCGCCGGCGGCCAGCAGCTGGTCGTGGGTGCCGGTCTGCACAACGCGGCCCTGTTCCAGCAGGTGGATGCGGTGGGCGCCGCGGATCGTCGAGAGGCGATGGGCGATGACGATGGTGGTGCGGTCGCGCACCAGGCGGTCGATGGCCTCCTGGACCAGGCGCTCGCTCTCGGTGTCCAGGGCGCTGGTCGCCTCGTCCAGCAGCAGGATGGCCGGGTCCTTCAGGATGGCGCGCGCGATGGACAGGCGCTGGCGCTGGCCGCCCGACAAGGTCACGCCGCGATCCCCCAGCACCGTGTCGTAACCCTGCGGCAGCTTCAGGATGAACTCGTCCGCATTGGCCGCGCGGGCGGCTTCGCGCACCTTCTCCAGCGGCACGTCGTCCAGGCCGTAGGCGATGTTCCTGAGCACCGTGTCGTGGAACAGGATCACTTCCTGCGTGACGATGCCCATGTTGCGGCGCAATGACTGCGGGTCCAGCTCGCGCACGTCGATGCCGTCGACCAGCACGCGCCCGCTGTCCGGCACGTAGAAGCCGGGGATCATGTCGATGAGCGTGCTCTTGCCGGCGCCGCTCGAACCCACCAGCGCCACCACCTCGCCGGCCGCCACCTTCAGCGAGATGCCGCGCAGCACCGGCTCGCCGGGCAGGTAGCTGAAGTGGACGTCCTGCAGCTCGACGTGGCCGCGGGCGCGGCCCAGCTCGCGCGTGCCGGACAGGACCGCGGTCTCGTCGGGCTCGTCCAGGATGGCGAAGATGCGCTCGGCCGCCGCCAGGCCCGACTGCAGCTCGGCCCCGACCTGGCCCACGCTCTTGAGCGGACGGACCATCGAGAAGATCACGAACAGGAAGACGATGAACATGTCCGGGGTCATCAGGCCGCCGGTGAAGACGCGGCTGCCGCCCCACCAGAGCAGGAACAGGCCCACCGCCATCGACAGCTGCTCGGTCAGGGGCGAGGAGGCCTTCATCGTGTAGTCGATGCGGAAGACCTGCTTGAACAGCGACTGCGCCTGGGCGGCGAACTTGGCGCGCTCGAAGCGCTCCATGGCGAAGGCCTTCACCACGCGGATGCCGTAGACGGTCTCCTGCAGCGTGGCGGTCAGGTCGGCCAGCTGCTCCTGCTGGCGGTGCGACAGGCGGCGCAGCTTGCGGCTGATGGCCAGGATCACGGCCAGCGAGGCCGGCAGCAGCGCGAACGCCAGCAGCGTCATCTGCCAGGAGATGATCAGCGCCACGGCCAGGAACATCAGGATGTAGATGGGCTCCTTGACCAGCTTCATGAAGCTGGCGCCCACGCACTGCTGCGCGACCAGGACGTCGTTGGTGGCGCGGCTGATCAATTCGCCCGCCTTGTGGCGGTGGTAGAAGCCCAGCGGCAGCGCGGTGTAGCGGGCGTAGAGGCGGTTGCGCAGGTCGCGGATGACGGCGTGGCCCACGTAGGCCATCAGCGTTTCCTGCGCGTAGCAGGCGATGTTCTTCAGCAGCGTGAAGAAGAAGAAGGTCAGGCAGATGCGCAGCAGGGCTTCCTGCTTGGTGCCCTTGAGCAGGGTCTCGGCCGCCCAGTTCTTGAAGGCCAGCTTCAGCCCGTCGACCCAGCCGAGCTGTTCGGGCAGCAGGTCCGCGCCGGCCGCGGGCGCCACCACGGCCGCCGCCTCGTCCCCCTTGAGGAACAGCGTCTCGAGGAAGGGCGAGAGCATCGCCGTGGAGAACACGCTGGCCGCCGCGAAGACCAGCATGGCCGCCACCGCCAGCACCAGTTGCCCGGTGTAGGGGCGGACCATGCGGAGCATGCGCAGGTAGGTCTTCATGCGGCTCAGCGCGCCAGTTCGTCGGCGATGGCCGTGATCATGGCGGCGAACTCGGGCTCCTCGAAGCCCTCGGACTGGAAGACGATGGTCCCGTCGCGGCCGATCACGTGGTTGCGCGGGATGTACGCCTCGGCGTAGCGGGCGTAGGCGCTGCGGTCGGTGTCCAGCCCGATCAGCCAGGGCAGGGCGCGCTCGGCCACGAAGGGCGCCACCTTGGCCGCGTCCTCCTCGCGCGAGACCGAGATCATCACGAAGTCCGGGTTCGCGCCGAACGCCGCCCACACGCGGTCCTTCAGGTGCGGCATCTCCGCCTTGCACGGCCCGCACCAGGTGGCGAACCAGTTCACCAGCACGACCTTCCCCTTGTGCGCGGCCAGGCTGAACGGCTCGCCGCCGAGCGTGGCGACGGTGAATGCCGGCGCCGGCTGGCCGACGGCGGTGAGCGTGGTTTCCTCGGGCGAGGGGGGAGGCGGCGGCGCGACGGAGTCGGGCGCGGCGGCGACTGGCGCCGGCGCAACTGGGGCGGCGGGCGCGGCCACTTGCGCCGGCGCAACTGGCGCACCAACTGCCACCGGCGCCTGCCGGCAGGCGCAAGCGCACCCCGTGGCGGCCACAGCCAGCAGCAGAAGAACGGTCAGCGTCAGCGCGCGACGGGTCATGGCGGGTTCCCCCCTGGGCTTCGTGGCGAATACGCGTGCGCCGGCGCACACCGATGGCGCGCAAATATAGCCCGGCGCGGCGCGCGATGCGCGGGTGACCTTGCCGCCCGCGCGCAAAACAAAACCATCCATCATGTATATCGCATACAGTCAAACACAAAGGCAACAAACACCCGCCTCCACGGAACCCCGCCCTCGCCAGATCGTTGAACACCCTTCATCATCCCCCCGCCGACCCCCCACCAACCCCCAGGAGCCCGCCATGGCGAACGACCCGACCCGCCGCGCCACCTTCGTGCTGAGCGAGGCGGAGAAGAAGCTGCTGATCGCCATCGCCGGCCGGTTGCCCAAGTGGGTGCTGCCCGATCACCTGACGCTGTTCGGGATGCTCGGCTCGGCGCTGGTCACCGCCAGCTACCTCATGAGCAACCACGCGGTGTGGTGGCTGTGGATCGCCAACCTGGGGTTCGTCATCAACTGGTTCGGCGACAGCCTGGACGGGACCACGGCGCGGGTGCGGAAGATCCAGCGGCCGCGCTACGGCTTCTACCTGGATCACCTGACCGATGCGTTCTCGACCATCGCCATCGGGCTGGGGTTGGGGTTCTCGCCGTACATGCTGCTGTCGGTGGGGCTGGCGATCGTGGCGGGCTACCTGGTGCTGTCGATCAACGTCTACCTGGAGAGCCAGGTGCTGGGCGATTTCCGTTTCGGCTACGGCGTGGTGGGGCCGACCGAGACGCGACTGATCCTGATCGGGCTGAACACCGTCGCGGCGCTGGTCGGGCCGGTGCCCTACACCGTGATGGGCGTGGGCGCGACGGTCTTCGACCTGTTCGGTGTGCTGGCGGTGGCGGGCATGCTGCTGATGCTGGGCCGGCGCGTGGCGCGCAACCTGGGCCACCTGGCGAAGCTGGAGCCGGCCAACACGCGGCAGAAGGAAGACGTCTAGCGGCGCGGGCGTCCCCGCCTCGCCCGAGCGGGTGCGACCCGCGCCGCCGGCGGCCCGGGGCCGCCCCATCGATTGCCATCATGATGCCGTTCGCGATACAGTCGGCATCGCCCTCCTTCGATGGCGGGATCATGTCACATCGGCGTTCCGTCCGACGGAACGGTCACCCGGTATGTTGGGGTCATGATGCAGAAGCGGAAGTCGCCCGACCGCAGCTACGGCGAGAAGCTGGTGAGGCTCCTCGCCAAGCTGATGTTCACCGGGCAGAAGCATTCGCTGACGGACCTGGCGAAGTCGCTGGGCTGCTCCAAGCAGACGGTGCTGCGCCTGGTCGACGACATCACGCAGGCGTGGGAGGTCCCGCTGCGGGACGAGCTGCGCGACGGCCGCAAGTGGATCTGGATCGAGCGCGCCGGCCAGGGCCTGCCCGAGCCGGCGGCCCTGCTGAGCGAGTCCGAGCACCGCACCCTGCAGATGTGCCGCGCCTTCACCGAGCACCTGCTGGGCCGGGAGACCTTCGACGAGATCGAGCGCGCCATCGAGAAGAGCGGCGGCCACCTGCCGGCCGGCGTGGAGGACGCGGGCGCGGTGTTCGGGGTGGTGCGCTCGGGCGTGATCGACTACACGCGGCACGAGGACCTGCTGCGCACGCTGCTGCAGGGGATGGAGCAGCGGCGCGTGTGCGAGGTGCGCTACCGCGGCCTGGGCGCGCCGGCCGCGAAGACCTTCCACATCAAGCCGCTCAAGGTGTTCGCGCACCGCGAGACGGTGTACGTGCACGCGCGCCGCGCGCGGACGCCGGGCAAGCCCTACAAGGCGCCGGCCTACGACCCCCTGCTGGCGCTGCAGCGGTTCGAGGACGTGGCCCTGACCGACACGCCCTTCCGCCGCCCGCGCGGCTACGACTTCGACCAGGTGATGAACCGCGGCTTCGGCGTCTGGCTGCAGAAGCGGTTCCGCGTGGTGCTGGAGCTGGAGGGCTGGGCCGCGGCCTGGGCGCGCGAGCGCGTCTGGAGCCCCGGCCAGGAGCTGGCCGACCTGCGCGACGGCCGCCTGCTTCTTTCGTTCTGGTCCACCAGCGAGCCGGAGGTGCTAGCGCTGGTGCTGGGCTTCGGGGCCTGCGCGCGGCTGCGCGAGCCGGCGGCGCTGGTCGATAAGGTGCGGGAAGAGGTGGAGAGGGTGGCCGGGCTCTACGGGGCGCCGCCGGAGCGGAGGACGGAGAGTCCCGACAACTCCCCGCCTCCGCGACCCGCGGGCCGGCGGCGCTGAGGCTCCACGCACCGCCGACCGCGCGGATGACCGGACCTGCCGGGCACCGCGGGCGCCAAGCGAAGGGGGAGCCCGGAGGCTCCCCCTTTCCGCCGCTTCCGCACCCGCTGCTTGGGGGGACTCATTTGTCCGCCGGGGCGGTCGCGACGTCAGCGCCGGTCCGTCAGTTCCGCCCCCGGGGGCCGTTGCCGTCCAGTTCCGGGATGCACGTGCCGTCGCCCGGCCCGAAGCCGCCGCCGCGGCCTTCGCCCGGGCCGAAGCCGAAGCCGGGGCCGTCACCGGTGCCGAACTGGCCGTCACCCAGCAGATGCCGCCACTTGTACAGGTGCCGGTAGGCGAAGCCATCCTCGCCGCTGATGCCGGTGTCGGCGCCCAGGCGGTTGCCCGTGCCGTCCATGGGCGGCGCGTAGTCCGGGTCCACGCCGTTGGGGATGCCGTCGCCGTCGGCGTCCGGGGCCAGGTCGTTGAAGCCGTCGCCGTTCTCGTCGAGGAAGCCGCCGACCATGTAGCCGAAGCCACCGCCGCCGCCCTCGGTCTGGGCGGACGCGGGGATGGCGAAGGCGGCCAGCGCGAGGGCCGCGACGGCGCTGATGATGACGCGGGTCTTCATGGGTCTGCTCCTTGCGTCGGGAATCCATCGAGTCGGCGAGGATTCACGGGAGCCCTGTGCATCGGGCGGGCCAGAAGACGCCGAAGCGCCCGCCGAGGCCGGCAAGGCGCGTTCCGACAAGGATATTCGAGATCGCGCCCGCTCGGCGCGCGCCGCCGCCGGGCCGCGGCGCCTCGACGATACGGTCGAACGGATCGACGATCCTTGTCGCGCCATGGGGGCGTGGGCTACGATCGCCCTCGATGCGGCGGGACCGGCGGTTCCGCCGGGAACGGGATGCGATGTCTCGCGCCAGGAAACGGTCGACGAACCTGCTGCTGCGCGCGCCCGTCGTGGTGGCCGTGCTGGTGCTGGCGGCCGCCGTGTTCGTGGTCTCCACGGCGAGGGAGATCCGCGGCGCGCGCGAAGCGATGGCCGCGCTCACGGTCGACCACGCCGAGCAGGTGCGCCGCGTGGTGGGCGAGAGCCAGGCGCACGCGCTGACGGCCTACGCCGCCTGGGAGGCGCAGGCGGGGCAGCGGCTGCTGGCGCTGGCGGGGCTGGTCGGGGGGCAGGCGGGCGCCCGGCGGCCGGCGCAGGCGGCGCTCGACAGCATCGCCACCGCGAACGAGCTGGTCTGCCTGAGCGTGCGCGGCCCGGACGGGCGCCTGCAGGCGGCCGCGCGCGTGGCCGGCCCGCACGACGAGATCGACTGCAGCAACGAGATCTCCGCGGGCGGCGCCGGCGAGCTGGGGCCCGGCCAGTCGCGGGTCCTGCACGTGCCGACGCCGTCCGGCGCCGGTTACCGGCTGGTCGGCGCGCTGCGCGCCGCCGACGGGAGCCTGGTCTGCGTGGGCATGGACGAGCGCGCGCTGGCGGCCACGCGCCGGCGCATCGGCCCGGGCCGCCTGCTCCAGCTCATCCACAACCTGGGCGGCACCGCGTACCTGGCCCTGCAGGGCGAGTCGGGCATCCTCGCGGCGACGCCCAACGTCTCGATGCTGTCGGCGGTGGCGGACGACACGCTGCTGGCCCGCGTGCTGCGCACCGGCGAGCCGGCCACGCGCGAGATCGCGTTCGAGGGCCGCCCGACGCTCGAAGCGGTCTCGCGCCTGGCGGTCGACGGGCGCGCCATCAGCCTGCTGCGGGTGGGGGTGGACCTGGGCCCGGTGCGGGCGCGGCAGCGCGAGATCGAGCGCAGCCTGGCCGTGCACTCGTTCCTGCTCCTGGCGGCGTTCGGCGCCGGCGCCGCGCTGCTGGTCGCCAGCCGCCGCCTGGCCGCGACGCAGGCCGCCTGGGAGCAGGCGCGGCGCGAGGTCTCCGCGCTGGAGGCCGAGCAGGCGCGCCGCGAACGGTCCTTCGCGCTGGGCGAGCTGGCCTCGGGCGTCGCCCACGAGATCCGCAACCCGCTCAACGCGATCGGCATGGTGGCGCAGCGCCTGCAGCGCGAGTTCACGCCGGCCGAGGGGCGGCAGGAGTACGCCCAGTTGACGACGACCGTGCGCGGCGAGGTGCAGCGCATCAACCGCATCATCGAGCAGTTCCTGCGCTACGCGCGGCCGGCGGCGCCGCGCCCCCGCGAGATCGACCTGGCGGCGCTGGTGCGCGAAATGGCGGCGCTGGTCGGTCCCCGTTTCGCGGAGAAGGGGGTGGCGCTGGTCGTGGCGGCCCCCGAGCGTTCGGTGCTGACGGCCGATCCGGACCTGCTGCGGCAGGCGCTGCACAACCTGCTGGACAACGCGCTGGACGCCTGCCCCGCGGGGGGGACCACGGCGCTCGGGCTGCGCGACGACGGCGGCGACCTGGTCGAGCTGGAGGTGCGCGACGACGGCCCCGGCATCGCCCCGGCGGACCTGCCGCGCGTGTTCAACCTGTACCACACGACCAAGCCCGACGGCACGGGCGTGGGCCTGGCGGTGGTCGACCAGGTCGCCGCCCAGCACGGCGGTCGCGCGCTGGCGCGCAGCCAGCCCGGGCGCGGCGCCGTCTTCGTCCTCGAACTGCCGCGCGCGGGCGCGGGCAAGGAATCGCGATGACCGAAGCCAGGATCCTGGTCGTCGACGACGAGGCGGCCCAGCGCGAGTCGCTGGGCGGATTCCTCGTCAAGCAGGGATTCGACGTGGTGCTGGCCGCCGACGGCCAGGCGGCGTTGCGCATCCTGCAGGGCGCGGTCGTCGACGTGATGCTGACCGACGTGCGCATGCCGGGGATCGACGGCGTCGAGCTGCTGCGCCGCGCGCGCGAGGCCAACCCGCTCCTGGAGGTGGTCGTGATGACCGCTTTCGGGACCATCGCCGACGCGGTCGAGGCCATGAAGGCGGGCGCTGCGAGCTACCTGACCAAGCCCGTGGACCTGGACGAGATCCTGCTGCAGGTGCGCGCCGCGCTGGAGCGGCGCAACCTGGTCTCCGAGGTGAAGCATCTGCGGCGGCAGGCGGCGGCGTCCCATTCGTTCGCCGGCATCGTCGCCACTAGCGCGGGCATGGTGGCGGCGCTGGACCTGGCGGCGCGCGCGGCGGCCACCGACGCCACGGTGCTGGTGCGCGGCGAGAGCGGCACCGGCAAGGAGCTG
>CAYNPY010000121.1:0-8880 GCA_964399195.1 uncultured Fibrobacteraceae bacterium
GCCGCGGCGACCGCGCGCGCAGCGGCTGGGAGGGCGCGTTCGCGGTCGAGTCGGCCCGGCGGTCGGCCCACGCGCGGGAGGGCGCCGCCGGCGCCGCGAATCTGGCCGCCGCGGCGCGGCAGCGGATCGTGGCCGGCGACGTCGCCGGCGAGGCGTGGCTGGGGCGGCGCCTGGCGCTCGCGGCGCGGCTGGCGGTGCGCCGCCTCGACGGCGGCGAGCGCGAGGCGACGCTCGCCGAGCAGTTCCGCTTCGGCGGCGCGGCTACGCTGCGCGGCTACGGCGAGGGCGAGTTCCACGGCGTCGAGGCGGCCTGGGCCGGACTCGAGTGGCGGCTCGGTTCGCCGCGGGGCTCGCGCCTTTACACCTTCTGGGACGTGGGGTACTTTGGCTTCTGGGCCGACGCCGCGGGCGCGCCCGGCGACCGCGAACTGCGGCGCGGCTGGCCGCGGGGCTACGGCCTGGGGCTGCTGGCGCGCACGCCCGGCGGCGATCTCTCGCTGGCGGTGGGATTCCCCGGCACGGTCGATTTCGACCTGGCCAAGCTGCACGTCACCCTGCTCGAGTCCTTCTGATCGCGCCCCGCCGGCCGCCGCCGCGCCCGGCGCGGCGCCGCCGTGGAGGCCCATGCCCGACCGCCCCGCCCGTGACCGCCTGCCGCCGGATGCGGCCGCCGCCCGCACCGAGGCCGCCCGTCTGCGCGCGGAGCTGCGCCGGCACCGTCACCTCTACTACGTCGAGGCGGCGCCCGAGATCAGCGATGCCGAGTACGACGCCCTGGAGCGGCGCCTGCTGGCCCTCGAAGCGCGCTGGCCGGAGCTGGCGGTCGAGGACACGCCCACCGGCGAGGTGGGCTCCGACACCGACGCGCGCTTCCCGAGCCTGCCGCACAGCCGGCCCATGCTCAGCCTGGCCAACAGCTACGAGCCGGCCGAGGTCGACGAGTTCGTCGCGCGATTGCGCCGCGACCTGACGGGGCCGGCGGCGGCCCAGCCGCTGCGGCTGACCGTGGAGCCGAAGATCGACGGCGTCGCGCTGGCGGTCCGCTACCGCGACGGGCGGCTCGACGCCGCCCTGACGCGCGGCGACGGGCGCCAAGGCGACGTCATCACGGCCAACGCCGCCACCATCAGCGGGGTCCCGTCGCGGCTGGCCGACGGCTGGCAGGCCGCCTTCCCGGCGCCGGCGCCGCGCGCGTTCGAGGTCCGGGGCGAAGCCTACCTTTCCCTCTCGCGCTTCGCGCGCCTGAACGACGAGCGCGCCGAGGCGGGCCTCGAGCCGCTGGCCAACCCGCGCAACGCGACGGCCGGCACGCTCAAGACGCTGGACGTGGGGGAGGTCAGGCGCCGCGGCCTGTCGGCGTTCTTCTACCAGCTGTTCCCGCTGCCGGAGGCCGACGGCGAGGCGGCGCCCGACTTCGCCGACCACACCGCCGAGATGGCGGCGCTGCGCGCGCTGGGGCTGCCGGTCAACCCCTTCCTGCGCGCGGCCGACGACGCCGGCGGCGTGCACGCGCACCTGGCCGAGCTGCAGGCGATGCGCGACGGCCTGGACTACCAGATCGACGGCGCGGTCGTGAAGGTGGACAGCCGCGCGCAGCAGGTGGCCCTCGGCGCGACCGCGAAGGCGCCGCGCTGGGGCATCGCCTACAAGTTCGCGGCCGAGGAGGCCACGACGAAGCTGCGCGACATCACGCTGCAGGTCGGGCGCACCGGCGTCATCACGCCGGTGGCCGAGCTGGAGCCGGTCCTGCTGGCGGGCACCACCGTCAGCCGGGCCACGCTGCACAACTGGGACGAGCTGGAGCGCAAGGACGTGCGCATCGGCGACACCGTGGTCGTGGCCAAGGGCGGGGACATCATCCCGAAGGTCCTGCGCGTGGTCCCCGAATTGCGCCGCGGCGGCGAACGCGCGCTGCCGCCGCCGAAGCAGTGCCCGGTCTGCGCGGCGCCGACCGTCCGCCGCGAGGACGAGGTGGCCCTGCGCTGCGGCAACGCTCGCTGCCCGGCGGTCATGGCCGGCAGGCTGCGCCACTTCGCGGGCCGCGACGCCTGCGACATCGACGGGCTGGGCGGGCGGTGGATCGACCTCTTCCTCGAGCGGGGCCTGGTGAGCGGCCCGGCCGATCTGTTCGCGTTGCGACGCGAGACGCTGGCGGAACTCCCGGGGTGGGGCGAGAAGTCGGCCGAGCGCCTGCTGACCGGCCTGGACCGGGCCCGGCGCCGGCCGTGGGCGGCCAAGATCTTCGCGCTCGGCATCCCGCAGGTGGGCGTCTCGACGGCGCTGACCCTGGCGCGGCACTACGCGGGCATCGACGCGCTGGCGGCGGCCACCCCGCAGCAGCTGGCCGACTTGCCCGACATCGGCCCGGTCGTGGGCGAGCAGGTCTGCGCCTTCTTCGCGAGCCCGGACGGCCGCGACCTGGTCGACTCGCTGCGCCGGGCCGGCTTCTTCCTTGAGCAGGAGGAGCTGCCGCCGGCGCCGCGCGCGGCCGGCGACAACTGGTTCGCCGGGCGCACCTTCGTGCTGACCGGGACGCTCGAGTCGATGACCCGCGCCGAGGCGCGCGGGGCCATCGAGGCGCTCGGCGGCAGGGTCGCCGGCAGCGTCAGCCGCGCCACGCACGTGGTGGTGGCCGGCGCGAAGGCCGGCAGCAAGCTGGACAAGGCGCGCGAACTGGGCGTCGAGGTGGTCGACGAGGACGGGTTCCGCGCGCGGCTGGCGACCGAGGGCGCCGGCGGCGCCGCAGGCGCGGGCGATGCCTGACCGCGCCTTCCTCTGCGCGGCGGCCTGGCGGCGACCCGGCCGGCCGGCCTGGCTGGCGTTGGACCTGCCGGGCGCCGTGCGCGTGCGGGAGATCGCCGACTTCGACCACGATCCGGAGCTGGGCCCCGGCTCGCTGCTGGTGGCCGGCGCCGGCGTCGAATGCCGCGAGCTGGGCGGAGGCGGCCTGCTCGTGGGCGGCGGCGCGCTCTGGGGGCTGCTGGACCCGGCGCGGCCGTCGCCGCAGACGCCCGCGGACGACGAGGACCCGGTCGCCGTGGAGACGGCGCTGCGCGCGGACGCTCGCCGCTTCGCCGCGCGCGTCCGCTGGTATCGCGGGCTCGACGAGGCGGTGCGCGCGGCGGTGCGCCGCGACCTGCGCGGCGGGCATCCGGACCTGGGGACGCTTCTGGACCGCTTCGAAAGCCTGCCTCTGCCTGCGGGCGATGACCGCCCGCCGCCGCCGGCCGCCGAGGCCGCCGCGGCTGCCGCGGTCTCCGCCGCGCGCCGCCCGCCGCCGCGGCCGTGCGCGGCCGATCCGGAGGAGATCCACGCCTGGCTCTGCGACGAGGCCGGCCTGGGCGCCGTGTACGGCGGCGAGTGGGCGCCGCGCGCCGAGCAGGCCGCCATGGCGCGCGAGGTCACGGCGGCATTGAGGCGCCGCGAACCGCTGCTGGTGGAGGCCGGCACGGGCGTCGGCAAGACGCTGGCCTACCTCGTGCCGCTGGTGGCGCTGGCGGCCGAGGGCCGGCGCGCGGTGGTCTCGACCCACACGCGCGCATTGCAGTCGCAGATCCTGAGCCAGGACCTGCCGCGTCTGCAGCCGCTGCTCGGCGAGCGGCGCTTCCGCCTGCTGATGGGGCGGCGCAACTACCTCTGCCTGCGCCAGCAGCGCGCGTTCCTGACGCGGCCGGTGGAGGATCTGGCCGACGGCCTGCGCACCGCGGCGCTGCGGCTGTGGCTCGCGGTCACTGACGAGGGGCTGCGCGAGGAGTTGGCCGGGCATCCGCTCCTGCAGCCGTGTCTGGGCGAGCTCTTCGACGCGGCCGATCTCTGCCTGCCGGGCCTGTGCTGGGAAGGCGACCGCTGCCACGTGCAGCGCGCACGGCGGCGCGCCCGCGAGGCCGACATCCTGGTGGTCAACCACGCGCTGCTGCTGCACGACCTGCGGCAGGGCCGCACGCTGCTGGGCGACTACGACGCGCTGGTGATCGACGAGGCCCACCGCCTGCCGGCCGTCACGCTGGAGACGCACGCGGTGGCGTGCGGCCTGCGCCGGCTGGCCGACCTGGACGACGCGCTGGGCGCCGCCGCCGCGGGCTCAGCGCCGCCGCGGCTCGAACTGGCGGCTCGCCGCCTGACGGCGCACGGGCCGGCCGGCGAGCGGGCCGCCGCCGGCTGCGCCGACCTGGGCCGCGCGCTCGGGCGCGTGCAGGCGGCGTTCAGGCGCTGGTGGCAGGGCGTGGGCGAGCAGGTGGCGACGCTGGCGGGCGCCGCGCCGGCTGAGGTCGGCCGGGTGCGCGTGCGCGACCCGGACGCCTTCTTCGCGCCGCTGCGGCCGCTGACCGCGACGCTTCTGGAGGATCTGGCCGCCGCGGCGGCGGCGCAGGCGGAGCTGGCCGGCGCCGTCGGCGACCTGGACGACCCGGAGCCGGCGCTCCAGGATGATCTGGCGCAGGTCGCCGTCGCCGGGCAGGTGCTGCGGCAGCTGGAGCAGGACGTGGCGTTCCTGGCGGCGGGCCCCGACGAGGGCTGGGTCACCTGGGTGGAGCCGGCGCGCGCGCGGGCCGGCGGCAGCCGCGGCGGCGCCGCGCTCCTGGGCGCCACGCTCCTGGAGTCGGGCGGCGTCCTGCGCGAGGCCTGGCTCGAGGCGGACCTGCGTCCGGTGGCCACCAGCGCCACCCTGGCGGTCGGCGAGGACTTCACGCACATGCTCGACGAGCTGGGACTGAGCCGCCGGCGCCCGGCCACCCGCACCCTGACCTGCCCGTCGCCGTTCGACTACCACCAGCAGTGCCGCATCCTCGTGCCGGCGCGGTTTCCCGATCCCCAGGCGGCCGGCTTCGACGAGGCGGTCGGGCAGGTGCTGGCGGCGCTCGCGCGCGCGGTGCCCCGCAAGACGATGGCGCTGTTCACCTCCTACCGAGCGATCCGCGTGGCGCAGGAGGTCCTGGCCGCGCACGGGTTCGAGGGGCCCGGCCTGGGCGGCGGTCCTGCCGTGCTGGCGCAGGGGCCGCGCTCGCCGGCGGCCGCCGTGGGCGAGCAGTTCCGTCAGCTGCCGCGCGCCCTGCTGCTGGGCACGGCCACGTTTTGGGAAGGCGTCGACTTTCCCGGCGACGACCTCGAGGTGCTGGTCGTCGCGAAGCTGCCCTTCCTGGTGCCTTCGGATCCCTGGGTGGAGGCGCGCTGCGAGCGCCTGCAGGCGGCCGGGGAGAACCCGTTCACGGCCTTCATGGTGCGCGACGCCGTGCTGCGCCTGCGCCAGGGCTTCGGCCGCCTGATCCGCCGCAGCGGCGACCGCGGGGTGGTCGTCATCCTGGACAACCGCCTGCACACGAAGAACTACGGCACCACGTTCCTGGGCGCGCTGCCCGCGCTGCCCGCGACCTATGGCGACGAGGCGGACCTGCTGGCCCGGCTCGACGATTTCTTCGGCCGCCCGGCGGCCCAGGAGCCCGCATGAACGACGCGCACGGCCTCCCGCACGGACACTCGCTCCACCTGGCGCCGGACGCCGCCGCAGGCGGGGCTCCCGACCTGCTGGTGACCGGGATCGGCCAGCTCTGCACGCTGCACGCGCCGGCACTGGACGAGGCCGGGCCGCGCCGCGGCGCCGGGCTGGGCGAACTGGGCCTGGTCGCGCAGGCGGCCCTGGCCGTGCGCGACGGCCGCGTGCTGGCCACCGGGCCCGAACCGGCGGTGCTGGCCGCGTTGGCGGAGGCGGCGCCGCCCGGACCGGGCACGCGCGTCGTGGACGCCGGCGGGCGCGCCGTGATCCCCGGCTTCGTCGACCCGCACACGCACGCGGTGTTCGGGCGCTGGCGGCACGACGAGTACGAGCGCCGCGTGCGCGGCGAGACGTACCTCCAGATCGCGGCCGCCGGCGGCGGCATCAACGCCTCCGTGCGCGATCTCCGCGGCCGCGGCGAGGACGAGCTGTGCGTCCTGGCGGCCGCGCGCCTGCGCGAGATGCTGGCCTGGGGCACCACCACGGTCGAGATCAAGAGCGGCTACGGGCTGACTGCCGACGACGAGGCGAAGATGCTGCGCGCCGCGCGCCGGGCCGCGCGCGAGGCGGGGCTGGACGCCGTGCTGACCTGCCTCGCCGCGCACGAGGTGCCGCCGGAATACCGCGAGCGCCGCGAACAGTACGTGCAGCTGGTCGTCGACACGATCCTTCCGCGCGTCGCGCAGGAAGGGCTGGCCGACCGCTGCGACGTCTTCTGCGAGCCGAGCGTCTTCGACCTCGCGCAATCCGAGGCGATCCTGCGACGCGCGCAGTCGCTGGGCCTGCAACTGACGGTGCACGCCGACGAGCTGGAGCCCTTCGGCGGCGCCGCGCTGGCCGCGCGCCTGGGCGCCGCCTCGGCCGACCACCTGATCCGCATCGACGAAGCCGGTCGCCGCGCCCTGGCCGCCTCGCGCACGGTGGCCGTCCTGCTGCCGGGCACCGTCTTCACGCTGGGTCTCAAGTCGTACGCGCCGGCCCGCGCGATGATCGACGACGGCTGCGCCGTCGCGCTGGCCTCCGACTTCAACCCCGGCAGCTGCCCCATCCTGGCGATGCCGCTGATCCTGGCCATCGCCTGCACGCAGATGCGCCTGACGCCGGCCGAGGCCCTGGTGGCGGCCACGCTCAACGCGGCCTGGGCCCTGGGCCGCCAGGCCGTCTGCGGCTCCCTGGCGCCCGGCAAACGGGCGGATTTCGTGCTCCTGGACGGACCGGACTACCGCCTGGTGCCCTATCGGGCCGGGCACAACCCCGCAGCGGGCGTTTTCGTTGGGGGGCAGGAGATTGTCCTCAACCCGCGGTCCTGAACGTCGATAGATTGCCCCGAGGCGCACGGTCCGGGAGGGGCGCGCCGCGCCGGCGACAGTCCTCGTTGACGTTCGTTCGCACCCGTCGGGGGGCCGCATCTTGTCGAAACTCAGCCAGCTGAAGCAGGACGCCTTCCAGGCCGGCAAGAAGCGGAACTGGGCGCACGCCATTGCGCTCTACGAGGAGATCCTCGACAAGGACCGGAACAACCCGACCATCATCAACGAGCTGGGCGACCTCTGCCTGAAGGCCGGCGACACGCCGCAGGCCATCCGCCACTTCCTGAGCGCGGCGGCGAAGTACCGCCAGACCGGCCTGCTCAACAACGCGGTGGCGATCTACAAGAAGATCCTGCGCTACGAGGCCGAGAACCAGAACGCCCACTGGTACCTGGCGGAGACGCGCGCGGGCCAGGGCCTGGCGGTGGAGGGCGAGGACCACGCCCTGCACTTCCTGCAGTACTCGGGCAAGGTCGCCGGAGACATCAAGGAGATCTTCCTCAAGCGCTGCGTGCAGCTGCTCGAACTGCTGCCGGAGAGCAGCCCGGTGCAGTCCGCCCTGACGCAGATCTTCATGATGTGGCAGATGCCGCTCGAGTCCGCGCGCGCGCTCTGCCTGCTCGGCGCCGTCGCCCACGGCGAGGGCCGGGCCGCGGAGGGCCAGGAGCGCATCGACGAGGCGCTGGCCCGCAGTCCGGACGTCGTCAACTACCCCGAGTACGCGCGCTGGGACCTGAAGGTCAACCCCGACAAGGCGCGCCCGGACGAGCACTTCGTCGGCTTCGGCACGGTCGCGCTCGAGCCGCTGGCCGGAGTCCTGAGCGGGGCGGCGCCCACGCCGCCTTCCGGGCTGGGCTTCGGCAACATCGACCTCTCGGCGCCGGTCGTCCCGGCCACGGTGCCGCCGGCGGTGCCGATCGAGGACATCCGCATCGACGACGACGGCGAGGGCGACCTGACGCCGCCGGGCGTGCGGCGCGTCGCGGACATCCTCGCCCAGTCCGACCCCACCCGCGACGAGAAGGACGACGACGGCTGCTTCGAGATCGATTCCGGCGCGGATCTCGAGGCCCTGGTCTCCGAGGCGCTGGCCAAGTCGAAGCTGCGCCTGGCCGATCCGGCGCCCCCGCCGGCCGCCGCCGAGGCGCCGCCGGCGCGGCCGACCCGCGAGGACGACCCGCTGGCGCGGTTCCTCGCCGAGGCGCCGGGCGAGCGCGCGGGCGACGAGTCCGCCCAGCTCGAGACGATCACCTCGGAGATCGGCGCCGTGGTGGGCGGCAACGCGCACGCCGCCGACGCGGAGCGCCTCTACGAGATGGGCATGGTCTACCTGGAGATGGGCCTCTACGACCAGGCCTGCGAGAGCTTCGAGACGGCGGCCGTCGACGACGCCTTCACCGTGCGCGCCCACGAGATGTGGGGCATCACGCTGCAGCGCGCCGGGCGCCTGCCGGAGGCCGTCGCCGCGCTGCGCGCCGGCCTGGCCCACGCGACCGACGGGTCGCGCGAGCAGCACGGCCTGCGCTACCACCTCGGGCGCGCGCTGGAGCAGGCCGGCCGCTCCGAAGAGGCCGCCGAATGCTACCGCGAGATCCGCGCCGCCGATCCCACGTTCCTGGACGTGGGGCAGAGGCTCAAGCGGCTGGTCGAGGTCTGATCCTCCCGCGCCCCCGCTGACCGCGGCTGCCGTCCGCCCAGCCGGCGATTGCCCGCCGGCCCGGCGTTGCCTATGATGCCCCGATGGCGGAACCGAACCCCACTGCCCGTCCTTCCTCCTCCGTCCGCGTGCCGGTGCTCATGGGCCTGTTCGCCGGCGCGGCCGTGGGCGCGGGCTACCTGCTCGCGGGCGTCCCCAACGTGGAGGCGATGTCCCTCGTGGTCGCCCTCGGCGGCGTCGCCCTCGGGCCGGTCCGCGGCGCGCTGGTGGGGGCGCTCGCGGCCGGAGTCTTCTCGCTGGGCTCGCCGTACGGCCTGCCGGCGCCGCTGCTTCTGGCGGCGCAGATGGCGGGTCTCGCCGCGGCCGGCGCGGTCGGCAGCGCCGCCGGCGGTCCGGCGCGCGCCGCCCGGGACGGAGCGCCGCCC
>CAYNPY010000122.1:0-8807 GCA_964399195.1 uncultured Fibrobacteraceae bacterium
GTCGGCGAGGTGCACCAGAAGCTGGGCACCACCGCGTGCATGAACTTCCTGGACAATCTCAAGGACCTGGGCTTCAACCACGCGACCGAGGGCGGCATCTCGATCGGCATCGACGACATCATCATCCCGCCGGAAAAGGGCGACATCATCGCCGCGGCGCAGAAGGTCGTCGACGGCTACGTCCGTGACCACCGCGACGGCGTGATCACGAACCGCGAACGCTACAACAAGGTGATCGACAAGTGGACGCAGGTGACCAACGAGGTCCGCGACCGCATGTTCGAGCACCTGAGCCGGGACGACCAGGGCTTCAACCCGGTGTACATGATGAACGCCTCGGGCGCCCGCGGCTCGGCCGACCAGATCAAGCAGCTGGCCGGCATGCGCGGCCTGATGGCCAAGCCGCAGAAGAAGATCACCGGCGGCTTCGGCGAGATCATCGAGCAGCCCATCATCGCGAACTTCCGCGAGGGGCTGACGATGCTCGAGTACTTCATCTCGACGCACGGCGCGCGCAAGGGCCTGGCCGACACGGCGCTCAAGACGGCCGACGCCGGCTACCTGACGCGCCGCCTGGTCGACGTGGCGCAGGACATCGTGGTTACCGAGCACGACTGCGGCACGCTGCGCGGCGTGGAGATCTCCGCCCTGAAGGAGGGCGAGAAGACGATCGAGGGCCTGGCCGAGCGCATCGTCGGCCGCACGGCCGCGGAGGACGTGATCGACGGCGCCGGCAACCTGATCTGCGAGGCGGGCGCGGTCATCAACCGCGACCTGGCCACGCTGATCGAGGAGTCCGGCGTGCAGGCGCTGCTGATGCGGTCGGTGCTCTCCTGCGAGAGCCGCCACGGCATCTGCGCGCTGTGCTACGGCTACAACCTGTCGGAGAACAAGCTCGTCGACATCGGCGAGCCGGTGGGCGTCATCGCGGCGCAGTCGATCGGCGAGCCCGGCACGCAGCTGACGCTGCGGACCTTCCACATCGGCGGCACGGCCAGCCGCATCGTCGAGCAGACGGTCAAGCAGGCGGCGGCCAACGGCAAGATCGTCTTCAACGGCGAGGTCGTCCTGGTCAAGAACGACGCCGGCGAGATGGTCTCGATCGGCCGCAAGGGCGAGATCTCGCTGGTGCTGGACAACGGCATCACGCGCAGCCAGATGACGGTGCCCTACGGCGCCGTGGTGCGCGTGAAGGACAACGACAAGGTCAAGGTGGGCGACCCCATCTTCGAGTGGGACCCGTTCGCGGACTTCATCATCTCGGAGAGCCCGGGCATCGTCTCGTTCAGCGGCATCGTGGAGGGCCTGACGCTCAGCGTGGACCTGGACGAGAAGACGCGCATGAAGCAGCCGGTGATCGTCGAGAGCGCGGACAAGAGCGTGCACCCGGCGATCCAGGTCATGCACCCGAAGACGGGCCGCAAGCTCGCGGAATACATCCTGCCGACGGGCGCCTTCCTGCTGGTGCAGGACGGCGAGACGGTCGGACCGGGCACGCAGCTGGCCAAGATCCCGCGCGAGGTTTCGCAGTCCGGCGACATCACCGGCGGCCTGCCGCGCGTGGCCGAGCTGTTCGAGGCGCGCAAGCCGCGCGACTGCGCGACGGTGACCGAGATCGACGGCATCGTCGAGTTCCGCGGCACCACGCGCGGCCAGCGCAAGATCGCCGTCATCGGCGAGAACAAGGTGGAGAAGGAGTACACGATCCCGCACGGCCGCCATGTGCGCACCTACGAGGGCGAGCATGTGCTGGCGGGCGACCGCCTGACCGAGGGGCCGATCAACCCGATGGACATCCTGGGCATCAAGGGCGTGGCCGAGGTGCAGAAGTACCTGGTCAACGCCGTGCAGGAGGTCTACCGGCTGCAGGGCGTGAAGATCAACGACAAGCACATCGAGATCATCGTCTCGCGGATGCTGCGGAAGGTCCTCATCCTGAACCCGGGCGACACGCCGTTCCTCGAGGACGAGCAGGTCACCAAGCAGGAGGTCGAGGAGTTCAACCGCAAGATCCAGAAGAAGAACCTCGAGCTGCGCGCCAAGGGCGAGCCCGAGCTGGAGCCGGCCGTGTTCGAGCCGCTGCTGCTGGGCATCACCAAGGCGAGCCTGACGACCGACTCCTTCATCAGCGCGGCCAGCTTCCAGGAGACCACCCGGGTGCTGACCGACGCGGCCACGCGCGGCAAGCGCGACGAGCTGCGCAGCCTGAAGGAGAACGTGATCATGGGCCACCTGATCTCCGCCGGCACCGGACTCAGCGAGTTCAAGCACCTGGCGGTGCAGGAGCCCTCCGAGGAGGACGACCGGATCATCCGCGGCATCCACGAGCACGAGCTGGCGCAGGCGGCGGCCGCGGCGCTGGCGGCCCAGATGGAAGCGGAGGCCGAGGCGGAGACGGAGGCGGCCAGCGGGGAATAGGCACGGACGCAGGCCTTGTCCGCAGGACGGCGAATGGGCCGCTTCCATCCGGAGGCGGCCCAGTTGCTTGACCGGCCGCCGTCGATATGGGACAATCAACAGGCCTGACGGCCGATCCGTCGGTGTTGCCGGACTCATATCGTGGGAGGCTTCCCACAATGTCGTGTCGAGTCGGCCCCGCTTGGCGGCGGCACCTGGGCTTCATTCTGCCCGCCTGGCTCGCCTTGGCTCTCCCTGCGACCGTCGCCGCGGTTCCCGGTTTCGACTACGCGAACTACCGCCCCTGGGAGGCTCGGATTCCCGCCCGGACCACCACCATCGGCTTCGGGACATGGGACCGCTTCGCCGTGCTGGTCGACGGCGACGGGACGATCGAGGTCCACGACATCTCCAGCATCGCGCAGCCGCGTTTGGTGTGGTCCGGCTTCGGCTTCTGGCGAGTCGAGCACGTCGCGATGTCCGGACGATACCTGCTCGTCGGCGGGTATGACTATGGCGGTGGTGTGACTCAGGCGAGACTGTACGAGCTCCGGGGCGATGGAGCACTGGCGTGTCGGGGGGACTGGATTCCGCGGGGGCCCGGTGGCCACTACTACACCCCGCGCGGCCTGGCGATGTGGGGCGATCTCTGTTTCTTCGGCGGCTACCGGGATTTCGGGGTGTACCCCAATGTCTTCGTCAGCCGGGTGTCCAGCGGGTGGGCCGTCGACTTGGGGCTGGTCCAAGGCCCCGGCTGGCCGGTGGCGATGGCGATGAAGGACAACCGCCTGTTCGTGTCCTCCGCCAGCCTGGACATCGGCTGGCTGGACTTCTCGCCCGAGGGAACGGTGCTCGGTTCCGGCAGCCTGGCCCTCGGTGCGGGGTGCCGGGCTCTGTGCATGTTCGGAGACCACCTCCTGGCGGCCGAGCCGGGCGGCATGCTGGATGTCGTGAAGGCGGTGGTCTCCGGTACCCCGGGGACGGTCAGCCGCACGGCGCTGGGCGGCGCGCCTGCCGCCGTGGCCGTCGACGGCGGCGTCGCCCTTCTAGCCGATGCCTACCTCGGTGTCAGGCGCGTCGACCTCTCCGACCTCGAGGCGCCGGTGGTCGTCGACACGTTGTTCGCGCCGGGCGGGGCGACCCACGTCGCCGCGGCCGGCGGCCACGTGCTGGCCGCCTCGCGCAGCGACGGCGTGGTGATCATCGATCCCGATGTGCGGTGCGACAGCCCCCTGCGATTCTCCGTGCCCTGGATCACCGGGAACTTCGCTTGCCACGGTGCCGTGGCGTTCGGCGCGGGTGTCGTCGACGGACAGAAGTGTGCGGTGCTCGTCGATCTCTCCGCCGCCGGCGGCCCCCGCCTCCTGCACAGCCTGCCCCTGGACTACCTGGACGGCACCTGGGTCGCGCTGTCGGACTGCTTCGCCATCATCGGCGTCGCCTCGGGATCGAGCGCCGGGTCCCTGCTTCTGCGCTGGGACCCGACAAATGGATTCACAGGCTCGGTCATGCTGGTCGGGGCGCCGACGTCGGGCGCGATCCGCGGCAACAGGATCTACCTGTGCTCGCGGTACACCTGGGGAGGGAACATCGGCGTGTGGGAGGCGCAGGATTTCCCGGTGCTGCGCAGCCTGCGCCAGTTCGAGGTGAGCTTCCAGCCGCTGGGGCTGGCCCTGGCCGGCGACGTGCTGTGGTGCGCCGGGATGTCCGGAGGTGCGGGCGTACTGAGCGCGTACGACCTGGAAGATCCCGCCAGCCCGGTGTTCCGCGGGAGCACGAAAGTTCCGCACGAGATCTACGGGATCGACGTCGAAGGCGACGTCCTGTGCGGCTGGGGATTCTCGTATTCCGACGCAGCATATCTCTATGACGTCTCGCGGCCGAACGCGGTGACCGTGCTTTCGCACCTGCCCACGCAGGGCGGTGTCCTGAGGGCCCGACTGGCGGGCCCTCACGCGTACGTCGCGACGCGCAGCGGGCTGGCCGTGATCTCAATCGAGGATCCCCGGTCGCCCCGCGCGCTTGGGATGGCCGTGGGCCCCATGCCGTATCTGGCGCTGGCCCCGGACGCCGTCCTGGCCGGAAGCTCGGCGGGTGTGGTCGGGCTCGCGCTGCAGACGGCAGGCGCGGCCGGCGGTGTGCCGGCACCTGCGGTCGGTGGTCCGGCCCTGAAAGCCTGGCCCAGTCCCTTCAATCCCCGGCTTGCCATCGAGCTGACCGTGGCGGTGGCCGGGGATGTGACGGTGGAGATCTTCGACGTGAGGGGGCGGCGCGTGGCCGTGCCCTTCCACGGGACCGCCGGCCTCGGCCCTCTCAAGCTGACCTGGGACGGTTGCACCGGATCCGGACCTCCAGCGCCGTCGGGGACCTATTTCGTCCGGGCCCGGGATGGGGCGGGTGCGGCTACCCGGAAGGTCGTTCTGGCCCGTTGACGCGTTGGGGTGGGGGCTCGCGGCGGCTGTTCCGATAGATAATAATCATTATCATTTATACAGGCTGATGGCTTCCCGAGCCCTGCGGAAGCCTTTCGGGAACAGCGCCAGTGATGCCTGGTTCTGATATATCTTGTTGTGAACGCGGATGTTAAACGGCTCATCCGCGCGCCTCGTCACCCCGGTCCCGGCAGACTGCGCCGGGTCCCTGGCGATGTGGGAGCACCGTCCGGCGTGATCAGATCGCGTGGGATCAGCCTGCGGGCAGTCACTACGGCAAGGCGAATTGCGCCGGCGCAAGTTGCCGCCGACCGAGATGGGTTGTCCCGGCCCAGCAGACCGCGGGAGAAGACCCCGCCAGACAGTAAGCGCGGCGTGACAGGCCCTCGATGGGCACGCCGCCAAGGCGCATTTTCCCCGGTAAATCCTTGACAAGCCGCCACCGCCCGGCTAATGTTCCCGGTCCATGACCGCAGCCCTCACAGGCTGCCGTTGGGTTTTCTTGCCGTACCGCGGTTCGCATCAAGCCTCCGCAGCCACGGAACCAGAAACAGGTCGCCCGGGTACGCCCGGGCCAGCGGGTCGAAATCGGCCCTGGCGGGAGTCCGACTTGCCGACACTCAGTCAGCTGGTCCGCAAGGGCCGCAAGCTCCAGACCAAGAAGAAGAAGTGCCCGGCCCTGCAGGCCTGCCCGCAGCGCAAGGGCGTGTGCACGCGCGTCTACACGCAGACCCCGAAGAAGCCGAACTCGGCGCTTCGGAAGATCGCCCGCGTGCGGCTGACCAACGGCATCGAAGTGACCGCCTACATCCCCGGCGAAGGCCACAACCTGCAGGAGCACAGCATCGTGCTCGTGCGCGGCGGCCGCGTGAAGGATCTGCCGGGCGTGCGCTACCATATCGTGCGCGGCACGCAGGACGCCTCGGGCGTCGACAAGCGCCGCCAGGGCCGCTCGAAGTACGGCGCCAAGCGCCCCAAGGCGGCCAAGGGCAAGAACTAGTCCAGCGGCCCGGTCCGGGGTGGACCGGGTCGCCTCGCGCCGGGCGCCGCAGCGCGCCGCCGGCAGCAGAGAGTTCAGGAAGTAGAAGGCAGGGAGCAGAAGGTAATGTCCCGACGCAGGTCCCCCGAGAAGCGCGATCTGGCCGCCGATCCCCGTTACGGCGACGTGATGGTGACGAAGTTCATCAACTACTGCATGCGTGACGGCAAGCGCAGCGTCTCGGAGGCCGCGTTCTACCGCGCCCTGGACATCATCAAGGACAAGAGCGGGCAGGAGGGCATCGACGTCTTCCGGTCCGCGATGAACAACGTGAAGCCCAGCGTCGAGGTGAAGTCCCGGCGTATCGGCGGCGCCACCTACCAGGTGCCCGTCGAGATCCGGGCCGAGCGCAGGACGCAGCTGGCCATGCGCTGGCTGATCGGCTTCGCCCGGACCCGGCCCGAGCAGACGTTTGCCGACCGGCTGGCCGCCGAGTTGTTGATGGCGAGCAAGAACGAAGGACCGTCTATCAAGAAGCGCGAAGACACTCACCGCATGGCTGAAGCGAACCGCGCGTTCGCCCACTGCCGCTGGTAAGGGTCCCTCTCGTTCGTCACCAAGCGCTCAGTGCTTGAAGGATCGCACATTCGAATAGCCTGGTAGCGTCCCGCGAACGGAATCGGCGGGGCCAGAGGCAACGGCGACGCACCGCTCGTGTATGAGCCAAGGTGCGCTTGGTGCTGATGGGTTCGTGCCTTGGCCGGCGGCGGCCGGCCGGATCCGCGAACACGGAGTGTCGACGGTGGCCCGCGAAGTGGCGTTGAACATGATCCGGAACATCGGGATCATGGCTCACATCGACGCGGGCAAGACGACGACCACGGAGCGGATCCTCTACTACACCGGGCGCGTCCACCGGCCCGGCGACGTGGACGACGGCGCGACCCAGATGGACTACATGGAGCAGGAGCGCGAACGCGGCATCACGATCATGTCCGCGGCCACGACCTGCGCCTGGCGCGAGCACCGCGTCAACATCATCGATACCCCGGGCCACGTGGACTTCACCGCCGAGGTGGAGCGCAGCCTGAGGGTGCTGGACGGGGCCGTGGCGGTGTTCTGCGGCGTGGGCGGGGTGGAACCCCAGTCCGAGACCGTCTGGCGGCAGGCCGACCGCTACTCGGTGCCCCGGATCGCGTTCATCAACAAGATGGACCGGCTGGGGGCGGACTTCGGGCGGGCGGTCCGGAGCATGGTCGAGCGCCTCGGCGCCAGGCCCGTGCCGGTGAGCCTGCCGATCGGGGCCGAGGACGCGTTCCGGGGCATGATCGACCTGCTGGAGATGCGGGCGATCTACCCGAACGAGGCCGACCTCGGGGCCACCGCGACGGTGGGCGAGATCCCGCCGGATCTGCTCGACGACGCGCAGATGGCGCGGCTCGAGCTGGTGGAGAAGGCCAGCGAGGCGGACGAGGAGCTCATGGAGCTCTTCCTGGCCGAGCGGGAGCCGACCGTGGCCCAGCTGAAGGCGGGGCTGCGGCGGGCGACGATCGCGGGCCAGCTGGTGCCGGTCCTCTGCGGGTCGGCGCTGAAGAACAAGGGCGTCAGGGAAGTCCTGGACGCCGTGGTGGACTACCTGCCGTCGCCCCTGGACCGCCCGGCCATCAAGGGCTCGGGACGGGACGGGGAAGGCGAGCAGCACAGGGCCCCGAGCGACGACGAGCCGTTCGCCGCCCTGGCCTTCAAGATCCTGGCCGATCCGTTCGCGGGCCGGCTGGCGTTCCTGAGGGTGTACAGCGGGACCTTGGGCGCGGGCAAGACGGTGCTCAACGTCGCGACGGGCAAGCGGGAGCGGATCCAGCGGCTGCTGCGGATGCACGCGGACAAGCGCGAGGACGTGACCGAGACCCGGACCGGCGACATCATCGCGGCCGTGGGCTTCAAGGAGATCCGCACCGGCGACACGCTCGCGGTGCAGGAACACCCGCTGCTGCTGGACAAGGTGGCGTTCGCGGAACCGGTCATCTACATGGCGATCGAACCGCGAACGAAGGCCGACCAGGACAAGCTCGGCGACGCCCTGCAGGCTTTGGCCGACGAGGATCCCACGTTCCACGTCCGGCGCGATCCGGACAGCGGGCAACTGGTGATCTGGGGCATGGGCGAGCTTCACCTGGAGATCATGGTCGACCGCCTGCAGCGCGAGCACAAGGTGGCCTGCGCCACCGGCCGCCCGCAGGTCGCGTACCGGGAGACGGTGACGCGCGAGGTCGTCCAGAAGGGCCACTTCGAACGGGAGCTCGCCGGCAAGTCGAACTTCGCCGAGGTCGAGCTGGCGATCCGCCCGGGCGGCTACGGCACCGGGATCGTGTTCGCCGACGAGACGAAACCGGGCGCGCTGCCGGCGGAGTTCGTCACGTTCGTGGAGCAGTCGGCGCGTCAGGCCTGCGAGACCGGCGTGCTGGCGGGCTACCCGCTGGTCGACCTGCAGATCGCCCTGGTGGGCGGCAGGTACCAGGAAGGGCAGTCCACGGAGATGGGGTTCCGGAACGCCGCGGTCAGCGCGGTCTGGGACGGGGCGAAGGCGGCGGCTCCCGCGCTGCTGGAGCCGGTGATGGCGGTGGAGATCGCGGTGCCGGCCGATTTCCTCGGCGACGTCACCGGGCATCTCAGCTCGCGGCGCGGCCGGGTCTCCGGCATGGAGCAGCGGCGCGCCGACCAGGTGATCCACGCCGACGTCCCCCTGGTGGAGATGTTCGGCTACGCGACGCAGCTGCGGTCGCTGACCCAGGGGCGGGGCGTGTTCTCGATGCAATTGGCTCGGTACGACAGGGTGCCGGACCGGATCGCCGCGGAGATCACGCGGCTTTACGCGGGGGCCTGAGGCCGCGACAGCGGCGGCAAGGCCCGATGCAGGAGGTAGCCAGCGATGGCACGCGCTAAGTTCGAACGGACGAAGGATCACGTGAACGTCGGCACGATCGGCCACGTGGACCACG
>CAYNPY010000123.1:0-8796 GCA_964399195.1 uncultured Fibrobacteraceae bacterium
GCTTGCTGGCCTGTTGCAACTCCTTCGTGACCATCACGAACAGCCACTTCTTGCCCGCCCAGGGGTATGCGGTCCGCTGTGTCAGCACCTGGGCCAGCGCGAGCATTCTCAATCTCACAGGCAACTACTGGGGAACTGCTGATGCTGAGGCGATTCGCGCGTTGATCTGGGACGCGAATGATACATCAGAGACCAACGGCGTCGTGAGCTTCGAACCGTTCACCGACGGACCGGTGCCGACGGAGTCTACATCGTGGGGAGACGTAAAGGTTCTATTTAGATAGACAGAGTCCGATATTTCTCTTCTTGCTGTCACGCAGCACGCCCCACTCTGGCTCGATTTCACCTGCCGGAGATCTCGGTGCGCGATGCAGCCCGAAGACAAGATCCAAACGGCAGCCAATTAGTCCCCGAAGCACACCTGGAGTTGACCCGGTTTCCCGGACACCATGCCCTCGGGCGTGATCCACCACTCGGATCAGGGATGCCAGTACACGTCGGTGGCGTTCGGCGCCCGCTGCCGGGAAGCCGGCGTGCGGCCCTCGACCTGCACCGTCGGCAACGTTGCGACTGATCGCCGTTCTCAGCTGAATGGCTGTCTTTCGAGCGCGGCAACTAGAGGTGTTTGCCATTCGGGCGCATGCTTGCAACAGGTATGATCAGAAGCGTGTACCACCCCGCGCGCATCCGCCCCTCTGAGCGACATCCAACCCGACGACGAATCCGGACTGATCGAGCAGGAAATCCGCCGCCGGCAGACCTGGACCCTTTCCGGCGCCGTCGCTCGCGCCGGCGCAGGCAACCTGCGCGGCGCCTCGCCCGTGCCGGCGGACCGGCAATTGGTCTTGGATGCGGGCGCGATCCTCGCCGCCCGCCTGCCCGATCCCGAGGGGGCGCTCACGCGCGAGCTGTTGGACGGGCTGGCCGACGACCCCGCGCTGCTGTCGGCCTGGCGCGGCCGGCCGGCGGCCGCGCTGGCGGCGCAGCTGGACCGCGCGCTGGCAAGCCCCGCGGTCCTGGCGGACTTCGTGCGCCGGGTGGATGCGCGCTGGGGCCGCGACAACGTGGAGCGGCCGCGCTTCGAGACCGGCGGCCGCCCGCCGGCGGCCGACGATCCCTACACGCTGGCGGGGGTCAGGGAGAAGCTCGAGGCGCTCAGGCAGGAACTGGCGGCAGAGTGACTCAGCCTCGCTCCCACAACCAGACGACTTCCCGCGACATCACGTCGGCGAAGCGATCCCCGCGGGCGACGACCTGCTCCCATTCCGTCGCCGTGTAGACCAGGATCTCGGCGGGCACCGGCAGCTGCGTCAGGTCCCACTCCCGTCCCCGCTCCGCGAACGGACGCGCCGCGGCCGCCACGACCGCCACCAGGTCCAGGTCGCTACCCACGCCCCAGCGGTCGCCGGTCACCGAGCCGAAGCAGCCGAGCCTCAGGAGATCCCCGCGCGCGCGGCCCGCGGCCGACGCCCAGGACCGCGCCGCGGCGAGCACCTGCTCACGCGCCGGCCATCTGAGAACGGACGAACTCAACGATCTGACGGGCATGGGCGCAGGCCTCGCTGCTCTGGAGTCGACCGTAATGCTCGAACGGGGCTCCGTCCGGATGCCCGTTCGGATTCCGGCTGGAAACGTAGAAGTTGTCCAGCACCATGCCGCGTTCGACCAGTTCCTCGGGCGGCGCCTGCGGCAGCTCCCGCAGCAGACGCGCCACGACGTGACCCCAGGCCTCCTGACCCATGTGCAGGTGGAGCCCCTTGACCGCCTTCTCGGCCGCCTGCTGGGCCGCGAAACACGCCCACTCGTGACTCCCCCCGGCCCGGGCCTTCTCGGCGAACTCGAGGTCTTTCTCCGCCTGGGCGAACCAGTCGCGCGCGCGGTTGGCCATGGACTTTCCTCCGCGTCGATCCCGCATCATCTTACCTCCGGCGATGGTGTGACGGCAAGGGAGGCCGCCGGACTGCACGCAACGTGCCGACGACCGCGAGCCGCCACCGCCACCACGGAGGTCCCGCCGATGTTCCGCCCGTCGTTTCCGGCCGCCGCCGCGCTCGCCGCGCTGCTCGTCGCCGCCGCCCCTGACGCCGCCCCCGCCGCCGCCGACACGGTGACCGGCGAACTGGCCGCGATCGTCGACGCCTTCCTGGCCGAGAACCCGCAGGCGCCGGGCGCCACCGTCTGGGTCCGGTGCCCCGCGCTGGGCCTCGACTGGGCGCACGCGAGCGGCGCCGCCGCACGCGGCGAGGGCGCCCCGCCGTTGACCGTCGAGCACGAGTTCCGCATCGCCAGCAACACGAAGACCTACGTCGCCGCCGCGGTGCTGCGCCTGGTGGAGGACGGCCGCCTGTCGCTCGACGCCGCCCTCGGCGGGCTGCTGCCGCCGGATCTGGCGACGATCCTGCGCGGCGACGGTTACGACCTCGAGGCCATCCGCCTCAGCCACGTGCTGAGCCACACCGCGGGGCTGGCCGACCATTCGGGCGACGACCGCTACGGCAACGCGATCATCGCCGACCCTCGGCATCGCTGGACACGCGAGGAACAGGTGCGCCGGTGCGTCGAGCTGTTCGATCCGCTCGGCCCGGCGCCGGCCCCATACCGCTACTCGGACACCGGTTACGTGCTGCTGGGCGCCGTCATCGAGCGCGCGACCGGGCGGCCGCTGGCCGCCGCCGTGCGGCAGGAGCTGGATTTCGCCGGCCTGGGCCTGCGCCAGACGTGGTGGGAGACGCTCGAACCGGCGCCGGTGCCGCCGCGCCCGCGCGCGCACCAGCACATCGGCGACCACGACGTGACGGCGTGGGACCCGTCCTTCGACCTCTACGGCGGGGGCGGCCTGGTGACGGACGTGCGCGACCTGGGCCTGTTCATGCGGCACCTGCTGGAAGGCCGCGTGCTGAAGCGGGAGTCGACGCTGGCGGCGATGACCGGCGGCGGCACCGCGCCCTACCGCCTGGGCCTGATGGCGGCCGAACTGGACGGGCACCTCGCGTTCGGGCACCAGGGGTTCTGGAACACCTTCGCCTACCACGTGCCGGCGCTGGACGCGACCGTGGCGGGCTGCATCCTCAGCCACGACGCCGCCAACGGCCGCGTGCTGGCCGAGCGGCTGGTCGGGGCCCTGGCGCGCGCGGGCTACCGCAGGTAGGTGTAGTCCTCGAACACCTCGTCGTACTGCCGCTGCAGCACGGCCGACTCGGGCGCCGTGATCCGGCCGGCGTGCACGGCCTCTTCCAGGGCGTGCCGCCAGCGCTCGGTCAAGTCCGTCTTGTCGAACGAGACGTAGCGCAGGACCTGGCCCACGGTGTCGCCGCGCAGCACGTTGGCGAAGACCATGCGCCCGTCGCTTGAGACATCCACGTGCACGGCGTTGGTGTCGCCGAACAGGTTGTGCAGGTCGCCCAGGATCTCCTGGTAGGCGCCCACCAGGAACACGGCGAAGCAGTACTTCTCGCCCGGCTTCAGCTCGTGCGCCGGCAGGTAGTGCTTGATGTCCCGCAGGTCGGCGAAGCGCTCGACCTTGCCGTCCGAGTCGCAGGTGATGTCCGCCAGCACGACGCGCCGCTTCGGCTCCTCGTGCAGGCGCGAGATGGGCGTGATCGGGAAGATCTGGTCGATCGCCCAGCTGTCGGGCATCGACTGGAAGATCGACAGGTTGCAGAAGTAGGTGTCCGTCAGCAGCGTCGGCAGCCGGCGCAGGTCCTCCGGCACGTAGTGCAGCTCGCGCGTGGCGTTGTTGATCGCGTTCAGCAGCGCCCAGTAGCACTGGTCGCCCAGGGCGCGGTCCTCGATCGACATCTGCCCCAGGCTGAACTGCTGCAGCATGGTCTGCCGCAGCTCGACGGCGTCGTGCAGCGTCTCCTGGCAGTTCTTCGGCGTCAGCGACTGCAGCATCAGCGCCATGTTGAGGACGGTGTCCTCCTCGGTGCGCTTGGTCACCTCGTCCACGTCCACGGTGGTGGTGAACGTGTTGGCCAGGCTCAGCACCTCGGTCACCAGCACCGAGGCGTAGGCCACCATCGCGCGGCCGCACTCGGTCACGATCATCGGGTGCGCCACGCCGGAGTTGTCGCAGGCGTCCTTGAGGATCCAGACGACGTCGCGCGCGTACTCCTCGACCGTGTAGTTCATCGACGACTCGAAGGCCGTCTTCGAGCCGTCGTAGTCGACGGCCAGGCCGCCGCCGACGTCGAAGTACCGCAGCTGGGGGCAGAACCGCGCCACCTGCACGTACACCTGCGCCGCCTCGCGCACCGCCTGCTTCAGCGAGCCGATGCTGGTCAGCTGGCTGCCGTTGTGGAAGTGCACCAGCCGCACCCAGTCCTGCTTGCCGTGCTCGGTCAGCAGCTTGATGGCGGCGACGATCTCGGCCACGTTGAGGCCGAACTTGGCGCGCTCGCCGCCGCTGCGCTCCCAGCGCCCGGCGCCGCGCCCGGCCAGCCGCAGCCGGAAGCCGATGTTCGGCTCGATGCCCTGCTCGCGGCTGATCGCCAGCAGCAGGTCCACCTCGGACGGCTTCTCGACGACGACGATCACCTCGCGCCCGACGCGCTGGGCCATCATCGCCAGCTCGAGGTACTGGCGGTCCTTGTAGCCGTTGCAGACCAGCAGCGAGTCCGTGTTCCCGGGCAGCGCCAGCGCCGCCACCAGCTCGGGCTTGCTGCCCACCTCCAGGCCCAGGCTCAGGTCGCGGCCGGCGCGGATCAGCTCGGTCACGACGTGCCGCTGCTGGTTCACCTTGATGGGGTAGACGGGGCGGTAGGCGCCCTGGAACTCGTACTCGGTCATCGCCGCGGTGAAGGCCCGGTGCAGCGTGCGCAGGCGGTGGCGCAGGATGCCGCTGAAGCGGAACAGGATCGGCAGCCGGATCTCGCGCTGGCGCGCGGCTTCGACCAGCTCGTTGAGGTCGAACTCGGGGCCGCCCGGCCCCTCCGGGCGCACGCAGGCGTTGCCCTTGGCGTTGACGCCGAAGTAGCCGGCGCCCCAGTATTCGAAACCGTACAGCTGCTCGCTCTTGGCGAGGGTCCAGGGCGATCCAGGCAGCATGGCGGCCCTCCGCGACAGGAAACAGGTGAGACCCGACAGGACCGGCCGCAGCCCGCGCCCCGGAACACAACGATGACCCACGAACGGGCGCCACAGGCAAACAGGCGCCCTCCCCGGGGCGCCGGCGTGCGCAATGTAGCGCACCCCGCCCGAAAGGACAACCCGCGTTGCCCCCGCCGCCGCCGGGCCCTATGCTCGTCGCGGGGCCGCCGCCGGGGAGGTCCCCCACAGGCCCGAAAGGACGCCATGACCGCCCAACCGCGAGACTGGACCGCGCCCGAGCTGCTGCAGGTCTCGGGCGGCTACTGGAGCGCCTGCGCGCTGCACGCCGCCGTGCGGCTGGACCTGTTCACCCGCCTGGCGGACGGCCCGTCGGCCGCGGCCGAACTGGCCGCCCGCGCCGGCGCCGAGGAGCGCGGCATAACTCGCCTGCTGGAGGCCCTCGCCGCGCTGGGCCTGGCCGCGCGCGACGAAGGCGGCCGCTGGTCCGCCGCACCGGCTGCCCGCCGCCACCTGGTCCGCGGCGCGCCGGCCTACCTGGGCCACATCATCGCGCACCACCACTTCCTGATGGAGGCCTGGGCCCGCCTGCCGGAGGCCGTGCGCACGGGCGCCCCGGTGCGCGAACGCTCGTCCCACCACGATGACACCGAGGCCCGCGAAGCCTTCCTGCTCGGCATGCAGGACCTGGCGACCCTCGCCGCCCCGCGCGTGGCCGAGGCGGTCGACCTGACGGGCCGCCGCCGGCTGCTGGACCTGGGCGGCGGACCCGGCACCTACGCCATCCACTTCTGCCGGCGGAACCCGGCCCTGCAGGCGACGATCTGCGACCTGCCCTCCACGCGCGCCCTGGCCGAACGGGCGGTCGCGGCGCAAGGCCTGACCGGCCGCATCGCGTTCGCGCCCGCGGACTACAACCTCGAGCCCGTGCCCGGCGGCTTCGACGCCGCCTGGCTGTCGCACGTCCTGCACGGCGAGGGCCCGGCGGGCGCCGCGGCGCTGCTGCGCAAGGCGGCCGGCGCGCTCGAGCCGGGCGGCCTGCTGCTGGTGCAGGAGTTCATCCTCGACGACGACCGCCTCGGGCCGCCGCACCCGGCGCTCTTCGGACTCAACATGCTGGTGGGCACGCCCGACGGGCAGTCCTACAGCGGGGCCGAGCTGTCGGCGATGATGGCGGCGGCCGGCGTCCGCGACGTGCGCCGCCTGCCGCTCGAGCTGCCGAACGGGGCCGGCATCCTGGCCGGGACGAAGAGCGCCTGAACGCTGGCCGGGGTCAGGCGCCCGCCCAGGCCGCGCCCAGCCAGCGCAGCAGGACGATGAACAGCCACACCGCCGCGCCCAACGCCGCTGCCAGCAGCAGCGCCGCCGCCGCCGGCACGGCCACGACCAGCGTTCGCGAGCGTCGCGCCACGTGTCCCGGCCGGACCAGCCACGCCTCGAGCAGGCGCCGGTTGCGGGTGTGCGCCGGGAACAGGAAGTCCGCCACGTCGCCCACGGCGGGCACCAGACCCAGCAGCAGGTCCGCCGCCACGTTGGCCACCATGCGCGCCAGCACCGAGGCGGGCGCCCCCACGCGCCACGCCGTCCACGCGCCGTAGAGCCCGAAGGCGGCGCCGACGACGTCGCCCGCCACCGGCACCAGGCCCACCAGGGCGTCGGCGCCGAAGCGGAGCCTGGTGCCCGGCACGCGCCACGCGCCGTCGAAGACGTCGGCCAGCCGGCGGAAGCGGCGCAGCGCCGCTTCCTGCCGCCCGTCCAGGCTCACCGGCCCGTCCGTCAATGCCGGCCGCAGCAGCCGGCGCAGGTCGCCCCGCTCTCGGCCGCCTTGCGCATGATGGCCTCGACCGCCAGCGGCGTGCCGGCGCCCGCCTGCAGCTCCTCGAAGAAGTAGCGGGGGCCGGGCTTGGCCACCGGAGCCACCTGCGCCAGCGTCGCGGCGTCGTACAGGCGGCCGTTCTGCATCACCAGCGCCAGGCTCTCGGTGCGGCGGATGTCCCCGGTCGGGTCCTCGCGGAACAGCAGCAGGTCGGCCAGCTTGCCGGGGCGCAGCGAGCCGATGTCGCCGTCCAGCCCGAGCTGCGAGGCGCCGTCGATGGTCGCCGCGCGCAGCGCCTCGTGCGGCGTCAGGCCGCCCTGCGCCAGCATCCACAGCTCCCAGTGCGGACCGATGCCCGCCAGCTGCCCGTGCGCGCCCAGCCCCGGCCCGCTGCCGCGTCCGGTGCGGGCGATGACGCCATTCTGCTTGGCCACCAGCACGTCGCGCGCCAGCCGGGCCTGCTCGATGTGGTTCCACTCCTCGTCCGGCGCGTCGAAGGGCCGGCGCGAGCGCGGGTCCAGCACGTAGCGCGGCACGAACCGCGCCAGGCGCTCGTTCGCCCACACCTGCGTCTTGGCGTACCAGTAGTTCTCGCCGCCAAGGCCGCCGTAGGCCACGGCCAGCGTCGGCGTGTAGCCGACCTCGCTGTCCCCCCACAGCTGCTTCACGTCGTCGTAGATGCGCGCCACCGGCAGCGTGTGCTCGACGGTGGTGTGGCCGTCGACGACCATCGTCAGGTTGTGCTGGAACAGCGCCCCGCCCTCCGGCACCACCATCAGGCCCAGGCGGCGCGCGGCCTCCAGCACCAGTTGCCGCTGGTCGCGGCGCGGCTGGTTGTAGCTCTTGACGCTGACCGCGCCCACGGCCTTCATGCGGCCGAGGTGGAACAGCGCGTCGTCCAGCGACTCGATCTCCGCCTTGTACGAGCCCTGCGCGCCGTAGAGGATGGTGCCGGTCGAGAAGATGCGCGGCGCCGCGATGAGGCCCGCCCTCTGCATCTCGCTGGCCGCGATCACCGTCGCGGTGTCGTTGCTCGGGTCGTGGATCGTCGTCACGCCAAAGGCCAGGTTGGCCTGCGCGTTCCAGTTGTCCTGCGGGACGATCCCGTTCTCCCCCTGCGCCCCGTGCGCGTGCACGTCGACCAGGCCCGGCGTCACGACGCCGCCCTGCCCGTCGATGACGGTCGCGCCGGCGGGTATCGCCACCTCGCCGTCGGGGCCCACGGCCTCCAGGCGATTGCCGCGCACGACGACCACGCCGCGCTCGATCGTTTCCAGCCCGCGCGTCGCCGGGTCGCGAGCCGCGGCCTCGCCGCCGCCGCTCTCCATCGTCAGCACCTTGACGTTGCGGATGGCGATCACGCTCTCGCCGCCGTCGGGACGCCGCGGCACGTCCGCCGTCACCGGCAGGTCGATCGTCGCGAACGCCGGCGCGGCCGCCCCCTGGTCGCCGTCCACCGCGAGCGTCGCCAACTGCGGCCCCAGGCTCCAGTGCAGCGAGCGACCGTCGCCTGACCAGTGCAGGAAGCCGCCCGCTTCGTCGCTGCGCTTGCGGATCGGCAGGTTCGTGCCGCCCGGCGCCACCGCCACCGGCTTGCCGGCGTCGACGAACGGCGCCGTCCACACCCGGTGCCGCTCGGCGAACGCCAGGTTGCGGCCGTCGGGGCTGACCCGCATCTCGGTCGCCCAGTCGCTGGTGTAGTGCGTGCGCTCGCCGTCGCCGGGCGCAGCGACGCCCAGCGGCACGCTGAGCAGCGACACGCCGTCGCTGTCCTTGCCGCCCTCGCGCGCGACCAGGAAGACGCGATCGCCGCCGGCGCCGAAGTGCGGCGAGCCGCCGCGCGTGGCGATGCGCCGCGGCGCGGCGGCGGGGGGCGTCGCCCCCGGCGCGCCGGCCCCCACCCCCGACACGCCCGCCCCCAGCCCCCCCCGCGG
>CAYNPY010000124.1:0-8712 GCA_964399195.1 uncultured Fibrobacteraceae bacterium
TGCCAGTGGCGGGTCTCGGCGCGGAAGGCGTCCAGTTCGGCGCCGGTGAACGTCGCCAGGCCCGCGTCGCGCAGGCTGCGCGCCGCGGCCAGGTCGCCCTTGTGCAGGGCCAGGACCATCGCCTGCTCGACCCACAGCCGCAGGCGGCGCCGCACGCTGCCTGTGCCGTGCCCCTCGCGGGCCAGGGCCAGCGCCCGGTCCAGATCCGCGCGGGCCCGCTCGGGCTGCCCGGCCAGCAGACGCAGCTCGGCGGCCCGTCGCCACAGGTCCAGCCGCAGGGACGGTTTCAGGCCGGGCGCGGCGGCGATCTCGGCGTACGCCGCCGCGTCGCCCTGGCGCGCCGCGCGCCGGCCGTTCACCCACATGGCCTGCAGGTCGGCGTCGCCGGGAGGTTGCGGGTGGCGCCGGAAGTGGTCGGCCAGTTCGGCCTTGGGCAGCAGCGCCGCGCCCAGCGCCGCGCGCCACGGCTCGTCCAGGCCCGAGGCGGCCAGGTCCAGCGGGCGGACGCCGCCGCCGCGGCCCGCGCTCGCCAGCCAGGCGCGCCAGGCGTCGCTGACTTCGGGCGGCGCCACCGGCGTGTGCCCGCGCGCGCGGCTGTAGGCGACCCACAGCGCCCAGGCGTTGCCGGCGTCGTACGACGGCAGGGGCAGCGCTTCCGGCCAGATCGTGGCCGTCTCGGCGGCGGGGCCGGCGCCGAGGCGCGCCAGGCGCCGCGCGCGCAGCGCCCAGACGAAGTTCTCGCGCGGTTCGATGCCCGGTCCGCGCCGCGACGCGAGGACTTCGGCCTCGGCTCGCGCCGCCGCGCGTTCGCCCCGCGCCAGGTGCGCGAAGA
This sequence comes from uncultured Fibrobacteraceae bacterium, assembly GCA_964399195.1. GTDB lineage: Bacteria > Krumholzibacteriota > Krumholzibacteriia > LZORAL124-64-63 > LZORAL124-64-63 > CAINDZ01. Next base: position 833 of record CAYNPY010000124.1, read on the forward strand.
AGCGCCGCGCTCCCAGTTCGCCCGCGAGGATCTCCTCGCCTCCGGCCGCCGGCGGGGGCTGGGTGGTGTCGGCGAAGGCGAGCGCCGCCCGGTGCAGGGCGCCCAGGCGCGCGTCGGCCCGGTCGCCTTCGCGCGCCGCCAGCCAGCGCCGCGCCAGGTCGGCGCCCGGCACGGCCGGCAGCGACGGGTCCAGGCAACGGAGCGCGGCGCGGGTCCAGGCGGTGTCGGTCGCGGCCGCTTCGAGCAGGCCCCGCGGGTAGCCGTCGTCGGTGGGTTCGACCGCGAGGCCGCCCACCTGGAAGCGCTCCAGCCAGGGATCGTAGAGCGGACCCGCGCCCGCGTGAGCCGCCGGCAGCAGACCGGCGGAGAGGGCCGCGATCGCGGCCGCGCGACGGAAGCTCAACGCGCCAACACCACCTTGCGCGCCGGCGAGGGGCCGGCGCCGGTCAAGCGGACGATATAGGTGCCGGCCGGCAGCCGGCGTCCCCGCTCGTCCCGTCCGTCCCAGACGACGAACGAGACGCCGGGGGCGATCTCGCGCGCGTGCACGCGCCGCCCGGCCAGGTCGTGCACGAGCAGGCTGACCCGGCCCTCGACGGGCGCGGCCAACGAGAAGCGGACCTCGGCGGCGGCCGGGTTCGGCCACGGCAGGCCCAGCGCGGCCGGCTGCGTCGTGGGGCCAACGTACACGACCGCCGGCCCCAGCGCGAGCGTCCCCCACGGCGCCGGGCCCGTCACCCGCACCTCGCAGCGCGCGCGCGGCGGGCCGGGCAACAATGGCAGCAGCTGCGAAGCGGGCAGCGCAGCGGACTGCGTCGTCACGATCGTCGTCCAGGTGCTGTCCGGCGGCACGCGCGCCTGCACCGCGAACGTCGGCGGCTCGCCGACCAATGGCCAGAGCTCAGACCAGTCCAGCCCGTCGTCCCAGCGCAACGCCGCCGCCGGCGCCGCCGGCAGCGGCTCGAGGGCCGCCACGAGCCAGCCGCGCGCGCGCCACAGGTCGTTCGCCGCGAATTCCAGGCGCAGGCGCCAGGGCCCCGGGCCTGCGGCCGGCAGCGGGACGACGTCGCTGCGCCACACGGGCCGGCGCCCGGCGTCCAATTCGCCGGGCTCGCGGCCGAACGAGCCGCGTCCGCGCAGCGCGCTGCCGGAACTGCCGTCCACGCGCGCGGTCCAGCCGCCGAGCGGCGCGGCGGCGATCTCGCTGCCGTCCGGGGCCAACCAGGACACGGTCGCGCCGTCCATCGGCACGCCGCCCGGCAGCGTCTCGACGTCCACCCAGTGCACCAGCCGGACCGCCGCCCAGTCGCCGGAGACCGGCCCGCTGGTCAGGCGCGCGCGGCCGCGGTTGGTGTAGGCCACATCCGGCCACGCGGCCGGGTCGGCGTTCTCGCCCGTGCAGGCGAGCACCGGCCCGCCGCCGGACGCGGGCGACTCGCCGCCGCTCCAGCGGCGCCACGCGGTGCCGGGGCCGTCGGGCTGCTCGAGCGTCCACTCGCCGGGCCAGACCTGGGCGAAGTCGAGGGTGGCGGCGCCGGCCGCCCAGGCCCAGGCCCGTTCCGCGGCGGCCGTCGCCAGATCCGCTCCCTGCAGCGTGTAGCGGAAGCGAGTGACGGCGTCCGCCGGCGGCTCGCCGGCGAGCTCGAAGCGCACCGGCTGGATTGGGCGCCAGGCGCCGTCGGCCCCGCGCGCGAGCGCCACCTCGGCCGGCGCGCCGCCGGCCAGCGCGCCCCAGGCGGGATCGCCCACGGTCTCCACGCGCAGGAGCAGGTCGCCCGGCTGCCCGCCGCGCAGGACGGCGGCGAACTGGAGATCGCGCTCGCCGCCCGTGCCCGGCCAGCTGGCCTCGAAACGGGCCCACGGCTGCGGCGCGCTGGCGGTGCGGTGGACCACCCAGCCGGGGCCGTCGCCGATTCCCGTGATCGCCACGCCGGACGGACCGCCGTACCCGTCGCTCGACGGAACGCTCGTCGGCGTCAGTTCGGTGACCGCGCCCGGTCCCGGGAACAGATCGCCCGCGGCGCCGGCTGACAGGCCGCGGCGCAGCGCGTCGTCGCCGTCGGCTTCCACCAGCCTCGCGCGCAGGTGCCAGGCGCCCGGGCCGTCCTCCAGCCAGCGCCCCTCGGGCACGGCCTCGTCGACGTGGAGCACGACCAGTCCGGCGCCCGGCAGCGCCGCGTCGAATGGCGCCGCGGAGGCGGGATCCCGCGCCTCGAGCAGGAGGAACTCCGCGCCGGCGCCGTCCTGCGTCCAGACGCGGTGCGCCTGCGCGGCGCCCGCCGCGGGCGCGCGCAGCGTGTCGCCGCGGGCCGGGCTGTCGGTGATCGTCGTCACGTCGCACCAGCCCAGCAGCGCGCGCGAGTAGGCGTCCGGCAGCGACGGGTTCCAGCCGCCGCCGGTGCCCAGCGCGCCGGCCGCCATCAGGCTGAAGACGCCCAGCCCGCCGGCCCCGGCGATGTCGCCCGCCCCGGTCGCCGGCGGCAGCAGCGGGTCGTAGCGGTCCTCCAGGCCCAGCAGGTGCGCCGTCTCGTGCGCCCAGATGCCGGGCCCGCTGCGCAGGCTGGCCACGGCGTAGGCGCCGGCGTTGACGCCCCGCGCGCTGACGGGTTCCTCCAGGTAGTACTGCAGCGCCTGCACCAGCCCGCGCTGCGCGTCGTTCTCCTGACCGACCTCCGCGTGAAGAACGAGCACGCCGTCCACCCAGCCGTCGTCGTCGCCGCTGCGCGGCCGGCCGTCGGGCCCGTCCAGGTCGGCGAGACCCAGGTCGAAGCCCGCGGCGGCGACGGCGGCCAGCGCCTCGCGCGCCAGCTTGCGCGAGCGGGAGAAGCCGTTGAAGCCGATGTCCGAGTATTCGGCGGCGGCGCCCGGGAGCCGGACCAGCGGCGCCAGCACGGGCACCAGCTCGCAGCGCCCGGCCGACGCGACCGCGAAATAGCGCCGCAGCGATTGCCCGTCGGCCGAGCCGAGGCGGGGCGCCAGCGCGGCGGGATTCCATCCGGGCGGCAGGCGGTGGTCGGCGAAATCGACGGGGATGACCAGCAGGCCGAACCGGGCCGGCGATGCGGTCGGATCCAGCAGCGTCTTGGCGCCGGCGCCGGCGGCCGCCGTGCGCGCGGCAGCGGCCAGGCTGGCCCGGCGCAAGTCATCGCGACGCGCTGCGCGCCAACGGCTGAGTTCGGGATCCGGCGCCGGCCCGGCGGAGGCGGCCGCCGGCCCGGGCAGGCCCAGGCACAGGACCGCCATGGCGACCGTCAGGATCCGGCGCAGGAGCACGCGGAAGCTGCCTTCCCGGCGGCGGCGCGGGGTGCCGCCGACCATTCCGCCATCAGGATACGGCCGGGCGTCAGTGGTTGAAATGACGACGGCCGGCCAACAGCAGCGTCACGCCCAGTTCGGCGGCCCGGGCCGCGACCTCGTCGTCGCGGATCGAGCCGGCCGGCGCCACCACGGCGCGGATCCCGGCGGCGGCGAGCTTCTCGACGCCGTCCGGGAACGGGAAGAACCCGTCCGAGGCGGCCAGCGCGTCCCGCAGTTCGAGTCCCTGCGCGCGCGCCTTGCCGATGGCCAGCTCGACGGAATCGACGCGGCTCATCTGGCCGAAACCGCAGCCGAGGGTTGCGGTTCCGTCGACGATGACGATCGCGTTGCTCTTGCCGTGCTTGGCCACCTTCCAGCCCAGCGCCAGGCCCGCGCGCGTGGCCGCGTCCGGCTCCGGTCCGGCCGCCAGGCGCCAGTCGGCCAGTTCGGGGAATCCCTCGTCCTCGTCCTGCCGCAGCAGCAGTCCGCCCCAGGCGCGCGAGCGGCCGCGCGTGGCGGCCAGGAAGCGCGGCAGGTCGGCGGTGAGCACGCGCACGTTCTTCTTGCGGGTCAGGCGCTCCAGGGCACCGGGCGCGTACGAGGGCGCCGCGATGATCTCCAGGAAGCGCTCGGCCAGCAGGGCGGCGGCCGCCTCGTCGATTTCGGCGTTGAAGGCGAACACGCCGCCGAACGCCGAGACCGGGTCCGAGCGCAGCGCCAGCTCCAGCGCGCGCGCGGGCTCGCCCACGGCGAAGCCGCACGGGTTGGTGTGCTTGAGGATGGCGCAGCAGGGCTCGCTGAAGTCGGCGGCCAGCTTGAGGCCCGCCACCAGGTCGACCAGGTTGTTGTAGGAGAGTTCCTTGCCCCCGTGCAGCGACAGCCCCACGTCGGCCAGCGTGCCGCCGCCGGGCAGGAACATGCGCGCGCCCTGGTGCGGGTTCTCGCCATAGCGCAGGTGCACGCCGCAGTCCACGCGTCCGGTGACGCCCTCCAGCCAATCGGCGATGGCGTCGTCGTAGCGCTCGGTCAGGCGGAAGACGGCCGCCGCCAGGCGCCGGCGCAATTCCACGGTGGTGGTCCCGCCGCGGGCGTCCAGTTCGGCCAGCACCTCGGCGTAGTGCGCCGGATCGGGCACCACCGTGACGCGCGCGAAGTTCTTCGCGGCCGCGCGCAGCATCGTCGGCCCGCCCACGTCGATCTTCGCCACCAGTTGCGCCTCGTCGCCGCCCTCGGCGCGGGCGGCGCCGAAGCGGTAGAGGTTCACGACGACGAGGTCGATGGGCGCGATGCCCAGCTCCGCGACCGCGGCGAACGCGGCCTCGTCCGGTCCGAGGATGCCGCCGTGCACCGCCGGGTGCAGCGTCTTGACGCGCCCGCCGAAGATCTCCGGATAGCCGGTGATCGTGTCGACGTCGGTGACCGGCAGCCCGCCCTCGCGCAGCGCGGTCGCCGTGCCGCCGGAGGCCACCAGCTCGAAATCGTGCCGGGCCAGGCCGCGCGCGAACTCCACCAGCCCGGTCTTGTCGGTGACGCTCAGCAGCGCGCGGCGCCGCCTCACAGGTACGCCCGCCATGCCGCGGCCTCCTCCGGGAACAGGATCTCCAGCACTTCCCGATAACGCGCCGCCGTTCGCGTGAGCACGTCCGCCGGCAGCGGCGGCGGCGGCGGGGCCTTGTCCCAGGTCAGGGTCTCGAGGTGGTTGCGCAGGATCTGCTTGTCCCAACTCGGCGGCTCCTGCCCGGGCACCACCTGGTCCGCCGGCCAGAAGCGGCTGGAATCGGGGGTCAGCACCTCGTCGATCAGGGCGATGCGGCCGTCGATGAGCCCGAACTCGAACTTGGTGTCCGCAAGGACGACGCCGCGGGCCCGCGCGTACTCGGCCCCGTCGCCGTAGAGACGCAGCGTCAGGTCCCTGAGGGCGGCCGCGCGCTCCGGTCCGACGGCGGCCTCGACGTCGGCGAACGACATGTCTTCATCGTGGCCGACGTCGGCCTTCGTCGTCGGCGTGAACAGCGGGTGCGGCAGGCGGTCGGCCAGGCGCAGGCCGGGCGGCAGGGGCTGACCGCAGATCGTGCCCGAGGCGCGGTATGACTTGTGGCCCGAGCCGGCCAGGTAGCCGCGCACGACGCATTCGACCGGGAAGCGCTCGGCCTTGCGAACCAACATCGAGCGCCCGCCCAGGGCGTCCGCGTGCGCGGCGAACGGCGCCGGGAACGCGCGCGGATCGGCCGTGACCACGTGGTTGGGCACGACGTCGGCGAAGTGGCGGAACCAGCCCAGGCTCATCACGCTGAGCACGACGCCGCGGCCGGGCACCAGGTCATCCATGATGACGTCGAAGGCCGAGACGCGGTCGGTCGCCACGATGAGGAGACGGTCGCCGAGGTCGAAGATGTCGCGCACCTTCCCCTCGTGATCGGGCCGCAGGCCCAGGTCACGCGTGCTGCGCAGGGCGGGCATGGTCGAACCTCCGGGAACGCCCCGGAGCGTCGTCCGGCGGCGGGTGCGGTGCGGCGCCGGCGCCGGGATCCCTTCCCGTTGCGCACTGCAGGCGCCGTGACCGGATGGTAGGCAGGCGCGCCGCCGGGTGTCAAGCGGCCCGGGCGCCGGCGGCGCGGCCACGTCGGGCGCGCGCGCAGCCGGCCCCCTCCGGCCGGCCAGGACACCGTGATCGTGCCGTGCAGGTCGGAGCGGAACTGCGCCAGCGTGTCGGTCGCCACGACGTAGGGCCCGTGGCTCGGGTGGCGGTAGCGGTTGCCGACGCCGCAGCTGATCAGCACCAGTTCGGGGCGCAGGCGCGCCAGCCAGGCTTCGCCGCCGGAGGTGTCCGAACCGTGATGGCCGGCCTTCCAGACCTCGGCGGCTCCCAGCTCCGGATGCGCGGCCAGCAGGCGCTGCTCGCCGCCCGCTTCGAGGTCGCCGCTCCACACCAGGCGGACGCGCCCGGCCTGGCGGGCGACCAGCACCAGGGAGCGGTCGTTCTCGCCGGTCCGCGGGCCCGCCGTCGGCGGCGCCAGCAGCGTGACGTCCCAGTCGCGCCAGCGGTGCAGCGTGGCCGACGGCGGGTTGTCGCTGATCGAAGCGGCAGGCACCAGCCCCGACACGGCCTCGGCGGCGCGCCCGCCGCAATACCAGCGGCCGACCGCCAGCGAGCGGGCCGCCGCCGCCGCGCCGCCGGTGTGGTCGCGGTGCCCGTGCGTCAACACCACCGCATCCACGCGACGATGGCCGTGGCGCCGCAGCCACGGCAGGACATCCCGCGCGAACGGGCCGTTGTCCGCGCCCGGGGCGCCCCAGCCGCCGCCCGTGTCCAGCAGCGCGGTCCAGCCGTCGGGAAAGGCCAGCAGGCCGCAGTCGCCCTGGCCGACGTCGAACTGGCGCAGGACGACCTCCGGCCGCAGCGGGCGAAGCCACACCGGCGCCGCGCCCAGCGCCAGACCCAGCGGCGCGGTCGCTGCCAGCAGCAGGATCATCGCGCCCGGGCGGCCGGCCCGCTGCAGGCGGGCCAGGCCGTGCAGCAGGGCAGCGCCGGCCAGCAGCCAGACGGCCACCTGCCACGGCGCCGGCGGCGGCAGCCCCACCTCCCAGCCGCCGGCGCGGGTGGCGGTCCAGCCGACGGCCGCCGCCAGCGCGCGGAACTGGAGCCAGGCCAGGGCTCCGCACGCCTGAGCCAGCGGCGGGCAGAGCGGCCAGGCCGCCAGGCCGGCCACCGTCACCCAGACCGCCGCCCCGAACAGGGGCACGGCCACCAGGTTGGCCACCGGCGACAGGAGCGGCAACCGGCCGAAGGCAGCGGCTGCGACCGGCAGGGTGAACCACTGCGCCGCCAGGGTCACGCCCAGGCCGCCGCCGAGCCAGGCCCAGGGGCGCCGGGCGCCGAAGCGCAGGCCGCCGGTGACGCGGCTGACGGCGAGGATGCCGCCCGCGGCCAGGTACGACAGCCGCAGGCCTGCGTCCAGCGCCGCGGCCGGTTCCCAGGCGACGCTGCCCGCGTACAGCAGGCCGAGTCCGCGCAGCGGGTCGAAACGGCGGCCGAGGCACGGCCCGAGCAGGGCCAGAGCCGCCAGTCCGGACGCGCGCACGACGGAGCCGGGCACGCCGGTGAGGACCGCGTACGGCGGCAGCAGCAGCAGCACCGGCCCGGCGACCAGGACCGGGCCCAGCCCGGCCGCGCGCGCCGGCAGCAGGACCAGGCCCAGGAGAATCCCCACGTGCAGCCCGCTGACGGCGAACAGATGAGCCAGTCCCAGATCGGCGAACGGCTGGCTCGCCGCGCGGCTGCCCGGATCGCGCGCGCCCAGCAGCACCGAAGCGGCCAGCGACGCCTCGCGCGGGGGCAGCAGCCGGCCGAGCCGGTCGACGATGCCCGCCTGCAGCGGCGCCAGCCCGCGCGCGCCGGCGCGCGCCGCCAGGTCGGACGGCGGCGACGGCAGCGTGCGCAGCGAGTCGGCGCGACCGGTCCAGGTCAGCCCGCGGCCGGCCAGGTGGCGGCGGTAGTCGAAGCCGCCTTCGATGCCGGCCCCGCGCGGATACGCCGCCCGCAGGCGCGCGGCGGCCACGGCGCCGAGGGGCGGCGGCGGGCC
>CAYNPY010000125.1:0-8675 GCA_964399195.1 uncultured Fibrobacteraceae bacterium
CGCTGGACCTGGGCTGCGCCACCGGGCGCGCCAGCTTCGAACTGGCGCGCTTCTGCGCGCACGTGACCGGCATCGACTTCTCGGCCCGCTTCATCCGCGTCTGCCACCAACTGCAGGAGCGCGGCAGCGTCCGCTACGCGATTCCCGACGAGGGCGAACTGGTGTCCTACCGCGAGCGCACGCTGGCGGAACTGGGGCTGGCCGGGACGGCCGACCGCGTCGAGTTCCGGCAGGGCGACGCCCACAACCTCAAGCCGCAACTGCGGGACTTCGACCTGGTGCTGGCGGCCAACCTCATCGACCGGCTCTACGACCCGGCCCGCTTCCTGGCGGACATCGGCGCGCGGATGCGCAGCGGGGGCCTGCTCGTGATCCTGTCGCCCTACACCTGGCTGGAGGAGTTCACGCCGAAGGACAAGTGGCTGGGCGGCCGCAAGGTCGACGGGGAGAACGTCACGACGCTGGCGGCGCTGCGCGCCGCCCTGGGCGGCGCGTTCGACCCGGTGGGGCAGCCGCGCGAGGTGCCGTTCGTGATCCGCGAGACGCGGCGCAAGCACCAGCACACCGTCAGCGAGTTGACGGTCTGGCGGCGCCGCTGAGCGTTCAGGACGGGCGCCGGCCCTGCCCGAGCCGCCGGAACAGGCGCCCGAAGAACACGTTCAGCGCATGGTCGCGCGGCAGGTGCGGGAACACCGGCGACCGCCGCGGATCCTGGCGCGCGACGGCGGCGCGCAGCTCCGGGTCGGCGGCGGCCAATGCCCGCGCGCGCGAGAACTCGTGAAACGCCTGTGCGCGCTCGCCCTTCTCCAGCAGCACGCGGCCCAGCGCGTAGCGGGCCAGCGCGTCGTTGGGCTGCTGGGCCAGCACGCCGCGCGCCAGCTTTTCGGCCGTGGCGAGCTTGCCGCGCCCGGTCACCAGGCACACGGCCAGCAGCGAGCGGCAGTGCGGGTCGGCGGGCGCCTTCGCGAGCGCCAGGCGCAGGGTGAGCTCCGCGTCGCGGACCTGCCCCTCCTCCAGTTGCCTGCCCGCGCGCAGTCGCCACTCGCGCACCTGCTGACGGTCCGCGCTCTCGCGGTATTCCGCCAGCGTGTCCCTCGCCTGGCCGGAACGGGTGGAGAAGGGGCTCATGGGCGGTGGCACGCGGGTTCGGGGAGCGGTCGTCGGCTCCCGTCGCGTCGCCGTCCTTTCCGACAGGTGATTTCGGCCGGTGTGCGTCCGGGTTGAGCGGACTTCGCGCCCGAAGTTCAGTCCCCGCCTAAAGAAACCACTGACAAGGCGCTGCCGGGCAAGAATTTGCGGCGAGTCGGCCGCGCTACAAACGGGCGCCGTCGGCGATCGTGCGCACGGTTCCCGGCGGCGCCGTCAGCTCGACGTCGCCCTGAATCACGACGCCGCGCCCGAAGCGCACGTCGCCGCGCACGACCAGGCGCCGGCAGCCGAGGAGCGAGGGCGGGCCGAACGGAAAGCGGCGCTCGAGGTCATCCACGAACCGGTAGCAAGCAGGATCCAATTCGACGAGCGGCGGCGGCAGGTCGCGCGCCGGGTCGGGCGCCAGGCGCCCGTCGGGCTCCAGCCGGTAGCAGTCCGAGCGCACGACCAGCAGGTCGCTGGTGTGCTTGATCGGCGCGAACCGCTCGCGCGTGACGCGCAGGGCCGCCGCTCCCGGGAACAGGGCGATGGCCGCGCCCATCGCCGTCTCCAGCTGGTACACCGCCGGGGAGCCGGGATTGCGCGGATCGAGGGGCTTGCGGTTGCGGATCAGCGGCAGGCCCAGGATGCCGCCGCGCTCGCGCAGGGCCGCGTCGACGGCCCTCAGGTCCAGCCACAAGGTATTCGTGTTGAAGTAGCGGTGGCGGGCGATGTCCTGGAACGCCGCCTCGTCGGCCGCCGGACACTGGGCCAGCTCGCGCAGCAGCAGGCGGCCGTCGCGACCGAGAGCCAGATGGCCGCCCTTGCGGTCGGCCGGCGTGCGGTCGGCCGCCTCCATCACCAGCGGGGCGCCGCTTGCGGCGACATGGCCGAGGATGACCGGGTCGACCGTCGCGCCGAGGTTGTCCGCATTGGAAACGAAGGCCCAGCGGAAGCCCGCCGCGAGCAGGCGATCCAGCGCGCCGCTGGTCTGCAGGGCGGTGTAGAGATCGCCGTGGCCGGGGGGGCACCAGGCCAGGGCCGGGTCCGGCGGCCACGCGGCCGGCCGCAGCCCGTCGACCAGGACCTTCGGCACCTTGTGCTGCAGGAAATCGGGCGGCAGGCCGCGGTCCGGCAGCGGATGTGCCGCCAGGCTCGCCAGCGAGTCCGCGCGCGTGCTGAAGCTGTTCATCAGCAGCAGCGGAACCCCGGCGGCGGCGGCCTGGCGGGCGATGATGTCCAGGAACGTCAGGCCGTCCTTGACCACCAGCAGCGACTTCGCGCGCTCCAGGCCCATGCCGGTGCCCAGGCCGCCGTTGAGCTTGAGCATGACCGTGCGCGGCAGCTCGCGGCGTCCCGTTTCGGCGAGCGCCGGGTCGAGCGCCTCGGCGTCCGGCAGCCGGGGCACGGGCTCGAGTTCCGCCTCCGGCAGCAGGCCGGTCTGGCCGGCGGCGAGCTGCGCGTAGTAGTGTGCGAAGGTGCGGATCGCGACCTCGGGCAGGCCCTCGTCCCGCATGAGACGCTCGAAGGGTGCGAAGTCGGCGTCGGCCTTGGCCATCGGCGTGCTCCGGTCATGGTCCTGGGGGCGCTTCCAGCGTATACGGATCGTCCCGCGCTGGCGAGACTGAAGTGGGTCTCCGCGCCGACGGTTCGGCCGTGAAAGGCGTTTGATGGAACCCTGGGCGCAAGGCGGACGCTCGCTGACCCTGGATCGCTGGCCGCCGGAAGTCGGCGGCCGGCTGCGGGCCTGGGACGCCGCCGACGAGTACCTGCTGCTGCGTCTGGCCGCCCTGGCGCCGGCGCCCGGCGGCGCCCCGCTGCTGGTGGGCGACCAGTGGGGAGCGCTGGGCGTCGCGTTGGTGGCGGGGGGCCTGCGGCCGGTGGCCTGGGGCGACTCGCACCTGGGGCGCCTCGCGCTGGCGGAGAACCTGCGCCGCAACGGCCTGGACCCAGGCGCGGTGCCGTTCACGGGCGCGGACCGGCCGCCGCCGGGACCGCACCGACTGGCGCTATTGCGCCTCCCCAAGGATCTGGACGGTCTGGACGACACGCTGCGCCGCCTGCGCGGGGCGCTGGCGCCGGGCGCGACGCTGCTGGCCGGCGGCATGATCAAGCACACGCCGACGCGCGCCTGGCGGCTGCTGGAGCGGATCGTCGGCCCCACGGCGACGACGCCCGGCTGGCGCAAGGCGCGCGTGGGCGCCGCGGTCCTGGGCGACCGCGAGCCGCCGCCGCCCGCGCCGCCGCGGTCCTACCGGCCGCTGCCGCCGCTGGAACTGGCCGGCGCCCCGGGCGTCTTCGGCGGCGGCCGGCTCGACGGCGGGACCGCGCTGCTGCTGCGCCACCTGCCGGAGGGCGAGGCGCCGCTGGCGGCGGCCGACCTGGGCTGCGGGGACGGCGTGCTGGCCCTGGCCCTGGCCCTGCGCTGTCCGCGCGCGCGCGTGCTGGGCGTCGACGAGTCGTACCGCGCGGTGGCCTGCGCGGAGGCGAATCTCGCCCGCAACGAAGGCGTTCTGCCCGGCGAGCGGGGACGCGTGCGCTTCGCGGCGGCCGACGGCCTGGCCGACGCCGCGCCCGGCACGCTGGACCTCGTGGTCTGCAATCCGCCGTTCCACCAGGGCCACGCCGTGGCCGACGTCGTGGCCGCGCGGATGTTCGCGCAGGCGCTGGCGGCCCTGCGCCCGGGCGGGCGATTGCTGGTGGTGGGCAACCGCCATCTCGGGCACCACGCGAAGCTGGCGCGCCTGTTCGGCGGCCACCAGCTGCTGGACGGCGACGCGCGCTTCGTCGTCCTCGCCGCGACGCGCGGCGGCTGAAACCGCGCACCCGTGCCGCCTGCCGCAGGGACGAAGAGGGGGCCGCGCCGGCGGCCCCCTCGCTCCATCCTTGCCGTGGCCCGGCTACTTCTTCGCCGCGCCCTGGATGTCGAGCGTGAACTCGACCTCGTTGCCGATCATCAGGCCGCCGCCCTCCATCACCTTGCCGTAGGAGAGCCCGAACTCGGTGCGGTCGAGCTTGCCCGTGGCCGAGAAGCCCACCTTGTCGTTGCCCCAGGGATCCTTGACGGCGCCGTTGAAGACGACCGCCAGCGTCACCGGCTTGGTCACGCCGTGCATGGTCAGGTCGCCCGTGAGCACACCTTCGCTGGCGGTGGTCATCGTCAGGCCGGTCGACTTGAAGGTGATGGTCGGGAACTGCGCGACGTCGAAGAAGTCGGGGTTGCGCAGGTGATCGTCGCGCTTCGTGTTGCCGGTGCTGATCGAGGCGGCCTGGATCACGGCCTCCACCGAGGCGGCGGCGGGATTGGCCTGATCGAAGGTGAAGGTGCCGGCGAAGTCGTCGAAGGTGCCCTTCACGCTGCTGATGGTCAGGTGCTTGATCTTGAAGCTGATGGCGCTGTGCGCGGTGTCGATCTCGTACGTGGCCGCCAGCGCGGGCGCGGCCAGGGCCAGGAGCCCGGCCACGAGGACCGGCAGCGTCTTGAACATCGCCTTACGCATGGTTCTCTCCCTCGAGGAAAGGCCGCCGGGCCTTGACCAGCAGCCGGTTCAATTCGCGGATCTCCGCCCGGGACAGGTGCCCGAGCGAGTCCTTGTGGAGGCGGCGCATCGGCTCGTCGAGCGATGCGAGCAGATCCAGTCCCGCCTTCGTGACGGAGATCATCACGATCCGACGATCCGTCTCCGAGCGGTCCCGCTCCACCAGGCCGTCCCGTTCGAGACGGTCCAGCAGGCGCGTGACGTCCGGTTCCCGCGTCACCATGCGCAGGCCGATCTGGCGGCACGGCAACCGCCGCCCCGGCTGGCCGCGCAGGATGCGCAGGATGTTGTACTGGGCCAGGCTGAGGCCGCTGGCCTTCAGGAAGCGGTGCAGCGGCCCCTCGAGCAGGCCGACCGTCCGCAGCAGGTTCAGGTTCAGTTCCTCTTCGGGCGAACTGAAGCTCCGCGTCATGCGGAGTTCTTCCCTCAGGGTCATCCCCGACTCCTCCCGCTCCAGGCGTGGGGCCAATATATGTTGGGTCGATCTTTGTTGCAACAACTTTTTGCCGCAGCGGACGCAGCGCGCGGCGCGGCCGTCACGGACTCAGAGCTCGGCGCGCAGGGCAGCCACCAGCAACTCGATGTCCCGCCATGAATTGTACGCCTGCAGCGAGACCCGCAGCCAGGGCCGGCCGTCCAGCGCGGTGACCGGCACCTCGATCCGGTGGCGCTCGCGCAGGGCGGCGCCCAGCCGGGACGCATCGCCCGGCGGCAGCGGCACGGCCGCCATCTGCGCCAGCCACGGCTCGGGCGGGCAGGGCGCCCCCACGCCCAGTTCCTCGCACAGCAGATCCCGGGCCTGGACGGTCAGCGCCCGGCAACGCGCGGCCACAGACTCCCAGTCGTGGCGCCGCCGGAACGCCAGGGCCGCCGGCACCGCCAGGCAGGCCGACGGGTCGCGGGTGCCCGTCCACTCGTGCTCGTCGACGAAGCGGCTGGGGCCCGGCTGCTCGGCGCGCCAGCCCCAGCTGACGGCCAGCGGCTCGATCAGGTCCTGGCGGTCGCGGCGCACGTGGAGGAAGGCCGCGCCCTTCGGCGCGAGCAGCCACTTGTGGCAGTTGCCGGTGTAGAAGTCGGCGCCCAGTTCGTCCAGCCGGAGCGCGACCTGGCCCGGCGCGTGCGCGCCGTCGACGAAGCTGAGGATGCCGCGCTCGGCGGCGCCGCGCACCAGATCGGCCACCGGGAGCACGAGCGCCGTCGGCGAGGTGACGTGGCTGACGAACAGCACTCGAGTTCGCGAAGTCGCCGCGCTCCAGACGGCCTCGACCACAGCCTGCGGATCGTCCAGCGGCAGCGGCAGGCGCGCGCGCACCAGGCGCGCCCCGGCCTTCTCGCAGGCGAACGTCCAGGCGCGTTCCATCGCGCCGTACTCGTGGTCGGTGGTCAGCACCTCGTCGCCCGGCCTCAGGCGCAGCGAACGCGCCACGACGTTGCCGCCCCAGGTGGCGTTGGGCACGAAGACCAGGTCGTCGCGCTGCGCGCCCAGGAACGCGGCCAGTTCCGCGCGCGCGGCGGCCAGGCGGGCCGGCAGCGTGCGGCCGGTGTGCAGGAAGTCGACCGGCTCGGTCTCCAGCTCGCGCTGCAGGCGCTGGTACTCCGCGAAGACGGGCCGCGGGCAGGCGCCGAACGAGCCGTGGTTCAGGAAGACCACGTCCTGCCGCAGGAGGAACTGGTCGCGCAGGTCAGTCATGGGCCTCCCCCGCCCGGGTGACGGCCCCGGGCCACAACCGCGGCAGCAGGACGAGCAGCCCCGTCCCCAGCGCGAGCGAGGCCCCGGCCGGGAAGCCGAAACCCGCCGGCACGAAGCCCGCCAGGCAGGCCGCGCCCGCCGCGAGCAGCGCATAGGGCATCTGCGTGACGACGTGGTCGTGCGTCTCCACGCCGCAGGAGACGGCCGTCACGACGGTCGTGTCGCTGAAAGGCGAGCAGTGGTCGCCGAAGACGGCGCCGCTGAACACCGCCGCCACGGTGACGTAGAGCAGCCGCTCGTCGCCGCCCGCGGCCGCCGCGGCCGGGATGGCCAGCGGGAACAGGATGCCCATCGTGCCCCACGAGGTCCCCGTGGCGAACGACACGGCCGCGCCCGTGACGAAGGTCAACAGCGGCACCAGCGCGAGCGCCCCGCCGGAGGTCAGCAGTTTCGCCAGCACGCCGGCCGTGCCCACCCGCTCGAGCACGCTGCCGAGCGTCCAGGCCGCGAGCAGGATCCAGATCGCGCCGGCCATGGCGCGCACGCCGCCCAGGAACGCCGCCGGGATCGCGGCCCGCCCGCCGCTCGCGGCGCGCGGATACCAGGCCGCCGCCGCCAGCGTCGCCACCAGGCCGGCCAGCACCAGCACGAGCGGGCCGGCGTCCGAGCCGAACGCCGCCACGACCTTGTCGCGCGTCAGCGGCAGCAGCGGGCGCGGCGCGCCCAGGGCCACGAAGCCGGCCAGGAACGCGGCCAGCAGCACGCCCAGCGGCAGCAGCGTGGCGCGGGCGGCCGCGCCTGCGGGCAGGATCCCTTCGGTCCGGCCGGTCGCGGCCGCCGCGGTCGCCGCCGGCGCCGCTTCGCGCTCGTACCGCCCCATCGGCCCGGGATGGAACCGCGCCCGCACGGCCACGCCGAGCAGCACGAGCGTGAACCAGCAGTGGAAGTTGTAGGGCAGCGACTGCAGGAACACGGCGTACGGGTTGGCCGGGCGCCCCGCCATGGCGAACGCCTCGGCGATCATCGAGAGCTGGAAGGCGATCCACGTCGAGACGAGCGCGACGCAGGCGACGGCCGACGACGTCGAGTCGACGATGTAGGCCAGCTTCACGCGCGGCACGCCGCAGCGGTCGCCCAGGTCGCGGCAGACGCGCCCCACGACCATGCTGTTGGCCAGGCCGTCGAAGAAACAGAGCAGCCCGAGCCCGCCGGCGGCCGTCTCCAGGCGGCGGCGGGCGCCCGGGCCCGGGCGCCCGCCGCGCCGGGCCCCCGCGGCGAAGCCCCCCCCCCCCGCGAGCACCCCCGCGCAGCCGCCCCCCACCCGCGTGAGCGCGCTGGCGCCCCGCTTCCAGCTGCTGCGCAGGCTGGGCGCCAGATGCTCGCCCAGCAGCTCGAGGTAGGCGCGCCAGGGATCCCCGCCCGTCAGCAGCAGGGCGCCGGCGAAGGCGCCCGCGAGCAGGCCGCCCAGGGCGTTGCGCGAGGCGCCGATGACCAGCAGCGCGGCCAGCGGCGGCCACACGGCGCGCAGGGACGCGTCCGTGCGGGCCAGCAGCAGCGCGCCGCCGAAGGCGATCACCAAAGCCGGCAGTGTGCGGCGTCCCACGGGCTCTCCTTCGGCTTCGGCGCCGGACCGCAGAGGCGCCCACGATAAGGCCGCGGCGCCGCCGGCGACAACGGCGGCGGCGAAAAAAGCCGACGGCCCGGCGGTGTCCGCCCGGGCCGTCGTCAGCGTCCGCCACCGCCGCGCCGCCGCGCTCGCACGCCGCGACGCCGGCCGGCCTCAGGACTGCGTCATCGCCTCCAGCTTGAGCAGCTTCTGCCACTCCTTGTCCACCCACTCCTGGCTGGCGGTGAGCAGGTGCTCGTTGCCGGGCTTGAACAGGTGCTTGAAGCGGCCCTGCTTCTTCATCCACTCGACAACCGGCGCCGGATCCTTCGGCTTGTGGTTGATCGTGTAGACGCCGTTCTCGACCTCGAACAGCGGCCAGAAGTTGTTCTCGACCGCCTCCTTGGCCAGGTCCATGCCGATGGCCGGATCGAAGTGCCAGCCCACGGTGCACGGCATGAGGATGTTCAGGAACGCCGGGCCGTCGCAGGCCAGCGCCTTCTCCACCTTGGTCGCCAGGTCCTTCCAGTGGTAGGGCGTCGTCTGCGCGACGTACGGGATGTTGTGCGCCACGAGGATCTTCGTCAGGTCCTTGCGGTTCTGCTCCTTGCCCTGCTTGACGGTGCCGGCCGGCGCCGTCGAGGTGTGCGCGCCCAGCGGCGTCGCGCTCGAGCGCTGGATGCCGGTGTTCATGTACGCCTCGTTGTCGTAG
>CAYNPY010000126.1:0-8598 GCA_964399195.1 uncultured Fibrobacteraceae bacterium
CGGTCTGCGGGGCCCAGTTGTCGCAGTTCACGTCGGTGATCACCGGCAGGGTGTCGCCCTGCGGGTTCTCCACCAGCAGCGACTGCAGCACGGGCTTCAGCTCGATCTCGGCGTTGAACTTCACGATCGGGGCCGTCACCTGGTAGGTGTCGCCGACGTCGACCGCGCTGATGTCGATGCCGGTCGTGCCGTCGATGTAGACCTGGATGGTGTCCGTGCCGTCGGTCATGAAGAAGAACTTGTTGAACGACGCCGTGTTCTTCGAGGTGACGACGCCGATCGCGCGGCCGAAGGTGCCGACGTTCTCGTAGTCGGACAGGATCTGCGTGATCGTCATGTCCACCGGCACCGGCACGTTGCCGCTGCTGAGGACCGACCAGGTCGGCGTGCCGATCTGGATCTCGCCGCTGAACGAGCCGACGGTGCCCGTCACCGAGACGCCGTCGCCGTACACGGGGCTGTCGCCGCCCGTCCCGAAGACCGAGATGCCGCCGTCCCCGGCCTTCCAGATGTAGCCGGAGCCGGAGCTGTAGTTGAGGCGCTCGACCACGATGCCGTCGACGGTCACGATCTGGCCGGTATACGGCGAGGCGATCGCGCCGGTCGTCGGGTTGTAGACCTGGATGTCATCGATGGTCTGGGCGACGGCGACGCCGCCGACGAGCAGACCGAGGAGCAATGCCGCGCCAAAAAGATGCTTCTTCATCCTTCCGGCCTCCTTCGCGCAATGAAGGTGAACAATCGCTGCTTCCGGTGTCAGTTCCCGTTGTCGGTCCCGTGACGTGTCAAGTGCATGGACCAGAAGTGGAAAGGCGGAGCTTCCCCGCAGTCGAACGCTCAGGACCGGGCCCGGGGACGCCTCCCCGCGCGCCGCGGCAACCCCGCAACGTCCAGCCGCCCCGGAGCGCGGCCCGGGCCCCGCGGAATTGCGGGGCCGGTCAAGCCGTGCCGGGAGGGCAATCATACTACAAATCGCCCCGGATGGGAAAAATCTTCTGCTAAATATCTGTCAAAACGCCAAATTACGAATCGGTCACGAGCAGGGAACGCCCCGTCATGGCTGCCGGTTGCGGCAGCCCCAGGAGCTGCAGGATGGTCGGGGCGATGTCCGCCAGCCCCGCCGCCGGGTCCGTGCGCAGCAGGCCGCGCCGGCCGGCGAACCGCAGCCCGGCCAGGATGAACGGGACCCGGTTCAGCGAGTGCTGGGTCAGGACCTCGCCCGCCGGGGTCAGCATCTCGTCGCAGTTGCCGTGGTCGGCGGTCACCAGCCAGGTGGTGCCGCGGGCCAGGCTGGGGGGCATCACCTCGGCCAGGAGCGCGTCCAGGGCCTTGACGGCCGCCACGGCGGCCTCGAAGACGCCGGTGTGCCCGACCATGTCCCCGTTGGCGAAGTTGACGATGATGACGTCGAACTCGTCGCCCAGGCAGGCGTCCTTCAGCACGGCGGCCACCTCGGGCGCGCTCATCTGCGGCTGCAGGTCGTAGGTCGCCACCTTGGGCGAGGGCACCAGGCGGCGCACCTCGCCGGGCCAGGGCTCCTCGCGCCCGCCGTTGAAGAAGTAGGTCACGTGGGCGTACTTCTCGGTCTCGGCGGTGCGCAGGTTGCGCAGGCCGGCCCCGGCCAGGATCTCGGCCAGGCCCTGCCGCGGGGCCTCCGGCACGTAGAGCGCCGGCAGGTCCATCGTCTCGTCGTAGGGCGTCATCGTCAGGTAGTGGACGCGGGGGCGGCGCGGCAGGGGGAAGCCGTCGAAGCCTTCCTTCTTGAACGCCCAGGTCAGTTCGCGGGCGCGGTCGGCGCGGAAGTTCCAGAAGAAGACGCCGTCGCCGTCCTGCACGGTGGCCAGCGGCGCGCCCTGGGCGTCGATGATCACCGTCGGCTCCACGAACTCGTCGGTGACTCCCGCGGCGTAGGAGGCGGCGATGGCCGCCAACGCGTCGGTCGCCTGGGCGCCCTTCGCGTCGACGCGGCCGTCGACCAGCATCGACCAGGCGCGCTGCACGCGGTCCCAGCGCTTGTCGCGGTCCATCGCCCAGTAACGCCCGCAGACGGTGGCGATGCGCCCGGCCCCGATCCGGTCCAGCTGCGCCTGCAGGTCCGCCACATAGCCGCGGCCGCTCTGCGGGTCGGTGTCGCGGCCGTCCAGGAAGGCGTGCACGAAGATCTCGCGGAAGCCGCGCTTCTTCGCCTCGGCGACGATGCCGTACAGGTGGTCGGTGTGCGAGTGCACGCCGCCCGGCGAGACCAGGCCCAGCAGGTGCAGGCGGCCGCCGTCACGCACGCAGTCGTCGGCGAAGCGCGTCCAGGCCGGCAGCCGCGCGAACTCGCCGTCCTGCAGGCTGCGGCCGATGCGCACCAGCTCCTGGTTGACCACGCGTCCGGCGCCGATCGTCAGGTGACCGACCTCGCTGTTGCCCATCTGGCCGTCGGGCAGGCCCACGTCCAGGCCGCTGGCGCTCAGCGTGGTGAAGGGGTAGTCGCGGCGCAGCGCGTCGTAGAACGCCGGCCGGGCGGCCACCAGCGCGTTGCCGACCTCGCTGCCCGGCCCTTCGCGGTGGCCGACGCCGTCCAGGATGCAGAGGACCACCTGGGGCGCGCGGCCCCGGCGCGGGGCGCTGTTGGCGGGTGTCGGCTGGTTCATCGGCACGTCCTGTCGGTTTGGCGCCGCAGGGCGGCGGGTTGGCGATGGCGGCTCAGGCCGGGTCCAGGCTGCCGGGCGGCACCTGCCACAATTCGGCCTCGCCGAGCGCGGCCAGGATCACGTCCGCCAGCGGGTAGATGTCGGCCGGCGCGTCGCTCAGGCCGCCCGGCAGGCTCTCCAGCCCGGCCCCGGCCTGCAGCACGGCCCGCGTGATCTCGCGCCCGTCCGGCAGCAATTGCGTCACGCGCAGCCGGCCGCGGCGCACCAGGTAGGCCGCCGGCACCTCCGGGTGCAGCAGCTGGTCGGGCGCCAGCGGCAGCGCGCGCCGGGCGCGGGCCAGGCGTTCGGCCACCTCCGGCCGGTCGGCGAACAGGCGCGCGTTGCGGTGCAGGCGCAGCGCCGGCTCCAGGTCAGGACCGTTGCCGGCCTTCGGATCGGGGCTCACGGCCACTCCCGGCGCAGGCGTCCACAGGGTTCGGGCAGGCCACAGGATAGGCGCGCGGCCGGCCGGCGCAAACCGCAATCGCCGCTCCCCGAAATCGGGGTTGCGGTGGAATCTCGGACGATGTTAGTATTAATTTCGCAATATTGATTTTCAATTTCGCGGTAGCGGAATCGCGTCGTCGCGCGCGGCAGGGGGTCGCGGCGGGGGCAGCGGTGCGGGCGCGGGGCGACCACGACACGGGGCGCGGGTGGGGCAGAGAGGCTGGACGATGGTGAAGACGGGAAGCAGCCGGCGGGCGGCCGGCGGGGGCGCGGCCGGGCGCGCGCGGGCGGTGCTCGCCCTGGCGGCGCCGGCGATGGTCGTTGTCGCGCTGGCGGCGGCGCCGGCGGCGCGCGCGCAGCTGAACGAGGAGGCCGTCGAGTACCAGGAGCACCTGGGCGAGACGGTCCCCGGCGACATCACGTTGCGCGACGAGCAGGGCCAGCCCGTGGCGCTGGCGCAGCTGATCGACAAGCCCACCATCCTGATGATGGTCTACTTCGAGTGCCCGGGCATCTGCACGCCGCTGCTGAACGAGGTGGCCGACATCCTGGGCAAGAGCCAGCTGGACCCGCGCAAGCAGCCGTTCCAGCTGCTGGCGGTCAGCTTCGAGCCCAACGACACGGCGGAGACGGCGCGGCTCAAGCGCGCGAACTACCTGAAGCTGGTCGGGCGCGAGCTGCCGGAGGAGACGTGGCGGTTCCTGACGGCGGAGCAGGCGGACATCGACCGCCTCACCGGCGCCGTCGGCTTCCGCTACAAGCGCGCCGGCACCGAGTACACCCACGCCGGAGGCCTGGTGATCCTGTCGCCGGACCGCAAGATCACGCGCTACCTGCTGGGGACCGAGTTCCTGCCCTTCGACTTCCAGATGGGCGTCTACGAGGCGTCGCAGGGCACGGTCATGCCGACCACCGCGCGCCTGATGAAGATGTGCTTCAGCTACGACCCCGAGGGCCGCAAGTACGTCTTCAACGTCGTGCGCGTGACGGCTTTCGTGATGCTGTCGTCGCTGGTCGTGTTCGGGAGCTTCCTCTACTTCACCACCCGCCGTTCGCGGCGCAGGGAGGGTTGATCCGATGGCCGAATCGATGACCGGGCCCGCCTGGACCGGCAACTACCTGCATGACTACGGCAGCCGGAAGGGCCTGCTGGCCTGGCTCACGACCACCGACCACAAGCGCATCGGCCTCATGTACATGGTGGCCATGTTCTCGTTCTTCACGGTGGCGATGCTGCTGGGGCTGCTCATCCGCCTGGAGCTGATGAATCCCGGCATGCAGTTCGTGACGCCGCGCACCTACAACTCGCTGTTCACGCTGCACGGCGTCATCATGATCTTCCTGTTCATCGTGCCGGGCATCCCGGCGGTGATGGGCAACTTCATGCTGCCCCTGCAGCTCGGCGCGGCCGACGTCTCGTTCCCGCGGCTCAACCTGGCCTCGTGGTACGTCTACATGGTCGGCGCGGTGATGGCGATCTTCTCGCTCTTCGTGGGCGGCGGCGCGCCGGACACCGGCTGGACGTTCTACGCGCCGTACGCGCTCCGAAGCGGGACGAACGTCTCGCTGGCGGTGCTGGCGGCGTTCGTGCTCGGGTTCAGCTCGATCATGACGGGCATGAACTTCATCACCACGATCCACCGCCTGCGCGCGCCCGGCATGACCTTCTTCCGCATGCCGCTGTTCTGCTGGGGCCTGTACGCCACGTCGTGGATCCAGGTCATCGCCACGCCGGTCGTGGGCATCACGCTGCTGCTGGTGGTCATGGAGCGTTCGCTGGGCATCGGCTTCTTCGACCCGGCCCGCGGCGGCGACCCGATCCTCTACCAGCACCTGTTCTGGATCTACTCGCACCCGGTGGTCTACGTGATGATCCTGCCGGCGATGGGCGTCGTCTCGGAGATCCTGCCCACGTTCGCCGGCCGCACGGTGTTCGGCTACAAGGCGATCGCGCTGTCGTCGATGGCCATCGCCCTGGTCGGCTACGTGGTCTGGGCGCACCACATGTTCACCACCGGCATCTCGGACACGGCGCGCTGGGTGTTCAGCCTGCTGACGTTCCTGGTGGCCATCCCGACCGGCATCAAGGTCTTCAACTGGATGGCCACGCTCTACAAGGGATCGATCCGCATCGACGTGCCCCTGCTCTACGCGCTGGGCTTCGTGTTCCTGTTCTCGATCGGCGGACTGACGGGCCTGGTCAACGGCGCCCTGGCCACCGACATCCACGTGCACGACACGGCGTTCATCGTCGGCCACTTCCACTACACGATGTTCGGCGGCGCCGGCATCGGCTTCTTCGCCGCGCTGCACTACTGGTGGCCGAAGGTGTTCGGGCGCATGTACAGCCGCAAGGCGGCGCTCTGGGCCTGGGGCCTGATCATGGTCGGCTTCAACACGCTCTACTTCCCGATGCTGGTGATGGGCATCATGGGCATGCCCCGCCGCTACGCCGACTACCTGCCGCAGTACCATACGCCGCACTTCATTTCGACCGTCGGCTCCTGGATCCTCGTCAGCGGCATCGTGCTGATGTTCGCGACCCTGATCCGCGCGATCAGGCGCGGCGAGAAGGCGCCGGCCAACCCCTGGGGCGGCACCACGCTGGAGTGGCAGACCACCTCGCCGCCGCCGCAGCTGAACTTCGCGACGGCGCCCGTGGTCACGACCGGTCCCTACGACCACACCGCGCTGCGCGAGGCGGCGGCGAAGGAGGGGCGCTGATGGAGGCGGGCGGCAAGGCGCTGCACGCGCACGGCGCGGTTCATGACGCGCCGCACGCGCACCGCGACGACGAGGGCAGCAAGACCGGGATGTGGCTGTTCCTCTTCACCGAGGTGCTGCTGTTCGGCGGGCTGTTCATCGTCTACGCGGTGTACCGGCACAAGTTCGGGCACGCCTTCCACGAGGCGGCGCACGAGCTGAACAAGGTCCTGGGCGTCACCAACACCTTCGTGCTGCTGACCAGCAGCCTGACGATGGTGCTGTCGATCGGCGCCCTGCAGCGCCACCGCGTGGCCGACTGCCTGCGCTGGCTGTGGGCCACCTTCGGGCTGGCCTGCGTCTTCCTGGTCATCAAGTACTTCGAGTGGAGCGCCAAGCACCACCACGGCATCTGGCCCGGCGGCGAGCACCTGCACGCCATGGCGCCCGGCGAGGGCCTGTTCTTCAACCTGTACTTCATGATGACCGGCCTGCACGGCATCCACGTCGTGATCGGCATGGCGGTCATGGCCTGGATCGCGACGCGCATCCGGTCGGGGCGCGTCTCGGGCCACCGCTACGGCGCGCTGGAGTACACGGGCCTGTACTGGCACCTGGTGGACCTGGTCTGGGTCTTCCTGCTGCCGCTGTTCTACCTGACCAACTGAGCGCGCGGGGGCGCGAAGGGGAACGACGATGCACGATTCACACGCGGCCGGCGCTCACGGCCACGTCCAAGCCGACGCCCACGCGGCGCACGCGCCGGTGCCCAACGCCACCTTCGTCCTGGTCTGGGTCGGCCTGGTCCTGCTGACGGCGGTCACCGTGACGGCCTCGGTGCTGTTCCCGGGCAAGGTCGGCATCGGCGTGGCCATGGTGGTGACGCCCGTCAAGGCGGCCCTGATCCTGCTCTGGTTCATGCACCTGAAGTACGAGAAGCCCGTCTTCAAGTTCATGTTCCTGTCGGCGATGCTCATCCTGGCCATCGTCATGGGCCTGACGTTCTTCGACTATTCGTTCCTCGGAGAGGGTGGACATGGCGGGAGCATCTAGCTACTCGGGGCTGGTCGACAAGACGTTCTGGTTCATCCTCGGCGCCTCGGTGATCATGCTGGTGGGCATCACCGCCACCATGATCTACTTCATCGTGAAGTACCGGCGCTCGAAGCACCCGCAGGCCAAGGACATCGAGGGCAGCGCCACGCTGGAGACGCTGTGGACGGTGCTGCCCACCGTGCTGGTCATGGTGATGTTCTACTACGGCTGGGCCGGCTTCAAGGTCATGCGCGACACGCCGTCCGGCGCCACCCCGGTCACGGTGCAGGCGCGGATGTGGTCGTGGTCGTTCAAGTACGAGAACGGCAAGCAGTCGACCGAACTGGTGGTCCCGGTCGGCCGGCCGGTGTCGGTCAAGCTGGAATCGGCCGACGTCATCCACAGCTTCTTCGTGCCCGCCTTCCGGCTCAAGGAGGACTGCGTGCCCGGCCGCCAGAACCACGCCTGGTTCCAGGCCGAGCGCGAGGGCACCTACGACATCCTCTGCGCCGAGTACTGCGGCGACCAGCACGCGACCATGCTGGCCAAGCTGGTGGCCGTGCACCCCGATACGTTCGACGTCTGGATCGAGCAGGGCGGCGGCCGGCCCACGGGCGAGAAGCTGCTGCAGCTCAAGGGCTGCGTGGCCTGCCACAGCAGCGACGGCAGCAAGCTGGTGGGCCCGTCGTTCAAGGGCATCTACGGGCACACGGCGCGCGTCATGACCAACGGCGTCGAGCGCGAGGTCATGGTGGACGACGAGTACATCCGCCGCTCGCTGCTGGAGCCGAACGCCGACGTGGTGGTGGGCTACCAGCCGCAGATGCCCGCCATGGGCAACCAGCTGGACGAGGAGGACATCCAGCTGATCATCGACTACATCAAGCGGCAGAAGTAGGGGCGCGCGCGTGAGGCCGTGGCTGCAGCTGCTGAAGCTCCGCATCACGATCGCCTCGACCGTGACCACGGTCGTGGGCTACGTGCTGGCGCGCGGGCGGTTCGACTGGCCGCTGCTGCCGGTCTCCCTCGGCATCCTGCTGCAGGCCTGCGGCTCGGCCGCGTTCAACCAGGTGCAGGACGCGCGGATCGACGCGCTGATGGCCCGCACCGCCGGCCGGCCCATCCCGTCGGGGCGCGTCTCGCGGCGCGCCGCCTCGCTCTACGCGGCGCTGCTGCTGGCCGGCGGCACGGCTCTGCTGTGGGCGGTCTCGCCGACGGCGGCCCTGCTGGGGCTGGGCGCGGCCGCGGTCTACAACCTGGTCTACACGCCGCTCAAGCGGGTGACGCCGTTCGCGGCGCTGCCCGGCGCGCTGATCGGCGCCCTGCCGCCGGCCATGGGCTGGGCGGCGGCGGGCGGCTACCTGCAGGACCCCTCGATCCACCTGGTGGCGTTCTTCTTCTTCCTCTGGCAGATCCCGCACTTCTGGCTGCTGCTCCTGTTCCACGGCCAGGACTACCGCGACGGCGGCCTGCCGTCGCTGCTGGACCGCTTCGACCGCGGGCAGGTGCTGCGCCTGACCTTCCTGTGGATCGCGGCGGTCTGCGCCGCGGCGCTGCTGCTGCCGCTGACGCCGCTGTTCGAGCGGCCCTGGCTGGCCTACGTGCTGGCGGGCGCGGGCGCGCTGGTGGTGGCGCGGGCCGTGGCGCTGCTGCGCCTGACGTCGCCCGGCGTGGCCGAGGCCGCGGCGCCGTTCCGGCGCGCCTGCCGGCTGCGGTTCATGGAGATCAACACGTT
>CAYNPY010000127.1:0-8534 GCA_964399195.1 uncultured Fibrobacteraceae bacterium
GCCCGAGAGGAACGGCTGCACGGCGGCCATCATGCGCAGGTGGCCCATGTAGTGGATCGACCGCTGCCCGTTGGCCGGCCGGAAGGCGCAGTCGAACACGGCCAGGTGCTCGTCCTTGAGGCCGGGCGCGCCCTCGATGGTCTCGTGCTCGGCGATGTACTCGGTGATGGCCTCGATCCGGGCCTCGTCGTAGCCCAGCCGCTCCAGGGCGTCGGGCACCGAGTTGTTGATGATCTTCATCATCCCGCCGTCGACCAGCTTCTTGTACTTGACCAGGGCGATGTCCGGCTCGACGCCCGTGGTGTCGCAGTCCATCATGAAGCCGATCGTGCCGGTGGGCGCCAGCACCGTGACCTGGCTGTTGCGGTAGCCGTAGTCGTGGCCCAGCGCGTAGGCGTCGCGCCACACCGTCTCGGCCTCCTCCAGCAGGCCCTCGGGCACGCGGTTGGCGTTGATGCCGTGGACCGCGGCGCGGTGCTTGCGGATGACCTCGAGCATGGGCTCGCGGTTCTCGGGGTAGCCCTCGAACGGCCCCAGTTCGCGGGCCAGCTCGGCCGAGGTCAGGTAGGCCTGACCGCACATCAGCGCGGTGATGGCGGCGGCGTAGTCGCGGCCGGCGTCGCTGTCGTAGGGCAGGCCGCGATTCATCAGCAGGGCGCCCAGGTTCGCGTAGCCCAGGCCCAGCGGCCGGAAGCGGTGGCTGTTCTCGGCGATGGCCTGCCGGGGGTAGCTGCTGTTGCCGACGATGATCTCCATGGCGGTGATCATCACCCGCACGGCGTGGCGGAAGGACACGGCGTCGAACTCGCCGTCGTCCAGGCGGAACTTCATGAGGTTCAGCGAGGCCAGGTTGCAGGCCGAGTCGTCCAGGAACATGTACTCGCTGCAGGGATTCGAGGCCTTGATGCGGTCGGTCGCCTTGCAGGTGTGCCAGTCGTTGATCGTGGTGTCGAACTGCATGCCCGGGTCGCCGCACAGGTGCGTGCCCTCGGCGATCTTGCGCATGAGGTGGCGGGCCTTGACGATGCCCATCGGGCGGCCGTCGGTCACCGCGCGCAGCGTCCAGTCGGCGTCCTCCTCGACCGCGCGCATGAACTCGTTGGTGACGCGGACCGAATTGTTGCTGTTCTGGAAGAACACCGAGTTGTAGGCCTCGCCGCCGAACGAGCCGTCGTAGCCCTGGTCGATCAGCGCCCAGGCCTTCTTCTCCTCGTTCACCTTGCAGTCGATGAACTCCTCGATGTCCGGGTGCTCGGCGTTGAGGATGACCATCTTGGCCGCGCGCCGCGTCTTGCCGCCGCTCTTGATGACGCCGGCGAACGCGTCGAAGCCGCGCATGAACGAGACCGGGCCGCTGGCCTGGCCGCCGGTCGAGAGCTTCTCGCGGCTGGAGCGCAGCGCCGACAGGTTGCTGCCGGTGCCGGAGCCGTACTTGAACAGCAGGCCCTCGGTCTTGGCCAGGTCCAGGATGCTGGCCATCGAGTCCTGCACCGAGTTGATGAAGCAGGCCGAGCACTGCGGCGCCTTCTCGACGCCCACGTTGAACCACACCGGGGAGTTGAACGACACCAGCTGGTTCACCAGCATGTGCGTCAACTCGGCGCGGAAGGTCTCGCCGTCCTGGGGCGAGGCGAAGATGCCGTCGGCCAGGCCCCAGTCGGTGATGGTGTCGGCCACGCGGCCGACGAGCTGGCGTACCGAGTGTTCGCGCTCGGCGGTACCCAGGCCGCCGCGGAAGTACTTCGAGACGACCACGTTCGTGGCCATCTGCGACCACGAGGCCGGGATCTCGCAGTTGTCCTGCCGGAACAGCACCTCGCCCTTGTCGGTGGCGATGGTGGCCGAACGCAGCGTCCACTCGATCGCGTCGAAGGGATGCACGCCTTCGCGGGTGTAGTGCCGGGGGCAGGCGATGCCCCGCGGCCGCCGGCGGACGACGCCGCCCTCGGGCTCCGCCACGGAGCCGGAGGGGGACGCCGCGGGACCCGGCTGGGGACGCTCGATCGCGCGCGCGCCGAACAACGAACCGTCGATGGGTGATTCGTGCCTGGGAAAACCGTCGGGATTGGTCCTGTCCGTCATGACCCTCCGCTCCTTGGTTCAGGTCCTTCTGAACACCGCTGGCCGATCGTTTCCTGCCGCCGCGGCGACGGCTCCGCCGCCGCCTCCGGCCGGTCTTCTTGCCGGCCGGACCTCGGATCATGAGGAAAAAACGGTTCGCGCTTGATGTTCTATCCGCAGGCTTATCCCCAACATGTGGGGGCCTGGAGTTCGTTCGACCACACCACTTAGTGGCGTGCGGGGCACAATAGGAAAGACCCCGCCCGGGTTTCAAAACAAAATCTTCACACGGCGGCGGCCCGGCCCGCCCGGGCCCCGGCAAGCGGCCGAAAGGGCCGTCCCGACCGCGTTTCGCGCGTCTGCCGGGGCCACGATTTTTTTTCGGCGCCAAGCCCCCGGGAGCGCCGGTCAACCCTGCCGGAAAGAAGAGGACTGCGGTCATCGGACATTCTGGCAATCGGTATCAAAATCCATCTTGTTGTTGGGCAATGCTTTACGCGACCGGAAACGGCGCCGTGGCGGTACGCGCCGATTACGGGCGCTTGAACTCGGCGACGAGTCCGGCCACCAGGGCGCGCAGGTGATCGCGCCCGGCCCGATACGCCGCGCGGATCTCGGCCGGGGTGCCGCGGGCTTCCGTGGGATCGGCCATCGGGCAGGGGCGGTGGCGGGTCGGGTCGGCCAGCGCCGGCAGGAAGCGGCCGGCCTCGGAACTGAGCGTGACGACGAGGTCGTAGTGGTCCAGGTCCAGCGCGTCGATGGTCTTGGGGCGCTGGCCGTCCATGGGAACCCCGGCCTCGGCCATGACCGCGCGCGTCCGCTCGTGGATCGGGTGGGTGATCAGTCCCGCGCTGGCCGCGGTCCAGCCGGCCGGGAACAGGTGGCGCGCCCAAGCCTCGGCCATCTGGCTGCGGCAGCTGTTGGCGGTGCAGACGAACAGGATCCTCACGGGTGACCCTCCAGGGCCGTGGCCAGCGCGGCGACGTCACCGGGCAGCCGGGCGAGCACGGCCTCCATCTCCGGCGGCCCGATCCCGAGGGCGCCGAGAGCCGCCAGCCAGGACTCCTCGTCGCAGGCGGAGGCGGCGCCGAACCCGGCGCGGCTGGCCGCCAGGTTGGCCGCCGTGACGGCGACGAGCAGGCCGTCGTCCGGCCGCCGCGGCTGCGCGCCCGGCGCCGGCAGGTCGTGGTGGCCGCCGATGACCTCGGCCAGCGCGGGCGGGAAGTTCCACGACTCGGCCAGGGCGCGGCCCGCCTCGGCGTGGTCGAAGCCGAGCACGTCGCGCTCGCCCTGCCGCAGCGCGTCCCAGCGCCCGGTCTGCGGCAGCTGCTGCAGCTTCGCCTTCAGGGGGCCGCTCAGCACGAGCTTGCCGATATCGTGCACGAGGCCGGCGGTGAAGGCGCGCTCGCGCCGCGCGCGGTCGCCGTCCGCTCCGGCCAGATGCGCGGCGCCGATCGCCACGGCCAGCGAGTGGCGCCACAGCGCGTCGCGCCCGAGCCGATAGCCGGCCAAGGGGCCGCGCAGGACGTCGCCGAGGCTGGTGGCGAACGCCAGCTGGACGACGGTGCGGTTGCCCAGCAGGAGCAGCGCCTCCTGCACGGCGCCGACCTGGCGGCGCAGCCCGTAGTAGGCGCTGTTGCACAGCTTCAGGAGGTTCGCGGTCAGCGCCGGATCGCGTCCGATCACCTGGAGCACCTCGTCGGCGCCGGCCGCTTCGTCGTCCATCAGCCGCAGCAGTCGGGCCGTCGTGGCCGGCAGCGCCGGCAGCTCGCCGGTGGCCTCGATGATCTCCCGCAGACGGCGTTCCATGGCACCCCCCGGGCCCGAGCCCCGCCCGCCGGCCGCGGTATCAACCTGCCGGCGCGGGCGTCACCGCGACCAGAAGTTCCCCCTGCGCAACGACCTGCCCCTCGCCCACGGCGACGCGTTCGACCAGACCCGCCTGCGGCGCGGCGAGCTCGGTCTCCATCTTCATCGACTCCATGATCAGCAGCGGCTGGCCGGCCGCGACGACCTGGCCCGGCGCCACCAGCAGGCGCACGATCTTGCCGGGCATGCGCGCCAGCAGATCGGGCCCTTCGGTCTGCGACTGCTCGGCGCCCTCGGCGTGCACGGGATCCGGGCGGCGCAGCCGGTGGGTCACGCCGTCGCAGAAGACCAGGCGCTCGTCGCCGCGGGCGGCGACCCAGGCGCGCCGGCACGAGCCGTCCGGCAGGGTCACCAGCCAGGCGCCGTCCCGGGCCGGGCGCACCACGGCGGCATCCGCGGCGCCGTCGGGGGCCACCTGCCAGCCGTCGTCGTGCCGGCGCACGACCAGCGTGTGCTCGTCCGAGCCGTCGCGGAACTTCAGTTGCACGGCGTCTCCTGCGCGGTGGTCATGGTCACCCCAGTCCCGGGTGGCGGTAGCGCCCCAGACGATCCCAGGGCGAGGGCGCCGCGCGCGCCGCGTCCGGCCCGTCATCGGCGCCGCCTCCGGCCCGCGCGGCCGCTCCGGGCTCGGCGCCGGCGGCGGCGGCCAGGGCCACCTCGGCGCCGGCGGCCCGGCCGCTGCGCCAGCCCGCCAGATGCTCGTCCAGGAAGCCGGTGTGCAGGCGGCCCTCGACGAACGCCGCGGTGCCGAGCACGGCCAGCAGGTACTCGTGGTTGGTGGCCACGCCGAGGATCGGGTAGTCGCGCAGGGCGGCCGACAGGCGGGCGATGGCGGCCGCGCGGTCGTGCGCGTGCGCGCAGAGCTTGGCGATCATCGGGTCGTAGTGGAGCGTCACCTCGTCGCCCTGCCGCACGCCGCTGTCCACGCGCACGCCCGGACCCGCCGGCTCGCGCAGCAGCAGCAGGCGGCCGAGCGAAGGCAGGAAGCCGTTCTCGGGATCCTCGGCGTAGAGGCGGCACTCGATGGCGTGGCCGCGGACGGACAGCTCCTCCTGGCGCCAGGGCAGCGGCGCGCCGCCGGCGACCAGGATCTGGGTCCGCACCAGGTCCTGCCCGGTCACCAGCTCGGTCACCGGGTGCTCGACCTGCAGGCGCGTGTTCATCTCCAGGAAATAGAAGCGGCCGCCCTCGTCGAGCAGGAATTCGATGGTGCCGGCGCCCTCGTACGCGACCGCCCGCGCCGCCGCCACCGCGGCCGCGCCCATACGCGCGCGCAGTTCGTCGTCGAGCGCCGGCGAGGGCGACTCCTCGATGATCTTCTGGTGCCGGCGCTGGATCGAGCACTCGCGTTCGAACAGGTGCACGACGTTGCCGTGGCTGTCGCCGAAGACCTGGAACTCGACGTGGCGGGGGCGCGCGAGGAACTTCTCCACGTAGACGGTGCCGTCGCCGAAGGCGCCGCGGGCCTCGCGCGCGGCCGCCTCGCAGGCGGCCACGACCTGCGCCGGCTCCTGCACCAGCCGCATGCCCTTGCCGCCGCCGCCGAACGCGGCCTTGACCAGCAGCGGGTAGCCGACGCCGTCGCACACGCGGCGCACGGCGTCGGCGGCGAACGCGCCGTCGGCGCCCGGCGCCGGCAGGCGCGCGCCCGGCACCACGGGCACGCCGGCCTTTTCCATCAACGCGCGCGCGGCGGTCTTCTCGCCCATCGCGTGGATGACCGCGGCCGACGGGCCGATGAACGTGACCCCGGCCGCCGCGCAGGCCTCGGCGAAGCCGGCGTTCTCGGCCAGGAAGCCGTAGCCGGGATGGATGGCGTCGGCGCCCGTCCCGCGCGCCGCCTCCAGGATCAGGTCGCCGCGCAGGTAGGAGGCCGCCGGTTCGGGCGGGCCGAGCACGACCGCGGCATCGGCCAGTTCGACGTGCGCGGCCCGGCGGTCGGCCTCGCTGCAGACGGCCACCACGCGCAGCCCCAGTTCGCGGCAGGCGCGGATGACGCGCACGGCGATCTCGCCGCGGTTGGCCACCAGCACGGTGCGGATCGCGCGGCGGGAGCCGGTCACGCGCGGGCCTCCCCGTCGCAGGGCGGCAGCGACCAGCCGGCAGCCGGCGTCCACGGCGCGGGGTGCCTCCCGGCGAAGGCCGCCAGCGCGGCCTGCGCCTCGGGCTCGGCGCGGGCGGCGGCGATCCGCTCGGCACAGGTCCCTTCGCTGACCTCGTAGCCCAGCTCGGCCACGTCCGCCACCAGGCGCTTGACCGCTCCCAGCGCGACGGGCCCGGCCTTCAGCAGGTCGTCGACGACGGCCTCCACCGCGGCGTCCAGGCCGCCGCCCGGCGCCAGGCGGTCGACCAGACCCAGCCGGGCGGCCTCGGCGGCGTCCACGGTGCGCGCGGTCAGGAACAGGTCGCGGGCGCGCGCCGGCCCCGTGCGTTCGACCACCAGCGGGCTGATGACGCCCGGCACCAGGCCGAGGCGCGCTTCCGAGAAGCAGAACCGCGCGCCCGGACCGGCCACCACCAGGTCGCAAGCCGCGGCCAGGCCGGCGCCGCCGCCGAAGGCGCCGCCCTGCACGCGGGCCACGACCGGCGCCGGGCAGTCGTGCACGGCGCGGAACATCTCTCCCAGACGCGCGGCCGCCGCCAGGTTGGCCGCGAAGTCGGCGCGCCCCGCCTCGGCCATCTCGCCCAGGTGGGCGCCGGCGCAGAACACCGCGCCGCTCGCGCGCAGGACCACCGCGCGCGGCCGTAGGCCGCCGGGGCCGATGTCCACCGCCCCGGCCGCGGCCGCGGCCGGCGGCAGCGGCTCGCGCGCGGCTAGGTCCCGGAACAGCGCGTGCAGCGAGGCGACCACGGCGGCCGACAGCGCGTGGCGCGTCTGGGGCTCGTCGAGCGTGACGACCAGGACGGGGCCGACGTGCTGGAGCCGGACGGGCATCGGACCTCCTACATCCGGAAGATGCCGTAACGGACGGGCGGGATGGGCGCGTTCAACGACATCGCCAGACCCAGGCCCAGCACGTCGCGCGTGGACAGCGGATCGATCACGCCGTCGTCCCACAGGCGCGCGCTGCTGTAGTAGGCGTGGCCCTCCTCCTCGTACTTGGCGAGGATCGGGTCGGTGATGGCCTTCTCGCCCGCGGCGTCCAGCGCCTGCCCGGCGCGCGCGAGCTGTTCCTTCTTGACGGTGAGCAGCACGCCGGCGGCCTGCTCGCCGCCCATCACCGAGATCTTGGCCTGCGGCCACATGAACAGCAGGCGCGGCTGGAAGGCGCGGCCGCACATGCCGTAGTTGCCCGCCCCGTAGCTGCCGCCGACGACCACCGTGAACTTCGGGACGGTGCTGTTGCTGACGGCGTTGACCATCTTGGCGCCGTCCTTGGCGATGCCGCCGTGCTCGTACTGCCGTCCGATCATGAAGCCGGTGATGTTCTGCAGGAACACCAGCGGGATGCTGCGCGCGTTGCACAGCTCGATGAAGTGGGTGGCCTTCAGCGCCTCGGCGCTGAACAGGATGCCGTTGTTGGCGACGATGCCCACCGTGTAGCCGTGAAGGTGGGCGAACCCGCAGACCAGCGACGTGCCGTAGCGCGGCTTGAACTCGTGCATGCGGCTGCCGTCGACCAGGCGGGCGATGACCTCGCGGATGTCGAACGGCAGGCGCGGGTCGTGGCTGACCGCGCCGTACAGCTCGTCGGGATCGTAGTGCGGGTCCTCGGGCGCGGCGCAGGGTGTGCGCGCCGTCTGCACCGGACCCAGATTCTCGATCGCGTCGCGCAGGATCTGCAGCGCGTGCGCGTCGTCGTTCGCCAGGTGGTCGGCCACGCCGCTGATGCGCGTGTGCACGTCGCCGCCGCCCAGCTCCTCGGCGGTGACCTCCTCGCCGGTGGCCGCCTTGACCAGCGGCGGGCCGCCGAGGAAGATGGTGCCCTGCTCCTTGACGATCACCACCTCGTCCGACATCGCCGGCACATAGGCGCCGCCGGCCGTGCACGAGCCCAGAACCGCGCTCAGCTGCGGAATGCCCAGCGCGCTCAGTTGCGCCTGGTTGTAGAAGATGCGGCCGAAGTGTTCGCGATCGGGGAACACCTCCGCCTGCAGGGGCAGGAAGGCGCCGCCGGAGTCCACCAGGTAGACGCAGGGCAGGCGGTTCTCGCGCGCGATCTCCTGCGCGCGCAGGTGCTTCTTCACCGTCAGCGGGTAGTAGGTGCCGCCCTTCACGGTGGCGTCGTTGGCCACGACCATGACCTGGCGGCCGTGAACGCGCCCGATCCCGGTGACCAGGCCGGCGGCCGGCGCCTCGCCGTCGTAGAGCCCGTGCGCCGCCAGGGGCGACAGTTCGAGGAACGGCGTGCCGGGGTCGAGCAGGGCCTCGATGCGGTCGCGGACCGGCATCTTGCCCTGCTCGCGGTGCCGTTGACGGGCGCGGGCGCCGCCGCGCTCGCGCACCTGCGTAAGCAGGGCGGCGAGGTCGGCGGCGCGCCGGCGGTTGACGCGGTCGTTCTCGCGAAATACCGCGTCAAATCGGTTGTGTCTTGTCGGTTTTCGCTTAATACGCTCGGGGGCGGCCCACAGGGCGGCCGTATGCTTTGCGACGCCCAGAAGCG
>CAYNPY010000128.1:0-8476 GCA_964399195.1 uncultured Fibrobacteraceae bacterium
GGGACTGCCCGCGTCCGCGCCCGCGCCGCCGGCGTTGGCCGTGGCCGCGTCCCCGCCGCCGGCGCCGCCGGCGCCGGCAATCGCCCAGGCGCCTGCGGGCGCGCCGCCCCCGCCGCGTCCGGGCCTGCTGCCGGTGGACCGCCGGCTGGCTTCGGCGCCCCTGCGCGCCGCCGAAGCGGACACCGTCCGCCGATTCGGCGACCACATCGAAGCGGCCTCCGGCGCCAGCGGTCTGGACCCACGCCTGGTCCTGGCGGTGGTGATGGAGGAATCCGGCGGCGATCCCGCGGCCCGCTCGCGGGTCGGCGCCCGCGGCCTGATGCAGCTCATGCCGGGCACCGCGCGGGATCTGGGCGTGGCCGACGCCACCGACCCCGCCGCAAACCTGCGCGGCGGTTCGCGCTACCTGGCGGAACAACTGCGGCGGTTCGGCGGACGCCTGGACCTGGCCCTGGCTGCCTACAACGCCGGGCCGGGCAACGTGGACCGGGCCGGCGGCCGGATCCCGCCCTTCCCGGAGACCCGCGCCTACGTGTCGCGCGTCCTGGACCGCTACGAGCGCCTGCGCGCTGGCACGGAACTGGATAACGACAGGCCATGACGCCGATCGCCACCTTCGAGCCGAGAGGTCGCCGGACCATGCGCAACGCCGCGAACCTGCTCCAGGCGGACGAAGCCCGCCAGCTGGCCGAACTGCTCGGCCGGGAGTTGACCCACTACCGCCGGCTGCTGCGGCTGGCCTGGCGGCAGAATTCGTACATGCAGCGGCAAGATGTCGACCGCCTGGCCGCGAACGCCCGCGACTGGGGCCGCTGGATCCCGGCCGCCGACCGCGCCCGCCTGGAACGGGAGCGGCTGGTCGCGGCGCTGGGGCAGCGGCTGGGCGTGGCCGTGCCGCCGGGCCGGGTGGGCGACCTGCTGGACTACGCCGGGGCGGGCAGCCGCGCCGAGATCGGGGCCCTGCTGGGGGCCATCCGCCAGACGGCGGGCAAGCTGGCCCGGCAGAACGCCCTCAACCGGCAGCTGGCCGAGTTCTGCCTGGAGCTGGCCAACGAGGAAGCGGAGATCTTCAAGCGCTGCGTCATGGCCGATCCGAGCGGGCGGTACCGCGGCGACGCCAGGCAGACCGATCGCGGGCCGGGCGGCGTGCTCGTCCGCGAAGCCTAGGAGGGCGCCATGCCGGGCCTCAACTCGATCATGGACACGAGCCTGTCGGCGCTGTTCGCCGCGCAGGCCGGGCTGTCCACGACCAGCCACAACATCGCCAACGCGAACACGCCCGGCTACAGCCGCCAGGACGTGCTGTTCGCCGCCCGGCGGCCCGACATGACCGCCGTCGGCGCGATCGGGCGCGGGGTCGACGTGGCCGGGATCCGGCGCATCCAGGACGAGTTCGTCCTGGCCAACCTGCGCTCGCAGACCGCGCGCGGGCAGTCGTTCGCCTCGGTGGATTCCGCCCTCACCGAGGTCGAGTCGATCATGGGCTCGGTGGACAACGACCACCTCGGCGAGGCGCTCACCCGCTTCTTCGGCGCCTGGAATGATCTCGCGCAGCCGACGATCTCGCTCAACCTGAAGGACGGCGTCGTCACCGCCGCGAAGGCGCTGGTCGACGACATGCACGCGATCGACGAGAGCCTCACGGCGCTGGAGACGAACATCGAGGCGAGCATCGAGCTCGAGATCGGCAACCTCAACCGCCTGCTGACGCAGGTCGCCGAGCTGAACCGGGAGATCATGGCCGCCGAGGCCGGCGGCGGCGCGGCGAACGACCTGCGCGACCAGCGCGACCTGCTCATCAGCCGGGTGTCGGAGATCGCCGAGGTCTCGATCCACGAGCGCGAGGACGGCACCAAGGACGTCATCCTGGCCGGGCGCACGATGGTGACCCGCGACAGCGTGACCCTGTTCGAGACGCGCTACGAGCGCACCGGCGACGGCTACCGCCTGATGGTCGTGACCGGGGACAACAAGCAGGCCGTGTCCCTGTCCATGGGGCGCCTGGAGGGCCTGCTGAGCGCCCGCGACGTGCACGTGGCCGGCGTCCGCGAGCAGCTGGACGCCGTCGCCCGCAAGCTGATCGAGGACGTGAACCGGCTGCACACGCAGGGCCGCACCGCGGCCGGCAGCGGGCTGCAGTTCTTCACCGGCGACAACCTGCACACCATCGCGGTCAACGCGGAGATCCTGGCCGACTCGTCCCTGGTGGCCGCCGGCCGCACCACCGCGCCGGGCGACAACGAACTGGCGCTGGCCATCGCCAACCTGGGCAACCTGAGCAGCGGCGCCGGGGACTCGCGGACGGTCAACGACGTCTACCGCGCGCTCCTGACGGAGCTGGCCAGCAACCGCAGTTCCTACGAGTTCAAGGTGGAGAACCAGCGGGCCGTCGTCGCCACCCTGGAGGCCAAGCTGGCCAGCGTCGCGGGCGTCAGCCTGGACGAGGAGGGCGCCTCGATGGTCCGCTACCAGAACGCCTACGTCGCCGCCGCCAAGGTCGTGACCACGGTCCAGTCCATGTACGACACGCTCATGAACATGGTCTAGGGGGGAGGGCGCGATGAACATCCGCATCACCGACAGCTACATGGCGTCGATCCTCCTGGGCGACCTCAACCGGGGTCTCGGCAACCTGCTCGAGCAGCAGCGCATGGCCGGGTCGATGCGCCGGATCAACGACTTCGCCGACGACCCGCGCGCCGTGGGCGCCATCCAGCGCTACAACTCCCTTCTGGCCAACAACTCGGAGTACCTGTCCAACGTCAGCCGCAGCCGGACCATCGTCGACGCGACCGACACCGCGCTGCAGAGCGTCAGCGACACCCTCGCGCAGGTGCGCGAACTGGTGCTGCGCGAATCCTCCGCCCTGTCGTCCAACCGGACGGCGGTGGTGGAAGTGGACGAGACGATCAACCGCCTGCTGGACGTGCTCAACGCGAACGTCGAGGGGAACTACATCTTCGCCGGCCGCCAGCTGTTCACGCCGCCCTTCGTGCGCAGCGGCGACACCGTGCTGTACCAGGGCGATTCCGGCGAGGTGCTCTCGCGCACGGGGCCCAATTCGACGATGGCCGTCAACCTGACCGGTGACGCGTTCATCGGCGCGCGCAGCGCCAGCCTGGGCGGGCGCGTGGACGTGGCGCCCCGCCTGCAGCCGGCGACCCCGCTGGCGGACCTCAACCTGGGCCAGGGGTGGCAGCGCGGCGCGATCTCGATCGGCGACGGCGACGGCAACCTGTGGATCATCGACCTCAGCGCGGCCGTCACCGTGGGCGACGTCACCAGCGCCATCACCACCGGCACCGGCGGCGCGGTCACGGCGTCCCTGAGCGCCGACGGCTCGGCGCTGACGTTCGCCGGCACCGGCCCGCTGACGGTGGGCGAGGCCCAGGGCGGCGGCACCGCCGCCGCGCTGGGAATCAATGCGACGTCCGCGGGCGGCTTGCTCGTCGGGCGGGACGTGCGCCCGGCCGCCGGTCCCGGCACCCTGCTGACGGACATCGCCGCCCTCGGCGGCAAGCTCCCGCTGGGGACCATCACGGTGACCTGGCAGGGCCAGACGCACAGCGTCGACCTGAGCGCCGCCGCGACGCTGGGGGACGTGCAGGCCGCCTTCGCGGCGACCGTGCCCGGGATGGAGGTGACCATCCGCGATTCCTCGCTGCTGGTCACGGCCGGGGGCACCGACATCTTCGTGCTGGCCAACGGGGACGCCGCCGATTCCGCCAGCGCGCTGGGCCTCACCGGCCAGGGCGGGCCAGTGCGCCTGTTCGGGATGCTCGAGGACCTGCGGGCGGCGCTCGAGCGCGGCGACAAGGAAGCCATCCGCGGCGCCGCGAACGAGATCTCCGCGCTCGAGGACATGATCCAGCGCCTGCTGGTGAAGACAGGCGGGCGGCAGAACAGCCTCGACTGGTCCGAGGGGATCCTGCGGCAGCGCGACGAGCGGCTGCGGGCGAACCTGTCTCTGGAGCAGGACATCGACGTGGCGAAGGTGGCGGCCGACCTCAACCGGGCCGAGACGACGTACCAGGCGAGCCTGCTGGTGGCCAGCCGGCTCTACCAGACCAACCTGATGCAGTACTTGCGTTAACCAGGGGCGGCCGGGAAAGCCGCGATCGACAAGGAGCCTGTGATGCCGAAGTTCACGACGGTGCGGTTCGGGGAGCTGGACTACCAGCAGCAGGACGTCATCCACCTGCCGGACGGCCTGGTCGGCATGCCCCGCCTGCGCAACTGGCTGCTCCTGGAGATGGGCGACGACATCCCCATGCGCTGGCTGCAGTCGCTGGACCGGGCCGATTTCGGCGTCCCGGTCAGCCACGCCTGGCTGTTCCACGACGGCTACGAGTTCGACCTCCCCGCCAGCGCCTGCCGGCGCCTGCGGAACGAGGACCCCGCGGCCCTGACGGTGCTGGTCATCACGACCATCCACCCGGGCGGCGTCCTGGTCACGGGCAACCTCATGGCGCCGCTGGTGGTGGACACCGACACCCGGCTGGGCCTCCAGCTGACCCTGGACGACCCCCGCTGGAGCCTGCGGCAGGAGATCGACTACCGTAAATTTGAGCTTGCCGTAACCGGCCAGACCCCGGACAATGCGGCCCAGACGGTGCCGACCGCCTCGGGGGCCCTGCGGATGACCGCCGGGGCCTGTGAGGTCGTCGGGGCCTGAGCCGGGTTCAGCGGACGGAGCCGGCTCGAAACTGGACAGGGAGGTCCCGTGCTCATCCTCAGCCGCAAGCGCAACGAGAAGATCATGATCGGCGACGACATCGCGATCATGATCGTCGACATCCGCGGGGACCAGGTCCAGATCGGGATCGACGCGCCGCGCAGCATCCCCGTGCACCGGCACGAGATCTACGAGGAGATCAAGAGCACGACCCTCGGCGCCGCGGCGTCCGAGAAGGTCGATCTCGAGGCGATCCGCCGGAAGGCGCGCAAGGTCGACGGCGCCAAGTAGGCGATCGCGGTCGCGGCCGGGCGCCGGAACGGCTCCCCGACGGCCCACGCAATGAAGAAACTCCCCGGACGGGGAGTTTTTTCGTTCCGACCGGACGACGGCGGCCTCAGGCGCGGCGGTCGAGGCAGGCGTGGCGCGGCTGGCCGTCGCCGGCCGGCGGGCGACCCGGGGCGGCGACCTGGACGGCCAGCGCCTCGCCGGCCGCCGCCAGGGCCGTGCCGGCGGCTGCCTGCAGGTCGCGGTCCGCGGCCAGGAGCGCCTCCAGGCGGGCGCGGTGCGCGGTCCGCGCCGCGGCCCCCGCCGCCGTCAGGGCCCCGTCCAGAGCCGTCAGGGCTTCCTGGCGGCGGGCCAGGAGAGCGGCGGCCGCCTCGTCGTCGGCGGACGCCAGCGCCCCGGCCAGGGCGGCCGTCAGCTCCTCGTTCAGCCGGATCGCGTCGGTCAGGTGCATGTCACGCCGAGACCGAGAGAAGTCCGCTGCGGCCCGCGGCCGCCTCGGTTGCGGCCGGCCGCGACGGCGCGGCCTCGCCGGCCTCGCCGCCCGGGCGGGGCGCAGCAGGATCCGGGCCAGCGGCGCCGCGCGCGCGCGCGGCGGCCGCCGCGGCGCCGGCGCCGAGGGCGACCTGCCGCCAGGCCTCCAGCAGCGGCCGCAGCACGTCCATGCAGGCCCGGGCCCGGCGCGGTTCGCGGTCCACCAGCAGGCTCAGGTGCTCGCGGAACAGGAAGTCATAGATGGCCTCCAGGTTGCGGGCGATCTCCCCGCCGGCGGCATGGTCGAGCGCCCCGCGCAGCTCCGCCACGATGCGCTGCGAGTGGTTCACCCGCTGGGTGAACGTCGCCTGCTGGCCCGTCTCCAGCGCGCGCAGGGCTTCCTCGAGGTCGCTGATCATCTTTTCGTAGAGGAGGACGACCATCCTCTCGCGGGTCATCGTCCCGAGGTCCGTCTCGCGGTAGCGCCGCACACCGACATTGCCGTACATCTGTTCAGCCTTCCCGGTTACGAACGGTAGACGATGCTGCCGAGGGAGTTCCCCTGCGCCTGGAGCTGGGAGACCATCTGCTCCATGGCGGTGAAGCGCCGCTGCAGGGTGGCCCGGTAGGATTCGATGCTGCGCTCATAGCGCTCGATGCTGCCGTCGGCGCTCTTGATGCGCTGGTTGAGCGAATCGGTCGAGATCTTGAACAGGCCGTCGGTGCTGCGCGTCATGTCCTTGATCGCCTGGTCCAGCAGGTAGGCCTTCCCGACGTTGCCCTCGCGGTTGATGAAGAAGTCGCGCACGCCGCCGAAGTCCTCGCCGAGGACCTCCTGGAACTTCGACTCGTCGAAGCTCAGCGCGCCGTCCTCGCCGCGGGTGATGCCCATCTGGGACAGCAGCGTGACGTCCCCGAGACCGCCGGTCAGCCCGGAGCTCATGAGGCTGGTGACGCGGCTCTCGACCGTGCGGGCGGCGGCGTTGCCCTTGAGCCCGCCCTCGGCGCCGGTCTGCTTGTCGAGGTACGCCTGGAGGTCGTTGTAGGCGTCCACCAGGCCCTTGACCTTCGCGGCGATGCCGGCGGTGTCGCGCTCGACGGTGACCGTGATGTGCCGGCCGGCGTCGGCCTGCAGGAGGTTGAGGGTCAGGCCGCTGATGATGTCGTTGGGCGTGTTGCTGGTGGCGACGACGTCGATGTCGTCCACGGTCAGGGTGGCGTCGGCGGCCGCGCTGGTCTGGGTCAGCGCGGGGGGGACGCCGCCGCTCAGGCCGGACAGGTCCAGAGTGAAGGAGTTGGCCGTGCCCGCTTCGGCGCCGCTGACGCTCAGGATGTAGGGGTTGGTCGCGGCGCCGGTGTTGATCACCGCGGCGGAGACGCCCTCGAAGTTGTCGTTGATCAGCCCGGCGAGCCCCTCGAGCGTCGTCACGCCGACGAGCTCCAGCGACTTCGTCTCGCCGCCCATGGTGACCGAGATGGTCCCCGCGCCGACGTTGTCCAGCTTGGAGGCGTAGGCCTGCGACTGCATCTTCTGCGCCGTCGCGAGGGTCTTGACGACGATGTCGTACTGGCCGGGAGCCGCGGTGCCGGAGGCCGTCGCGGTCAGGGCGTCGGTGACGCTGGAGGTGGCCTTGGCCGAGGCGAATTCGCTGGCGGTGTCCAGCTTGCGCGCGGCCGTCTGCACGGCGAGAAGCTTCGTCTTGAGCGTGCCGAGCGCGCTGATCTGGTCCTGGTAGGCCTTCTTGTCCTTCTGCAGGCGGTAGATCGGGGCGCGCTTGAGCTCCACCAGCTGGGAGATGATGGAACCCGTGTCCAGCCCGGAGGCCAGGCCGGAGAACGAAACGGTCGACATGATCGGCTCCCCGGTTACAGACAGCTTGTCGATCCGTCGACCCGCCTGCGCTCCGTCACGTCATCTCGTCGATGACCATGCCGGACAGTTCGTCCAGCTTGCGGCGGAGGTTTAGCAGTTTTTCCGGGGGGTACTGACGGACCAGCGAACCGTCCGGATGGCGGACCTCGATGACGAAGCCGTTGGTCGCCTCGTCGCGGCGGAAGGCGATCTCGTGCGGGACAGGCGCCGCGCGTTCGAGGGCCTCCTGGACCTGCTGCGCGAGCTCGCGGGCCGCGTCCGCGTCGATGGCCGGCGCGGGCGCGGCGGGCGCGGGGCCGGCCGCCGGGACATTCGTTTCGCGGGTCTGGGCGCCGCCGCGGCCCGCCGGCCGGGGCGTGGCGCTCTCCTGGATCGTCTGGATCGTGCCCATGCCACCTCTCCTTGCCCCTCCCGGCGGGGGGAGGGTGGGGGGTCCCGCCGGAAGCGGGACCCCCTCGCGGACCGGCGGACTAGCCCAGCAGGGCCATCGCCAGGCTGCTGCTCATGTTGGCCTGCGCCAGCATCGAGACGCCCGCCTGCTGCAGGATCTGGTACGAGGTCATGCGCGAGGTCTCCTGCGCGATGTCCACGTCCCGGATGCGGCTGTTGGCGGCCGCCAGGTTCTCCGACGTCATGTTGATGTTGCGGATGGAGCTCTCCAGGCGGTTCTGGATGGCGCCGAAGTCCGCGCGGGCAGCGGTCACGGTCGCGATCGCGCCGTCGATCTCGTCCATCGCGGCGGTGGCGCCCGAGGCCGAGCTGATGGCCGACGTCAGGCCCAGGCCCGTGGCGTCCAGATCGTCGCCCAGGTCGATCGCCACGCTGTCGCTGGCGCCGGTGCCGATGCCCACCTGGATGCCCACCGAGCCGCCCGAGCCGTCCAGCAGCTTGACGCCGTTGAAGTCGACGCCGTCGCTGATGCGGTTGATCTCGGAGCTCAGCGCGCTGAACTCGGCGTTCAGGTAGCCGCGGTCGGTGTCCGACAGGGTGCCGTTCAGCGACTGCTCGGCCAGTTCCTTCATGCGCTGCAGGATGTTGCTGACCTCGTCCAGCGAGCCTTCCGCCGTCTGGATCAGCGAGATGCCGTCGGCGGCGTTCCGGGCGGCCTGGTCCAGGGCCCGGATGTCCGACTTCAGGCCTTCGCTGATGGCCAGGCCGGCCGCGTCGTC
>CAYNPY010000129.1:0-2014 GCA_964399195.1 uncultured Fibrobacteraceae bacterium
AGATCGCCCACGGCGTGGGCGCCCTGCTGGTGGTGGACAACACCTTCGCCTCGCCGTACCTGCAGAACCCCCTGGAACTCGGGGCGGACATCGTCCTTCACAGCATGACCAAGTTCATCAACGGGCACACCGACGTGGTGGCCGGCATGGTGGTGGCGAAGGACAAGGACGTGCTGGCGCGGCTGCGCAAGGTGCACACCAACTTCGGCGGCACCATGGACCCGCACCAGGCGTGGCTGGTGCTGCGCGGCGTCAAGACGCTGGGCCTGCGCATGGAGCGCGCCCAGGCCA
Organism: uncultured Fibrobacteraceae bacterium; assembly: GCA_964399195.1. Classification (GTDB taxonomy): domain Bacteria; phylum Krumholzibacteriota; class Krumholzibacteriia; order LZORAL124-64-63; family LZORAL124-64-63; genus CAINDZ01. The sequence goes on from CAYNPY010000129.1 coordinate 292, forward strand.
ACGCGATGCAGCTGGCCGCCTTCCTGGAGAAGCACCCGAAGGTGGCCTGGGTGCGCTATCCGGGCCTGGAGAGCCACCCGCAGTACGAACTGGGCCGGCGGCAGATGCGCGGCGGCGGCGCCGTGCTCAGTTTCGGCGTCAAGGGCGGCCTGGAGGCCGGCAAGGTCGTGATCAACAACGTCGAGGTGGCCACGCTCGCGGTCAGCCTGGGCGGCATCGAGAGCCTGATCGAACATCCCGCCAGCATGACACACGCGGGCGTGCCGCTGGCCGAGCGCCAGGCGGCCGGCATCAGCGACGACCTGGTGCGCGTGGCCGTGGGCTGCGAGACATACGAGGACATCGAAGCCGATCTGCGGCGCGTGCTGGAGATGGTCTGAGCGCGCGCGACGGGCATCCGCACCGGCGCGTGACCGACGGCCTGGCCGTCGGCGCCGCCGGTCGCGGCAGCGATCCGTGGGCCGTCGACTACGATGCCCACCCCCTGCTGGACCCACGGTTCCCGCCGCGCGGCTCGCGCCTGGGCCAGCTCACGCGGCTGACGTTCCGGCGCATCCTGCGCAGCGACCAGGCCTATGCGCAGGAGATGTCCCGCTTCTTCTGCCCCGCCAACCTGGACGGCGGGGTCTGCATGACCTTCCCCGAACTGCGCGCCGCCACCGCCGGCTACCTGCACGAGGCCGACGTCTACCTGGCCGCCACGATCGAGCTGCTGCCGCCGGACTCGCGCCGGGCGGTGGCGCCGCTGGAGCTGGTCACCCAGTGCGACGACCTGCGCGACCTGATGGGCATCTCCATCCATGGCGCCGGCGAACGCGTCCGCTTCGAGGCCCGCCGCAAGCTGTGCCTGGCGCAGCTGCTGCTGCAGATCGAGCAGTCGCGGAACATCCAGGACGGCCACCTGCACAAGAGCCTGTTCGAGGACATCCTCAACGAGGGCCTCTGGAGCCACACGAAGCAGATCCACGACCTGACCGTGGGCTACCGGCTGGGACCCGACGGCGCGCACATCGAGTACACGTCGCGGCCCGCACCGGGCGACATGCGCTGGAACTTCCGCTCGACCTTCGTCGAGAAGGCGCAGGACGGGCGCTCGCTGGCCCTGGACATCCTGTACTACAACTGCCGGTTCAAGCGCTCGGTGGCCCCCGTCAGCTTCGAACTGGTGGACGACGGCTCGCACCGCGTGGTCGAGCGCCAGCGCTGGGCGGAGCTGCGCCAGGAGACCAGCGGGCCGGTGCTGTCGAAGATGATCCGCAAGGGCATCAACAACCCGGCCGAGCTGGGCGACATCATCGGCGCCATGTTCATCGTGGCGGACAACGAGGCGCTGGGCGACCTGCTGGTGCTGCTGGATTCGTGCCTCGGCACGCCGTTCGGCTGGCGCAACGTGACCGACACGCTGTCCAGCCTGGAGACCGCGGGCTCCGAGCTGAACGTCTGGAGCAGCCGCGCCTACAAGGTCTTCAAGGGCGACATCGACATCCTGGTGCAGCCGGAGGGCGCCGACCGCCCCTACCGCTTCCCCGTGGAGATCCAGATCTACACGCTGGAGGCGTACCTGCGCACGGTGTGCGGGCAGCACGAGGCCAGCCACCAGGCGCTCAAGCAGCGGCAGTTCCTCTATGGGTTGGCGCCGCGCCTCTTCCCGAGACGCATCTACGGAGACAACTGGCTGGCGCTGTAGCGCGTGGTTGCCTGAACAGGACTCCCGGGGACTGTC
>CAYNPY010000129.1:2024-8452 GCA_964399195.1 uncultured Fibrobacteraceae bacterium
TGGGGTGGCTGGCGATGTAGCGCCACCGGCCGCCCCGCACATGCGTGCGGGCAGGACGCGGCATGGCGCGGAGGAACTGCGGATCCCCTACCGCTTCCCGTGGCGGTTGTGAAGGGACTCCCGGCGACGATCCGCAGCGCCGAAGGCGCGAGGACAGTCCCCGGGAGTCCCTTCACAACCGTCACGGAAAATGATAGGGGACGCGCAGCTCTTCCACGAGCTGGCCCAGAGACCAGACCTTGTATTTGAAGGGGTCGGGATAGCTGCCGTTCTTCCATTCCAGCTCGACGCGGCCGTACTGGAAGTCGCGGCGGATGAAATTGCCGTCGTAAACGGGCGGTCCCAGCGGCTCGCCCACGCAGATGTCGTTGTCGGTCCAGCCGTAGATGTAGCTGAAGGTGGAGCCGCTCTCCGTGTTCCACGAGGCGTAGCCGTCCATCAGCATGGCCACGACGCGGAACTGGTTGCCCGTCAGCAGCAGCTTGATCTGGCCGTTCTGGTCCACGTACTGGTTACGCCAGGGGTTGGACATGACGACGTAGGGCCCACCGGCCTGCGTGCGCAGTCGGTTGCGGATGGCGTAGAGGTTGTGCGTGAACGATGGGTTCAGCGCGTTCCGCATGTTCGGCTGCGGGAAGCCCAAGGTGGGGAACAGTTCGTACATGACGCCGTCGGCCAAGCCGGCAAAGGTCGAATCGCTGTAGGCGCGCTGCCCGTTGAAAACCTGGATGAAGCCCTCGCCGAGGGAGTCGCGCAGGGCGGTCACCAGATCGACCTGCGCGGCGCGGTAGGCAACCAGTTCGTCCGGGTCGGACCAGTGGCCGATGCCGTCGCCATCCATGTCCGGATCACCGATGACGTTCGTGATGCCGGTGTAGACCCACAGCGAGTGGTTGAAGTAATCCCAGAGCACGCCGTCGAGTTGGTTGGCCGAGTTGCGCTGGAAGTCGAGCACCGTTGCAATCATCGCCGCTCGGCAGTCCGGATCCAGGATGTTGACGATTACGTTGCCGGGCCAGTCCTGCGCGGTGTCGCCGGCCGTCGTCCAGACCCAATAGGGGCGCGTGGCGTTGTACCAGGCGTGCCAAAAGGCATTGGCGCTCGGTGGGGCGCCGGACAGCTGCGCGGTCTTCGCCGAGATGTAGCCGATGACCTTCAGGTCGGGGTTGATGGCCTTCATGCCGGCGATGATGGGTTGGTTCCGGTACTGGGAACTCCACAGCGCCGCGGACATGGCAAGGAAGACATCGGCGCGCGCGTATTTCTCGAGATTGGCCGGCAGCGACCAGTTGATGGCGCTCCAATCGGTGATCGCGACGTTGCGCGGCGAATGCGGTTTGTGAACGATGCCTTCGTCGCTGGCGACGATGCGCACCTGAACCTGGGGCATATCCAGTCCCACGGGCAACGCACCTGGCGCCCAGACGATGTGCCGGCCTGGGCCCGGCGCGATGCCCGTGCCGAGGTCGCCACTCACCTGCACGACCGGGAAGTCCCAGGAGGCGCCGCCGTCCGCGGACATCTGCACGGCGACGGCCACCGCCGGCGAGTCGGGGTCGACCAGGTCGTACGTGATGTCCGCCAGGCCGCTGCCGTCCGTGCGTTGCGCGATCACAACGTTGGTGACCACCGGGGGCGCCGCCACCGATGCGCGGGCCACGCACAGCGCGATAGTCGGCAGGACTGCTGCCAGGATCCCGAGCCTTGCCTTCACACCAACCCCCGTGAAACGCCCGCAACGACTGCGGGAACCTGCTGCCCGAACCGCCCATTTTTTTGCCTTATGGTACCACGGCACGTCGGATTCTGCCAGGGTCTCACCTGCGGGCCGGGTCCTTCCGGATGGCCAGCGCCAGCTCCGGCGTGAAGTCCAGGCCAGTCACCGAGCGGGCGGCATGAAGCACGAAGCGGGCCGCCCGCTTCGCCCGGCTCGGGCCGTGGCGCCGCTCGGAGCCCAGGTACCACAGGTCGGCCTGCCCGCGCACACCCGGCGCGATGGGCCGCATCAGCCGCGGTCGCCCTTCAGCGGGCGGCAAGCAGGCGAGGATTTCCTTCACCGAACCTCCCCGGATGCCCTCCCGCAACAGGTGCGCCCAGGAGCTGCCGGCGGGCACGCGCCGGGAGCGCGTCGTCGCCCACTTCAGGGCCAGTCCATCGCCGACGTAATTGAGCAGCGGCAGCCCCGTCGTGTGCATCTCGACCGGACACCAGCGGTTGGGGGTCTCCTGCAGGAACAGGACGCCACCCGGCAGCAGCGACTGCCAGAGCTGGGCCATGACCCGGCCGCGCTCGTCCGGCAGCAGGTGCTCGAAGACCGCGTTCATCACGATGAAGTCGAACGTGCCGAGGCCGGAGGGCAGTGTGAATCCATCGGGTGATTGCAGGAATTCGAGGTCCGGACGCCCGTAATGCAGTCCGCGGCGGCGCGCGATCGCCAGGCTCTGGGGCAGCAGTTCGACACCCACAATCCGGGTGTCCGGCAACCGACGGGCCAGCACCATCGTCGACGACCCGCAGCCGCAGCCGAAATCCAACAGGCGCCGGCCGGCAAACCGAGCCGGTTCCAGGTAGCTGAAAAGCCCGATTTCAATGTTCAGACCGGCGTAGGCGGGATCCTCGTCGCGCGCGATCTCGTCGCAGACATAGCCGGGTCCCTTGACCTCCAGAATCATCCGGATGAGATCGTCCGGGTACCGGGTGCGGCACGGGCTGCGTTGCACATGCAGCCCGGGTCGATGAGGCTTCACCGTGACGAGGCGCTCGCCGCCGCCGGAGCCCTCGACGATGATGCGCGCGTCGGCGTGCTCGAGATGGACCATGGGGTCTTCCGGATCGGACATCGCGGGCTCCTTACCGATTCCAGTGGGTTGCGCACCATCGCGGCGCGCGCCGGCAAACGCCGGCGCCGGGGTGATGCTAGGGCACCCCGGCGCGGCGGTCAATCCGGCCCGACGCGGCTACGGGTACATATAGCCCGGCGCGATGGCGTTGAGCAGGACCTCGTCGCCACCGGTCTCGCCCGTGCGGTCGATGCGGAACGAGTAGCCCATCGGGTAGGTTCCCGTGCCCATGGTGAGGGTCACCTTGCCGCCGGCGAACTGCCGCGTGTAGAGGTTCCCTTCGATGGTGACACCGCCGAGCGGCTCGCCCAGATTGATCTCCACGTCGGGCAGGCCCGCGTGGTGCTGGCCGGTCAGGTCATAATGGATGACGGTCGATCCCGTCAGCAGCGCGATTGCCCTGTGCATGTCGCCGAGGTTGATCGGACGCGTGACGTGGTTCTGGTCCATCATGTAGGGGATCCAGACGTTCTCCAGGATCTGCCACGGTCCGCCATTCGCCGTGCGCAGCCAGTTGCGGGCGGCCCACAGGTTGTTGAAGACACCCGGATCCAGGGCAGCGCGATAGGGCGTCGACGTGTTGAAGCCGACGTTTGGGAAGATCTCGTAGTTCATGCCGTCCAGCAGCCCGGCAAAGGTCGAGTCGCGCAGCGCCCGGGTACCGTTGGCGACCTGGATGAAGTCGCTGCCCAGGCGGGCGCGCATCTCATTGATCCAGTCCACCTGTGCATCGCGAAAGGCTGCGATCTCGTCCGCGTCCGAGAAGTGGGGATTGCCGTCCCCGTCGATGTCCGGCTCCCCTTCCATGGTGTCGACGTCGGGTGAGATCCAGAGTTCGGGGTTGAAGTAGTCCCAGTAGACGCCATCCAGTTTGGCCGAGGACGTATGCTGGTAGCGCTCGAACACGTCGAGCATCGCGGCGCGCGCGTCAGGATTGGTGAAATCGAACAGCGCCACGCCGGGCCAGTCCTGCAGCGTGTCGCCCGTGGTGGTATAGCTGAAGTACGGGCGCGCCGCGTTGTACAAATCAAGGTCGTATGATTGCTGCTGCGGCGTGTAGGCGGCCCACTCGGTGCGCACGCATTTGGAGCGGAACCAGCCGAGGATGCGGATGTCGGGGTTGGCCGCCCGCAGCGCCTCCATGTTCCGCTCCAGGCCCGACTTCCCCCAGAAGCGGTCCGGCTGGGTGATCAGGATGTCCGCCCGGGCGTACTTCGCGACGACCGCGGGATCGTTCAGATCGCCCAGCAGGTGGTGGTCCAGCACTGCAATCCGCAACGAGGGATTCTGCTGGACGACCGGGATCACCGGCGCCTGATCGGGAACCGTCGGCACGGTCGACGAGGAGCAAGCGGCCAGCGCGATCGCCAAGGCGCTGCCGCACAAGATGTTGGTCATGGTCCTGAACACGTTCCGTCCTCCGGCGGCGGCGGCGGCCACGAGGCCACATGCGCCCGGTTGTCTACCCGGGCAGCAGGTCGCAATCGCCGGGCCGAAAGGCCGGGGATCAGGGGCCGGAGTGCTCCCGGGGACGCACGCCCGGCGCCGCGTCGAGCCGGGCCAGCAGGCCGGCGCAGGCGCCGGAGACGGCCGGGTCGAGTGCGGTCGGCGCCGCAGGGCGTCCCGTGGCGGGTTCCACGTCGCGAATGATGCGCTCGCCCGGCCAGGGTCGACCGATGAATGCGTAGACGCCGCGCATGACGCCCGCCGGGTCGCCGAGCAGGTGCTCGTAGCGGCAGGTGCGCACCCGCGGGTCGCCGTCCAGACCGCGCTCGAAGAGCAGGCTGTTGCGCGCGTACCAGAACAGGGCGGCGGCGTCCACGGCGGTCAAGTCGGGACGGTACAGGCTCCGCACCAGATCGCGGGCGCCGGCGCCAAGGCGTTCGGCCCGCCAGTTCGACTGGTCGTCGGCCAGTATCGGGGCCAGGTCGCTGTGGCTGGTGCCGGGGGGGAAATATTTCACGTTGCTGCGCGCCACGGCGCCGAAGTCGCGGTACATCCACAGCGCGCGCGAACCGGGGAATGCGTCCAGCAGGCGGTCGAGGTTCTGCGACTCCACCAGCGGTTTGGCCGCCACCAGCGCGGCGCGGTCCCGCGAAATCCGCCGCACGACCTCCGGCAGAGGCGCCCAGCGCAGGCCCTCGACCGGATCGGCAGCCGACAGCGGACTCTCCTCGTCGTAGGTGACCGTATGCCAATCCAACCGCAGCAGGTGATGCATGAGCGACGTGCCACTGCGTTGGCAGCCTACGACGAAGACGACCGGCTTGACGCGACCCGCAGGGTAACGGAAAAACTGGAACACCCGCTTCCGCAGGCGCAGCCAGCGGAATGATTGCTCCTCTCGGAAGCCGATGGGGCCTTCGGAGGCCAGTCGCAAGGGAAGCCCTTCCCGGGTCAGGTGAGCAGCCGGTAGCCGTTGTCGCGCAGGGCGGGCCGGAAGCCCGCGCCGGTGATCATCTCGTCCAGGTCGACCCGCGTCAACGGGTGGACGGTGCCGGCCTTGGAGACGACGCTCTCTTCCATCATGAGGCTGCCCAGGTCGTTGGCTCCGTAGTAGAGCGTCAGCTGGCCCACGGCCTTGCCCTGCGTGACCCACGAGGCCTGCAGGTTGGGAAAGTTGTCCAGGGCGATGCGCGAGATGGCCAGGGTGCGCAGGTAGTCCACCGCGCCCAGGAAGCCCTGGGCGGCGACGGCCTCGCGCAGGGCCGGGTCGTTCTGCAGCGGCGTGTTGGCCGGCTGGAACGTCCAGGGGATGAAGGCGGTGTAGCCGCCGGTGCGGTCCTGGCTGGCGCGGGCGCGCAGCAGGTGCTCCACCCGTTCGGCATAGGTCTCGATGTGGCCGAACATCATGGTCACGGTGGAGGGCAGGCCCACGGCGTGCGCGGTCTCCATGATCTCGATCCACTCGGCGGACATGGTCTTGCCCGGGGCCAGCAGGCGGCGCACGCGGTCGCTGAGGATCTCGGCGCCGCCGCCGGGGACCGAATCCAGGCCGGCCTGCTTGAGCCGGGACAGCACCTCGCGGTGGGTCAGGCCGTTCAGCCGCGCGAAGTGCTGGATCTCGCTGGGCGAGAAGCCGTGGATCCACATGCGCGGCCAGGCGGCCTTGATTGCCTTCAGCATGTCCTCGTAGTAGGGCAGGCGCATCTTCGGGTGGTGGCCGCCCTGCAGCAGGATCTGGTTGCCGCCGGCCTCCTCCACGGTCCGGCACTTGTCGAGGATCTGGTCGATCTCCAGCAGGTACTCGTCGCCGTCGCCCTGGTGCCGGTTGAAGGCGCAGAACTGGCAGTCGGCGTAGCAGAGGTTGGTGTAGGTGACGTTGCGGTCGATGATGTAGGTGACGATGGCCGGGTCGGTCTTCCGCAGCCGGAGGCGCTGGGCGGTGTCGCCCAGGTCGTTCAGCGAGGCTTCCTCGAACAGGATCAGCAGCTCGCCGCCGGTCAGGCGGCGCTCCAGCGCGGCCGCCAGCAGCTCACGGGCGAAAGAGGTGGATACCGTGGGCGTGCGCGCCGGTTCCACCGGCAGCAGCACGGCGGGCGGCTCCTGGCCGGGGCCCTGCTTGTGGGCGGTCAGCTCGGCGAAGCG
>CAYNPY010000130.1:0-8233 GCA_964399195.1 uncultured Fibrobacteraceae bacterium
GGCGGGCGAGGACCAGGCTGCCGCCGCGTCCGGCGCCCCCGGGGCCGTTGCGCCGCCCGCGCCGCCGCCGGCCGCCGCGCCGCCGCCCGCCGCCGGCGAGGCCAAGCCTGCTTCGCGCCGTCGCGGCGGCGCGAAGGGAGCCAAGGCGAAGGCTCCGGGCGATGGCGCCGGCGACGCCGCCCCGGCCGCGTCCGCGCCCAAGCCGGCGAAGGAGCCCCGCGAGCCCAAGCCGGCCAGGCAACCGAAGGAGCCGCGCGCAGCCGGCGGGCGCGCCCGCAAGGCGGCGACGCCCCCAGACACGCCGGCGCCTCCCGCCGGGAAGGAGCCGCGCCGCAAGGCGCCGCCCGCCAAGAAGACGCCGGGCGGCGCCGGGCGCGGCGGTCCGAAGAAGTCCTGACGCGGGCCGATGGTCCGCTTCACAAGCGCGCGCGGGATCCCGCCTCAGCGGCGGGATCCCGCGTTTTCGCCTCAACCGCGCTCGCGCCGCGCCGATAAGCCGGGCGCAGAGGACGCGAACGGAGCACGGGAAACAGGGGACCCGGACATGGCGAAGGACATCGTGAATCTGGACGGCGTGATGAACCTGGCCGAGGCCATGGGCAACCTCGGCGGCGACGCCGAACTGCTGCAGGAGATCGTGACGCTCTTCGTGCAGACGGGCCCCGCTCAGCTGGAGACCCTGGCCGGCGCCGTCGCGGCGGGCGCGGTCAAGGACGTCGCGATCCAGGCCCACGGTTTGAAGGGGGCCGCCTCCAACTTCTGCGCGCGGAAGTTCGTCGCGTCCGCGCTGAATCTGGAACTGCTGGCCAGGGGCGGCACGCTGGCCGGCGCCGGCGCGCTGCTGGCGGCCATGCGAGATGATCTCGCGGAGCTCCAGGAACTGGTCGCGCTGATCAACTGGGACGAGGTGGCGCAGAGCTGGGCGCGCTGAAGCCGGTCCGCAGGTCAACGAACGAAGCGGCGGCCAGGACGGCCGCCGCTCCTGCTTGAACCCGCGGGTCCGGCGCCGCGTCGCGCCCGTCAATCGAGCCGGCGCCAGCCCGCCGGCAACTCGTCCGGGTGCACAACCACGCGCGGACGCCCCGGCTCGCGGCCGAACGCCGCCAGCCACGACGCTTCCAGATCGGCCAGCCCCGCCGCACCCAGCCCCGCCGCGCCCAGCCCCGCCGCTTCCAGCCACGCGCGGTCGGCGTCCGCCACGCCGGGTCCCGCGCCGGCCAGGTCCACGCCGTCGGCCAGGTCCGCATCTTCGATCAAGACCCTCCGGGCGGCGCCGGCCGCCAGATCCAGCAGCGCGCCGGGCGCGCCCAGCCCGGCGAAGGCGCCCAGGCGCGGCCCCAGTTGCGGCAGGCGGATGAGCGGGCGCGGCGGGTACTCGAACACGTCCACCGCGTCGCCCGGGGCCAGGCCCGCCAGGCGCCGCGCCTCGGCGATCGCGTCGGCAAGCCCGCCGACGCCGTCGCACAGCCCGCGCGCGACCGCGTCCGGGCCCATCCAGACGCGGCCCTGCGCCACCGCCTCGACCGCGGCCGGCTCCAAACCGCGGCCGCCGGCGACGGCGGCCACGAACTGGTCGTACATCGCGCGGATCACCTGCTCGGTGCGCGCCAGTTCCTCGTCGTTCATCGGCCGGCGGGGCAGGCCGCCAACCATGGGCACCCCGATCTCGGTGTAGAGGTCGGCGTGGCGGCCCCGCTGCACCGACTCGGCGGTGATGCCGGCCTTGGCCGCCAGCCCGTCGTCCCACAGCCAGCCGCTGATGACGCCGATCGAGCCGGTGATGGTCACGGCCGCGGTCAGGATGCGCGTGCCGTCCATGCTGATCCAGTCGCCGCCGCTGGCGGCGACGTCGCCCTGGCTGACCACCACCGGCTTGCCCGCGGCCTTGAGCGCGCGCACGGCGTCGGCCACCAGGTCGCTGGGCAGCGGATCGCCGCCCGGCGAGTCGGCGCGCAGCACCACCGCCTTGACCGAAGCGTCGCCCGCCAGCTTGCGCAGCCATGCGCTGCTGCTGCGTCCCTTGATGCCGCTGTCCATCGCGCAGTCGCCCACCAGGAAGACGACCGGGATGCGCGCCGCGGCGCCCCACTGCTGGTCCCAGTACTCGCGGCGCAGCGACTCGGGCCAGCGGCCCGGCCGCGCGCCGCCCTTGCGCAGCGACTCCAGCAGCTGGTCCCAGCGGCCCAGTTCGTCGACCAGTCCCGCGGCCAGCGCTTCCCGCGGCGTCAGGAAGCCGAGGCTGTCGACCACCGCGTCGACCGCGGCGGGCGACAGGCCGCGCCCGGCGGCGATGCCGTCGCGCCAGGCCTCGTAGGCCATGTCGACGATGCGCTGGCGCTGCTCGCGGTCGGCCTCGCTCATCGAGTCGCGGCTGAGCGTCTCGACCGCGCTCTTGTACGCGAAGTACCGGTGCTCCTGGAAGCCCAGCCCCAGCTTGTCCAGCGTCCCCTTCAGGTAGCTGCGCGAGAGCGCCAGGCCCGGCAGCGCCAGGTCGCCCTGCGGGTCCAGCACGACGCGGTCGGCGACGGCGGCCAGGCACAGCCCGGCCAGCCCCGCGCGGTCCAGGTAGACCACCACCTGCTTGCCGGCGTCGCGCACCGCCTGCAGCTGCTGCCGCATCTCCCACAGCAGCGAGGGCCGGCCGCCGAAGCCGGCCAGGTTCAGCGCCAGGATGTCCAGCCGCGGATCGTCCCTGACCGCCTCCAGCTGCGCCAGCAGGTCCAGCCAGGCCACGCGGTCGTCGTCCAGCCAGCGGTGCTTCTGGTAGGTGAGCGAGCGCTTCTGCAGGTCCAGCGCCACGTAGGTGTCGCCGCGGGCGAACAGCGGCGGCACGTCGCGGCCGGCGAACGGCGGAGCCGAGCGCGCCAGCCACGTCGTCATCACCTCGTCGCCGTCCGGGTCGAAGAGCGTCTGCGCCGCGAAGTGGCCCGTGCGCCCGCTGAAGCCGACCAGCACGGCGACGTCCGGGTCGTCGCCGCCGGCGTGCTCGCGCGCGCGCACGCCCAGGTGCAGTCCGCGCAGCGGCCGCAGCTCCAGCCCGGCGCCCCACCGGCCGCTGCCGAAACTCACGCCGTCGTCCACGGTGAAGTCGCCGAACAGCGTCAACCACGGCGCGCCGAGAGGGCGCAGGCCCAGGTCGAAGACGTTCTGCGCGGCGTCGGCCTGCAGGCTCTGCGCGCGGCTGGCGCCCCAGCTGAGCCAGCGCGCGGGGCGGCTGACCAGGCCCAGGACCAGCGCGCGGTCGCGCAGCTCGCGGGCGGGCGCGCCGCCGGACCAGCGGTAGGCCAGGCCCAGGGCGCCGGCGCGCGAGCCGCCGGCCAGGCCCACCTGCCAGTCGTTGACCGCCGCCCGTCCGCCAGCCCAGTCGACCAGCGAGCGGTTGAACGCCAGGTTGAACGACCGACCGGCCGCGAAGCCGAAGCGGTTGAACGAGAGGTGGCCTTCGCGATCGTCGAACCACAGGTCGGTGCCGGCGCGGTCGGTCAGGGCGAACGCGCCGGGATTGAACAGCCCGCCGACGGGTCCGGCCGCCACCGAGGGCGGCTGCGGCAGGAACCAGCTGCCGGTGTGGTAGTCCAGCAGCGGCGGCTGGTGGGCGCGCGCCGGCGCGCAGGGGATCAACGCCAGGCCCGCGAGCAGGGCCAGCAGCAGCGGCAGTGCGGACGAACGGGGCATCGTGTTCTCCTGGTGGTGGTCGTCGGGGTGGATCATTCGCGCCCGCCGGCCGTGCGCCGGCCCAGGCCGGCCAGATCGGGGCAGGCGTCGTAGTGCAGGGTCACGCCGACCAGCTCGTCCTGCAGGCCGTCGCGCGTGAGCAGCCAGGCGCGCGTGACCGCCAGCGGACGGGCCAGTCCCGCCCGCAGCAGCGCGCCGTCGATGTCCGCGTCCGCGCCCGCCAGCGCCGCGTCCTGCAGCCAGGCGGCGCGCCCGAGCAGCGCGGCCATCTGCAGGCAGCCGTCGGCGTACGACTCGGGGATGGGCACTACCGTGGCGCTGGCCGCGCCGCGCGGCGGCGCGGCCGCCGCGGCGGCCGGCGTCAGCGGCACCGCGCGCGCGTCGCCGCCCGCCAGCAGCGCCAGGCGCGCGGCCAGTTCGCGCGCGGCCGGGTCGTCCTGCGGGTAGGCGATCGTCGCCGGCGTGGCGGCAAGCGTCGCCGCCAGCGCGTCGCCCAGGTCTCCGCGCGCCGCGGCCACCGGCCCGCTCAGCTGGGGGCAGCGCTGCGTCGCCGCCTCCGGCAGCGTGAGGGCGTCCCAGCGGCGCGCCGAGACCGCCGCCACATCGCGCTCGGGGGCCAGGCCGTCGGCGGCCGCGAACCAGGCCGCCGCCCGCTCGCGGGCCAGATCGGGCGGGCAGACCAGCAGGTGGGTCCGGTCCCAGGGCAGGGCCCGCGCGCGCCACTCGGGACGCGCGAGCAAGCTCCGCACCGCCGCCAGGTCGCGCGTCCAGACCAGGTCGGGCGGGCCGTCCGCGGTCGCCAGTTCGCCCGCCGCCCGTCCGGGCAGCACCCGGAACGCGAGGGCCGCCCAGACCGGCGCGCGCGGATGATCGGGGTTGGGCCGGCAGCGCAGCTCGGGGCGCGGCTCGCCGTCGGCCGCGGTCAGGCGGCAGGGGCCGCTGCCCAGCGGCCAGAGCCAACCCGGTCGCCGAACCGCCACGGCGGTGGCCGGGTGCGCCAGCAGCAGCGGGAAGCGCCGCTGCGGTTCGGGGAGCCGCACGGCCAGCCGACGGGCATCCAACACCGACACCGAGCCGGTGCGCGGATCGAACCAGTTCCACGGCGAGGCGCCGTCGTCCACGGGCGCGGCGCGGTTCTCCTGCCAGGAGCGCCAGACATCCACGGCGGTCAGCCGTTCGCCGTCCCAGGTGTGCGCGCCGTCGCGGAGCGTGAAGATCCACATGGTGCTGTCGGCGCCGCACGACCACTGCGCAGCCAGGCCCGGGGCGGGCTCGCCGTCGCAGCCCACGCGCACCAGCGTCTCGTACAGCTGCGCGAAGACGACGCGCTCGGCGCGGTTGCGCGGCACGGGCGCCAGCCGCGGCCGCACGCTGTCGAAGACGGCGAAGACGAACTCGCCGCCTGCGGCGACCGGCCCCGTGGGCAGATCGCAGTCCGCGCGGGCCGGGCCGCCGACGGCCTGGTCCTGCGGCCAGGACGCCACCGGCAGCGGCGGCGGCCGGTCCGCCGCGGGACCGGGCCGCGGGGGACCGCCCGCGCCGCCCGCGCAGCCGGCGACGGCCAGGGCCGCCGCCAGCGGCGCCAGGCGCGCGACGGCGGCCCAACAGCCGGAAAGGGGGCGGGGAGCTGTCTGTCGGCAGAACTTCCGGTGCACGCGCGTCCTCCGCGGGCTGCCGGCCCGCACCCTCGACAATGGACCGCGGCCCGACGCCTGACAACCGCAATTCGCGCTGGCCAAGCGGGCCCGCATGAGCTAATTAGGAAGACGAAGGAGCAATTGCCTCGCAGACCGGAGACCTGCCCGATGAGCCGTCATCGCGACAAGCGCGCCGCCTTCGTCCTGGCCCTGCTGCTGGTCCTGGTCTTCGTGTTCGGCCAGGCGCGGCGGGCGGATGCCGACCGCCACGCGACCGCCGGCGCGACCGCTCCCGCCGCGCTGGTCGCCGAGGGCGCGGCCGCCGTCCTCCATGACTGAACCGGCGATCGTTTTCGAACCTCCCGTACCCGCCGTCCGCCGCGTCAGCCTGTGGCTGATCACCGCGGCCATGGCCCTGGTCATCGGCCTCAAGTCGCACCCCGCGCCGTTGCCGGGCGTGCCCTGGCACCTGCCGGGCTGGGCGGCCCTGGCGGCGGGCGTGGGCCTGGCCTGGTGGCGCGAGCCGAATTCGCGGTGGGCGCGCACGACGGTGCTGCTGGCCTGGACCGTGGGCATCCTGTTCTTCACCAACATCGACGGCGACACCTCCGACGCGCACGTGCTGGAACTGGTGCTGATGCTGGGCGTGGGCATCCTGCTGCTGCCGGCGATGGCGGCCCGCTACTGGCTGCGCGAACCGCTGGACTACCGCTGGCTGAACGGCCGATGGTCGCTGCGCATGTGGCTGTGGCTGCCGGCCGGGTTCGCCCTGGCCTTCGGCTTCCTGTGGCTGTACTTCAACGTGCTGACCCCGACGCTGCACCACAGCTGGCCGCTGCCCCTGGAGGGCGACCGCAGCGAGGCGATGTGGCGGCTGTTCTGGGGCTGCAACTTCGTCGGCATCTGGGACGAACTGGCGTTCATCAACTTCGTCTTCGTGCTGCTGTCGCGCTGCTTCGGCTTCCGCGAGGCCAACCTGGCGCAGGCCGTCTTCTTCGCCTCGTTCCTGCACGAGATGGCGTTCGTCGGCTGGGGGCCGCCGGTCATCTTCGCCTTCGCGCTGATCCAGGGGTTGACCTACCGCCGGACCGGTTCGCTGCTGTACATCGTGGTGCTGCACCTGCTGGTCGATTCGGTGCTGTTCTACATGATCGTCAACCGGTGGTACCCCGGCTGGGGCTGGCACCCGTAGGTGCCTGCCCGCTGGCCGTCCTGAGTGAATCCTTATTTGTGATCCGTTTAAGCATAAAATGCCCATTGCAAACTGCAACGGCGCAAAAATGTAACGCCACCGCGCCGAAAATATCTGAATTTTAGCTTAACATTGCCGATGATAAGTGATATCATCTTCTGAAGCGGCCCGGACGGCCCATTCCACCTGACCAAGGGAGCCCTGACCATGGACGTGTCCAAGACGGCGTTGCGCGAGTTCCTGGAGATCCCCTACGAGAAGCTCGAGGAGCTGAACCTCCAGTCCAAGGCCTGGCAGGAGCAGTGGATCCCCATGGAGAAGGCCGAGGCCGAGCGCCGGGCCTACCTCGAGAAGGAAAAGCGCATCAAGGCCGTCACCGTGTGCTTCACCGACCTCGAGGGCCGGCTGCACATGCTGGACTACGACAAGAAGTTCCTGCTGAAGGCCGACGCCCTGACCTTCGACGGCTCGTCGATCCGCGGCTTCTCGCGCATCGCCGAGAGCGACCTGCGCCTGGGCATCGACTGGCGCGCCTTCTACTGGATGCCGGCGGACGTCTTCGGCCCGGGCAAGGTGCTGGTCTTCGGCCAGGTGCAGGACCAGGACGGCACGCCGTACGAGGCGGACTTCCGCAGCCGCCTGCTGCGCTACACCGAGGAGCTGTACAAGCGCGACCGCACCGTGGTGAACGTCTCGGCCGAGATCGAGGGCTTCCTGTTCGCCCACCGCGACGCCGAGCGGGGCTACTTCGAGCGCGGCAAGTTCGAGCTGATCTCCACCGGCGGCTACTACCACAGCCTGCCGCAGGATCCGCTGCGCCAGTTCATCGACGCCTCGGCCGAGGTGCAGCGTGCGATGGGCTTCGAGAACGAGAAGGACCATCCGGAGGTCGGCCCCTCGCAGTTCGAGATGAACTACAAGTACGCGCCGGCGCTGATCGCGGCCGACCGCATCCAGCTCTACAAGCTGCTGTGCCGCCAGGTGGCGCAGTCGATGGGCATGACCGCCAGCTTCCTGCCCAAGCCGATCACCGGCATCAACGGCAGCGGCATGCACACGAACATGAGCGTGGCGAAGGACGGCGAGAACCTGTTCTGGGACGGCAAGGGCAAGGACAACATGTCCCAGCTCGGCAACCAGTTCATCCGCCGCATCCTGCACAACGCCGAGGACCTGTGCCTGATCCTCAACGCCAGCGTGAATGCGTACCGGCGTCTGGACCCGCACTTCGAGGCGCCGAACGAGATCACCTCCAGCGCGACCGACCGCAGCAGCATGATCCGCATCCCGCTCGCGGGCAAGGGCGGGCAGCGCATCGAGGTGCGCTCGGTGGGTCCGGACTCCAATCCGTACCTGGTGATCTATGCGCTGGCGCGCACGGGCTTCGAGGGCCCCGAGCCGGACGCCGACGCGCCGGCGCCCAAGCGCATCCGCAAGCGCGTCCTGCCGGGCAACATCTACGAGGCCATCGGCTGCCACCGCCGCAGCGCCTGGGTGCGCGAGATGCTGGGCGAGGTGCCGCACCAGAAGTACGGCGAGCTGAAGGAGATGGTCGCGCACCGCTGCCCGCGGGACATGGGCAACGTGATCAAGCGGTCGGAGATCATGTTCCACCACGAGGTGACCAACCAGATGCTCTGGAGCATCTTCTAGGCGTCGCAAGCCGTCACAGACAGGAGCGGCGGAATGTCCTCGGGCCTTCGGCCCTGCGGATTGTCCGCCGCTCCTG
>CAYNPY010000131.1:0-8216 GCA_964399195.1 uncultured Fibrobacteraceae bacterium
CCGGACGCCACCCAGCTCGCCCTGGGCATCAGCGAGGCGCTGGTCAACACCGCGCTCGGCCTGACGACCGCGATCATCGCGACGGTCCTCTACAACCACTTCACGACCCGCGTCGATGCGTTCAACAACCGCGTCGAGGAAGTCGGCTACGAGATCCTCAAGCTCCTCGAGTACCGCAAGGAGTCCTGAGCATGACCCGTCGTACACGCGTGCGGATCGACATGACCCCGATGGTGGACGTGGCGTTCCTGCTCCTGATCTTCTTCATGTCGACCACGCAGTTCCGGCCGCCGGAGACGGTCGCGGTCGACCTGCCGCTGTCGCAGTCGGAGATTCACGTCCCGGATTCTGGCACCATCATCCTGACGATGAACCGGACCGGCCAGGTGTTCATCTCCAGCGAGGTGGCCACCGACATGCAGGAGCTGGCGCCCGACAACACGCTCGAAGCGATCGTGCACTGGCGCAGCCGCAACCCCGGCGCGGTGGTGATCGTCAAGGGCGATCGCGACGCACCGTTCGGCGCCATGGCCGACCTGATGGACCTCCTCGCCCTGGCCAACACGCCCCGCTTCAACCTGATGACCGATCTGACCCGCACGCCCGCCGCCGAGCGCCACGGCGCCGGACCAGCCCCGCAGGAGCGAAACGATGGCTGACGTAGCAGGACCCGAGACCAGCAACGCCAAGGCCACGGGGCGCGGCCCGCTCGGCCGGCGCAAGCCCAAGCGGCCGGGCATCCGCATCGACATGACGCCGATGGTGGACGTGGCGTTCCTGCTGCTGATCTTCTTCATGTCCACCACGCAGTTCAAGCCGCCCGAATCGGTGGCCGTGGACCTGCCGCTCTCGCGGTCGGAGATCCACGTGCCCGAGACCGGCACCATCATCCTGACGGTCAACCGCACCGGGCAGATCTTCATCTCGGACGAGAACCTGGCCGCGGTGCAGGAACTGGCCCCGGACAACGTGCTGGCCGCCATCGTGCAGTGGCGCGAGCGCAATCCCGGCGCGCACGTCATCGTCAAGGGCGACAAGGACGCGCCTTTCGGCGCCATGGCCGACCTGATGGACAACCTGGCCAAGGCGAAGACGCTGCGCTTCAACCTGATGACGGACCTGCGCAAGCCCGGCGACGAGCCGGGCCCCGCCGACGCGTCCGCGGACCGGAGGTGACCGCATGAGTGACGTCGCCGTTGCCGAGGGCGGATCCGGGAAGCGCCAGGGCGTGCTGGGCCGCGTGAAGAAGGCGCGCGTGGGCGTGCGCATCGACATGACGCCCATGGTCGACGTGGCCTTCCTGCTGCTGATCTTCTTCATGGTCACGACGGTGTTCCGCCGCCCGCTGGCCATGGAGGTCAACCTGCCGGAACCCGACGCGCGCGTCGAGGTGCCCGAGTCCAACGTGATGACCGTCTACGTCGACAAGGACGAGCTGCTCTTCATGCGGCAGGGCAGCCGGCCGCTGCAGCCGATCGCCTGGTCCGAGCTGCGCGCGGCGTTCGAGGCCGGCACCGCCGCGAACCCCGAGCTGATCATCCTGGTCAAGATCCACCGCGAGGCGCGCTACGAGCCGATGGTGGACATGATGGACACGCTCGAGGACGCCAAGATGCAGCGCTTCAGCCTGGTGGAGATGAAGGAGGCGGACATGGCCGCCGTGGAGGCCGCGCGATGAACGCGAAGCCGCGCCGCGACGACGGCATCCATATCCCCTGGGCCTACGCGCTGGACGACGCGCCGGCGCTCCCGCTGGTCGGCGAGGGGCACCCGCTGCGGCGCGAGCTGGCGCGCTGGCTGGGCGTGGCCGGCGGCGCCACGCTGCTGCTGGCCCTCGTCCTGCTGTCCGCGTGGCTGTGGTGGTCGCAGCGCACACCGCCGCCGGCGCCGGTCGCGCGCCAGGTGAAGATCGTGCGCTACACGGACCTGGGCGTGCCGCCGTCGATCGCCCGGCCGGCGGCGCCGCAGATCAACGTGGCCGAGGCGGTGGCCAGGATCGCCGCGCCGCCGCCGCGGATCGCCATCCCCGAGCCGGTGGCCGACGAGAAGGCCACCACGCAGACCATCGCCACGCAGACGGAGATGGCCGAGGCGCTGGCCCCCATCACCTTCGACGGCGCGGGCACGGGCACGGGCGACGGCGACTCGCTGGTCGTCGAGACGGACATCGACGTCTCGCCCACGCCGGAGGAGTTCGTGGCCGTCGACCAGGAGCCGGTGAAGGTCTCGCAGGACATGCCGGAGTACCCGTCGGTGGCGCGCGCGGCCGGCATCGAGGGCACCGTGCTGGTGCGCGTGCTGGTGGGCAAGAACGGGCGCGTCAAGGACGCCATCTACATCGACGGGCCGGAGGCTCTGAAGGAGGCCGCGCTCAAGAGCGCGCGCTCCTCGGTGTGGCGGCCGGCGCTGGTCGACCACAAGCCGATCGAGGTGTGGGTGAACATGCCGGTGACGTTCCGGCTGCGGGGGTAGGCCTGGCGCTCAGACCGGAAGGGCGGCTTCGGGGCCGGTCGGCGCGCCGACCGGCTCCTTGCGCGTGCGACCCAGCCAGCGGGTGACCGCCGCCTCCAGCTCGTCGCGCTTGACCGGCTTGGCCACGTAGCCGTCCATGCCGGCGGCCAGGCAGCGCTCGCGGTCGCCGGCCAGGGCGTGCGCCGTCATGGCGACGATGGCGATGTCGCGGACCGCCTCGCCCGCCTCGCCGCGCCGGATCATCGCCGTGGCCTGGTAGCCGTCCACGCGCGGCATCTGGCAGTCCATCAGCACCAGGTCGTAGGAGCGCCGGCGCAGGCGGCTGAGCGCCTCCGCCCCGTCGGCGGCGATGTCGCAGGTCAGGCCCAGCTTCTGCAGCAGCTTCGCGGCGACCAGCTGGTTGGTCTGGTTGTCCTCGACCAGCAGAACATGGCCGGTCAGCGCCGGCGCCGCCGCGACGGGCGCGGCGGGAGCCTCCGCGCGCGGCGCCGCCGCCGCGACGCCGCAGGTGATGGAGAAGCTGAAGGTGGAACCGCGCCCGACCTCGCTGCTGGCCTCGATGACGCCGCCCATCAGGTTCACGAGCTGGCGCGAGATCGCCAGCCCCAGCCCGGTGCCCCCATACCGGCGGCTCGTCGAGCCGTCGGCCTGCGTGAACGGCGAGAACAGGCGGCCCAGCGCGGCCGCGTCGATCCCGATGCCGGTATCGCTCACCGCGAAGCGCAGGCAGGTCCGCCCGGCGCCGGCGGGCTCGGCGCGCAGCGTCACGACCACCCGCCCCCGCGACGTGAACTTCACGGCGTTGCCCACCAGGTTGTTCAGGACCTGGCGCAGGCGGTGGGGGTCGCCCAGCACGCGGGCGGGCACGGCTTCGCCGATGTCGACGACCAGCGCCAGGCCCTGCGCCGCCGCGCGCACGCGCAGCGGCTCGCAGGTCTCGGCGACCAGCGCGCGCGGGTCGAACGCGATCTGCTCCAGGACCATCTTGCCGGCCTCGATCTTCGAGAAGTCGAGGATGTCGTTGATGAGGTTCAGCAGCGCCTCGCCGCTGGCGCGGCAGATGTCCAGGCAGCTCCGCTGCTCCGCCGTCAGCTCGGTGTCCAGCAGCAGCGTCGTCATGCCGATGACGCCGTTCAGCGGCGTCCGGATCTCGTGCGACATGTTCGCCAGGAACTCGCTCTTGGCGACGCTGGCCTGCTCGGCGCGCACGGCCAGTTCGCGCGCGCGGATCGTGGCCGTCTCGAGGCGGCTGTTGCTCTCCAGCAGGTCGGCCGTGCGCTGCTGCACCTGCCGTTCGGTGTCGATCTGGCGGCTGCGCAGCAGCCACACGAACGACACCAGGAGCGCCGTCAGGATCGCGCCGCCCAGCGCCATCAGCCGGGCCACGCGCGGGGCGTGGAGCGCCAGGAATTCCTCGGTCGGCTCCAGGTGCACGGCATAGGCGCGGTCGAAGGCGAAGACCGGCTGCACGGCGTGGAAGCCCGCCTCGTGGTCGCAGGCGATCGGCGCCGCCGCGACGGCGGACCCGTCTTCCGGTCGCGCCGACGCGGCGGGCGAGTAGATCGCCAGGGGCACGCGCGGGTCGCGTCCTTCGAGGTCGAGCAGCTCGACCCGCGCCGCCGCGCCGCCGGCCGGCGAGTGGGCAAGCACGTCGCGCGGCCTCAGCACGTTGGTCACGAAGCCGACGGTCCGCGGGCCGTCGGACCCGCCTCCGGCGCCGGCCACGGGCATGAACGTCAGGATCACGGGCGGACCGTCGCGGTCGGCCGGCGACGGCGCCGGCGCGCTGGCGGCGGACAGTCCCGTGCGCCGGCACTTCTCGAGCGCGGCGCGCACGACCGGCTGCGAGGCCAGGTCGAACCCCACGGCCGCCTGCTGGCCGGCATCGCCGGCGTGGAACTGCACGGGGTAGTAGGCAGGTCGGCTGCCGACCGCGCGGGGCCGGCCCGATTCGTCGGCCTCCCAGATCGCCGCCGCCAGCGCCGGCTCGGCGGCGGGCAGCGCGGGCGCCCCCGAGCCGCTCGTCACCACCGGCACCCACCAGGCGGCCAGCGCCGGCGAGAAGCGCGTCAGTCGCTCCGAGAAGTGCGCGAACTCGTCGCTGTCCACCACGCTGCTGCTCTCGAAGAAGGAGGCCAGCAGCATCTGGTCGCGCTGCAGCGTGCGGAGGGTGCGGCGCGCGGACTCGCCCTGCGCGTCGACAACGCGCGCGAACGCCGCCCGGCGCTCCCGCGCCTCGACATCCGCCATCCACAGCGACGCCCCGGCCACGAGCGCCAGCCCCAGAACGCCGACGACGATCGAGTCCAGCTGCTGGCTCCAGACGCCCGCACCCAGGAGGCCCCGCTCACGGCGGTCCAGCAGGAGCGTGCCCGCGACCGCCAGCAGCGCGGCCAGCGCCACCGCCGCCCACGGCGCGTGCCGCGCGCGCGCGACCGTGGCCGCCCACGACTCGGCCGTCATGTCCAGCGCGACGACCATGACGACGGTCCCGTCGCGCGGATCGAGCAGGGGCGCCAGCGCGGACACGAAGGTCCCGTACTCGTCGGTGTAGGGGCCGAACGTCTGCGGGGACCGTGTCGCATAGACGCGCGCCAGCGCCGCCGGCGGCCGCTCGTAGACCGAGCCGGGCGCGCTCGCCATCGGGTCCGTCATCGGGTAGTTCTCGGGACCGAACACGTAAGTGTCGCCGCGACGCGCCACGGTGTAGATGCCGCGGTTGGAGACCATCGAGCCGTACGCGGCCAGTTGCGCGCGCAGCTGCTGGTAGGCGGGCGACTGCGCGTCGTCCGCGGTGAAGGTCAGTTGCGCCGCCAGCTCGGGGCTGATCGCGCGCGAGAGCCCGGTCACCTGGCGCAGCAACTCGCCGCGCAGCTCGGCGTCGCGCGCCCGGGCGCGCGACTCGGCCGCCAGCTGGCCGAGCGCCGCCAGCGCGACGACCGCGATCGAGAGGATCCACCACTTGGCTTTCAGGCAGCTGTTCATCGTCCTGTGCGGCGGCCTTCCGGTTCGCGGGCTGGCGGGGGACCACGGGGCGTTATCGGCCCTTCACCGAGCGGGTTTGAGGGGATTCCGCGGGCGCGATGCGCGGCGGGGGAGCCGCTGAGCCCCCCCGCCGCTCTCAACATGCTGCCCGGCAGCTACTTGGAGCCCTCGCCGCCGTCCTCCAGGCTCAGCCACAACTCCGTGCGGTACCAGCCCGCCGGGTCGCCGCCCCGCGCCGCAAAGTCCTCGCGCGAGATCTCCCTGACCGGCCCCAGCGTCGGCGAGTACCACGTGGTGTCGCTCAGCGTGGTGAACCAGGCGCCGTCCAGCTCGACTTCCATGGTCCGGACCACCTTCCAGGCGCCCTTGTAGTAGAGGCCTGCCGGCGGCCCGACGCGCTTGAGATCCAGCGGCAGGTCCGCCCGCGCGAAGACCTGGCCGGTCATCGTCGCGGTGTAGGTGCCTTCGCCCGGCACCATAACGTTCGTCTCGTCGGTCCAGGTGCCGGCGGCCATCGGCAGCGGCAGGAACTTCACCGGGCTGCCGAACAGGATCTCCTCCGGCTCCCCGCCGTCGGGGCTGTCGGCGAAGCCCAGCCACTCGATGGACGTCGTCAGGCGGTCGTAGGTGTCCCAGCCGCGCGCGTCGGCGAACGCCTCGGAGTCGAACTCGACCACGCGCACGTCGCCGTTGATCTGCACGTCGATCTCGAGGAACTCTGCGCGCTCGCGCCCCTCGTCCGGCACCTCGCTGCCGGCCGCGCCGCGCGTCCACCCGCCGTACCAGCGCTGGCGCAGGCCGTCGGTCATGGGGTAGATGTCCGCGGTCCCGGCCACCTTGGCCGACCAGGCGTGGAGCGCGGGCTGCACGTTGCCGCTCGCGTCGGCGAAGCCGGCGAACGCCACCGCCATTTCCAGGCCGGCCGGCAGGGTCGGCAGCGCCACCGTCAGCACCGTGTTGCCGTCGCTCCAGACGGGGCCGGAATCCCGCGACATCAGCAGCCGCGCGAACTCGGCGTTCCACGAGACGGGCTCGAGGGTGTCCGGGTCGATCGGCTCGCTGAACGTGATCACGAGCATGCCCAGGTCCGCCGGCAGGTTGGCGGCGCCGTTCTCCGGCCAGAACGAGACGATGGTCGGCGGCGTGACGTCCACGTCGACGCCGGTGGTGAAGTGCAGCGCGGCCGGCTCACCCAGCGTGTTGCCCGGGTTGCCCAGCGCGGCGACCGCCGCCCCCACGGTGACGACCAGGCTCGCGCCGGACGGCAGGTCCGCCTCCGGGTCCAGCGTGTACCAGTTGTTGCTGCCGGCGCTGACGCTGTACGGGTAGCCGGTCTTGGCCACCGCGTCGGTGATGACCGTGTTGGCCGACAGCGAGCCCAGGTCCACCTCGTGCGAGAACTGCAGGCGGATGCCGGCGCTGCGGTTGACGCCGACGGCGCCCTCGGCCGGTTCGGTGGCCAGCAGCGTCAGCGCGCTCGTCTGGACGAAGAAGCTGAACGCGTGCGGGCTCGCCAGGTGGTTGCCTGCCAGGTCCGTGATGCCGGTGCCCAGCGTGACGGTGACCTGCGCGCCTTCGGCCCAGGCGGACACATGGGCGATGCGCGCCTGCCGGTCGCTCAGCCAGGTGACCGCGCCGGCGCCGCCGGGCGTCACCGTGACCTGGCCGGCGACGCTGGCCTGGTCGATCGCCTCGTTGAAGGTGACGGTGATGGTGGCGTCGGTCGCCACGTTGACCTGCCCCTGCGAAGGGGTGGTGCCCGCGACCAGCGGGGCCGTCGTGTCGGTGCTGTCGTCTTCGGGTGTCGTGCTGCTGTCGCTGCAGGCGCCCAGCGCCAGCGCGAGGACGGCCAGCCAGGCGAGCAGGATCACGGACTTCCGGAACGTCATGGCCCGGCTCCTTGGATGGTGGCCCGCTCCCGCCCTGGGGAGCGTATTGAGAGGACGATATCGACTATCGGCGGGACATCGCGGCGCCCAAGTGCTAATTTGAACGAACAGAACTACTTTGGTCCGGGTATCCGGACATGCGCGCGTCAAACGAACCCGAACCGAACCGGCCTGAGGAGGCACGAGAATGCGCTGCCACGAGTTGGACTACGAGATCCTGGGCGACGACATGCAGATCGTCGAAGTGGAGCTGGACCCCCGCGAGACGGTGGTCGCCGAAGCCGGCGCCCTCAACTACATGGACGAAGGCATCACCTTCGAGGCGCGCATGGGCGACGGCTCCCAGACCAACAGCGGAGTCTTCGACAAGCTGCTGAACATCGGCAAGCGCGTGCTGACCGGCGAGTCGATCTTCCTGACCCACTTCACCAACCAGAGCGTGGCCAAGCGCCGCGTGGCGTTCGCCGCGCCGTACCCGGGCAAGATCATCGCGCTGAACATGGCCGAGCACGGCGGGCGCTTCATCTGCCAGAAGGACGCGTTCCTGTGCGCGGCGCTGGGCACCTCCATCTCGATCACGCTGCAGCGCCGCCTGGGCACCGGTTTCTTCGGCGGCGAGGGCTTCATCCTGCAGAAGCTGGAGGGCGACGGCATGGCCTTCTGCCACGCCGGCGGCACCGTGGTGAAGAAGGAGCTGCGCGGCGAGACCCTGCTGGTGGACACCGGCTGCCTGGTCGGCTTCACCGAGGGCATCGACTACGACATCCAGCGCGCCGGCAACCTCAAGAGCATGATCTTCGGCGGCGAGGGACTCTTCCTGGTCACGCTGCGCGGCCACGGCACGGTTTACCTGCAGTCGCTGCCGTTCTC
>CAYNPY010000132.1:0-7973 GCA_964399195.1 uncultured Fibrobacteraceae bacterium
CTCGGCGAAGTCGTCGCGGTCAGACAGCAGGCGCGTCGTGAACTTGTCCACCTCGCGCAGCGAGCCGTCCTTGACCGTCAGCGAGGCCTTCTCCTTCAGCTGCCCGGTCACCACGAGGTTGGTCTTCGTCGCGTTGGCGATGTTGCCCTTGTCGACCTGCTCGCGGAACGTGGAGTACGTCAACTCCTGCACCGCGGTGTGGTCCAGGGCGATCATCTGATAGACCAAAAAGACCAGGAACAGCAGCAGCACCCAGAAGCCCGCCGTCTTGCCCGGGATGTGGGGGGGCTTGCCGACCGGCGGCTTGCCTGGCCCCCGCGGACCCTGGTTGCGGGGGCCTCGTCCGTCGCTGCCGTGGCCGGGGCGGCCGGGTGGCTGATTCATGAAGCGCGCGTTCCTCGCGTCGTAGGGTAAGTCCTGCGGATGACCGAGATAGTAACCACCCCGGTCATTCCCGGCAACAAGCGCGTGCGCTCGTCGCGGGCCAGTCCGACGACCCACAGGATGCCTTCGTCGTCGGCCACCACCAGCACGCCGCCGCGCTCGGACACGGGCACGCGCGCCTCGCGCAGCATGTCGCTGACCTTGCGGCTGCCGCCCAGTCCGACCGGCCGCAGGCGGTCGCCGCGCCGCCAGCCGCGCACGCGCAGGTTGCCCTTCAGCGCCGCGGCGGGGCAGGCCAGCCGCCACGTCGCCGGGTCCGCGCGATCGCCGCAGCCGTGACGACCGGTCGCCTCGTCCGCGGCGGACGGTCCCGCCTCGAGCGGACGGACCTCCGGGCGCCAATCCTCCGGACGCACTTCATCCTGCGGAACGTCGCGGCGCGTACCCGGCAACAACCGTCCGAATTCGCGGCGCAGCGTCCGTCCTCCCGGCAGGTCCAGCCCGCCGCCGGAGGTGCCCTCGCGCAGCCAGGCCAGGACCGCCGCCACGTGCACGGCCTCGATCCGCGCGGGGTCGTCAAGCCAGGCCCGCAGAACGCGTCCGGCCAGCGCCGGCGGCAGCGCCAGCAGCTGATCGACGCGCAACGCCGGCCCGTCGGTGGCCGCGACCAGGGCCGCCGCGGCCTGTCCGTCCAGCAGGTCGCAGTCCTCCGCGAGCAGGCCGGCCAGCCGCGCCGGCCCCTCGAGGCAGCCTTCGCCGAACACGTCCCTCAGCAACGGCACCACTTCCCGCCGCAGGCGCGCCCGCAGGTTGTCACCGTCGTCGTTCGTGACATCCAGGCGCCACGGCTGGCCCAGCCGCTCCAGGAAGCCGACGATGGCCGCCCGGTCCCAGTCCAGGAGCGGGTGGATGAACGGCCCGGCCACCGGCCGGATGCCGCGCAGTCCGTCCGGCCCGGTCCCGCGCAGCAGGCGCATCAGCACGGTCTCGGCCTGGTCGTCGCGGTGGTGTCCGGTGGCCACGCAGCCGGGCCACGACTGCGCGCCGAGGACGTCCAGCAGGAAGCGGCGCCGCAGGTGCCGGGCGGCCTCCTCGAGGCCCAGGCCGCGCTCGCGGGCGGCCGCGCGCGGGTCGGCCGCGCCGGCGGCGAAACCGACGCCGAGCCGCGCGCAGAGGTCGGCGCAGAACGCCTCGTCACGGTCGCTGTCCCCCGGCCTCAGGCCGTGGTTCAGGTGGGCCGCCAGCAGCGGGGACCCGGTGCGGCGCGACCAGTGCGCCGCCACGCGCAGCAGCGCCACCGAATCCGGCCCGCCCGACAGCGCCACGACCACGCCCGCCCCCGGCGCGCCCGGGCAGGCGGCCGCCACCAGTTCGCCGAGCCGGCGCGCAGCGGTCGCGGTCTGCAGGGCGCGTGGCATGGGCACCCTCCGGCGGGCGTGGGGGAACCGGCAAGCCGATGGCAAAGACCAGCAAACAGGTCCGCAAAAAAAAGACCCGGACGTGGCGTCAGGGCCTGCGGCGCGGCGGAGCAGGGGAAGGTTGGTAGCGGCTCAGGGATTCGAACCCCGGACACACGGATTATGATTCCGTTGCTCTAACCAACTGAGCTAAGCCGCCACCCAACGCCTTCGCACGCCCGCTCGCGCGGGCGAAACAGCAATCTACCGGCTGTCGCCGAGGTTGTCAAGACGACCCCGGCAGGGCTATCGTGCAGGCATGGAACCTCGCTTCTTCGCGCAATATCCGCCGCCGCCGGGCACCGTGCTCGAGCGCCGCGCCGCGGATCTCGAGCCCCTGCGGGGGCGGACCGTCGCCGTCGTGGGGTACGGCACGATGGGCCGGGCCCACGCGGTCAACCTGCGCCGCAGCGGCGTCACGGTGACCGTCGGCGTCCGCGACGGGTCCGCCGGGGGGGACCGCGCGCGCGCGGACGGCTTCGCCCCGCTGCCGGTCGCCGCCGCGGTGGCGGCCGCCGACATCGCCGTGCTGCTGCTGCCGGACGCGGCGATGGCCGCGGCCTGGTCCGACGACGTCGCCCCGCACCTGCGCGCGGACGCGGCGCTGGGTTTCGCCCACGGCTTCGCCGTCGCCTTCGGGCAGGTGGATCCGGGGCCGGGCCGCCCGTGCTTCCTGGCCGCGCCCAAGGGCCAGGGCGACATGCTGCGGGAATTGCACGCACAGGGACTGGGCGTGCCGGGCCTGCTGGCGGTCACCGCCGGTTCTCCGTCCGCAACCTGGGATCTGGCGGCCGCGTATTGTCTGGCCGTGGGCTGCCTGCACGGCGGCGGTTTCGTGACCACCTTCCGCGAGGAATGCGTCAGCGACCAGTTCGGCGAGCAGGCCGTGCTCTGCGGCGGCGTCCTCGAACTGCTGAAGGCGGCCTACGACACGCTCATCGAGGCGGGGTACAATCCCGAGAACGCCTACTTCGAGTGCGTGCACGAACTGAAGCTGATCACCGACCTGCTGCACCGCCACGGCCTGGCGGGCCTCAGGCAGCGCATCAGCGGCACGGCGGCCTACGGCGGCCTGACGCGCGGACCGCGCCTGGTCGACGCCGGCGTGCGCGCGCGCATGCGCGAGGTGCTGACGGAGATCGAAGACGGCCGCTTCGCCCGCGAATTGCTGGCCGAGGGCGCGGGTACGCGGGAGCTGGCCGCCGCCGAAGCCGCCACACCCCTGGCCCGGGCGGCGGCGGCGATGGTCGCCCGCCTGCACGGTGACGCCGGGAATTGACCGGAGCCCCGGGGGCGCCGCGCCGGGGATGGCGCGAACCGGGACCGCCGACCGCGAACACAGACCGAGGAGGACCCGACATGTCCGACCTGACGCCCGATCTCTCGCGCTTCGAGCAGCCGGCCGCATCGCCGCCGCAGCAGCGCGACAGCATCGCCGGCCGCTTCGGCGACCTCTTCGCCAAGCCGTCGCGCCTGATGGATCACGTCGGCGTCCGGCCCCTGTGGTGGGTGCCGGGGGTGGTCATCTTCGTCGTCCTGATCGCCTTCGCCTGGCTCACCGCGCCCATCTCCGGACCCGAGCAGATGGAACTGATGCGCGACTCGAAGCTCATGAGCATGGTGCCCGAGGAGCAGTGGCAGGCCCAGTACGACGAGGCGATGAACGTCACGCCGGGCAAGCGGTTGGTCCAGTCCCTGACCGCCGGGTTCATGGGCTGGCTGAGCGTGATCGTCTTCGGCTTCATCCTCGGCTTCTTCGCGCGCATGGGCGGCGGCAAGGGCACGTTCCGGCAGGCCCTGGGCATCACCTCGTGGGGGGCGCTGCTGCCGTTCGCCGTGGGGCCGCTCGTCAAGGCGCCGCTCGTGCTGGCCACCGAGTCGGTGTACAAGGTCAACATCGGGCTGGCGGCGCTGGTGCCCGGCGGCGAGCCCGGCACCGCGCTGTTCCAGATCCTGCTGACCTACGGCGACTTCCTGACCTGGTGGGGCCTTGCGGTCCTGGTCATCGGCTTCTCGCGCGTGTTCGGCCTGGCCCGCCCGGCGGCCGTCACGGCGGTCGTGCTGCCGTGGGCCCTGCTCAGCCTGATCCCGCTGGGCATCGCGCTGATCTTCATGTAACCGTCCGAACCGGGGAGAGGCATCGTGAAGCGTATCCTGATCATCGTCGCCGCGGTCGTCGTCTTGGCCGCCGTCGTCGGCTCGGTCCTGAAGGGCCGCGACAAGGCCGAGGTGCGCGTCGAGACCGGCAAGGTGGAGCGGCGCGACCTGACCGCGATCGTCGACTGCTCGGGCACCATCGAGCCCAAGCGCAAGGTCGACGTCAGCGCCAACGCCATGGGCACGATCGTCAAGCTTGCGGTCGTCGAGGGCCAGCAGGTGCAGGCGGGCGACCTCCTGATGGAGATCGACCCGTCGGAGTACCGCGCCGCCGTCGACGCCCTGCAGGCCGGCATCCGCTCCGCGCGCGCGGACCTGGAGCTGGCCACGGCCTCGCTGGAGAAGGCCGAGCAGGACCGCCAGCGCGCCGAGAAGCTGTTCAACGAGGATCTCGCCAGCCAGGAACTGGTCGACAACGCGCGGACCACCGCGCGCATCGAGAAGGCCCGGCTCGAGGCCGCGCGGCACCGCGTGCAGCAGCTGGAGGCCAACCTGGCCAAGGCCCGCCACGACCTGGGCAAGGTGACGATCACGGCCCCCATGACCGGCGTCGTCACGCGCCTGAACGTGGAGGAGGGCGAGAACGCCATCATGGGCACCCTGAACAACCCGGGCACGGTGCTGCTGGTCATCGCCGACCTGGGCACCATGGAGGCCTGGGTCGAGGTCGACGAGACCGAGGTCGTCGACGTGGAGCTGGGCCAGCCGGCCAAGGTCACCATCGACGCCTTCCCCGACAGCACGTTCACCGGCCGCGTGACCGAAATCGGCAACAGCCCCATCCGCACGCGCAGCGGCGGCAACCAGGAGGCGGTCGACTTCGAGGTGAAGATCACGCTCGACGGCGAACTGCCCCGGATCCGGCCCGGCCTGTCGGCGAAGGCGGAGATCACGGTGGCCGAACGCAAGCAGGTCCTGGCTGTGCCCCTGGGCGCGGTCACCGTGCGCGACATGCCGCTCAAGGAAGCCGACGTGCGCCGCTACGCCGGCCGTCGCGCCAAGGCGCAGGCCGCCGCGCTCAAGGACCTGGGCTTCGAGCCGCGGACGGCGAAGGCCGACACCGCCGGGGAATCGCGGGTCAAGCGCAAGGAGACCGAGGGCGTCTTCGTCCTGAAGGACGGCTTCGTGAAGTTCGTGCCGGTGACCATCGGCATCGCCGGCGAGAACGATTTCGAACTGCTCGGCGGCGTGGACGCGGGCCAGACGGTGGTGACGGGGCCGTTCCGGATCCTCCGCGAGCTCAAGGACGGCGCGCAGGTCGAGCTGGCCAAGAAGGGCCGCGGGGGCAGGGGCCAGGGGGGCCGATGAACGTCCTGGAGGGGGTCAGCATCGCGCTCGAGAGCCTGCGCGGCCACAAGCTGCGCACGTTCCTGACGCTGCTGGGCAACATCGTCGGCACGATGTCGGTCATCGCCGTGGTCTCGTTGATCTACGGCGCGGACCGCTACGTCTCGCAGGTCGTGCTGGACGAGGGCACCTCCGTGTTCACGCTCACGCGCGTGGACGGCATCCAGTTCCTGACCGACTTCGACGCCTTCCTCGAGTCCCTGAACAACCCCAACCTGACCCTGGCGGACCGGGACTGGCTGGCCGAGCGCATGACGTTCGCCGACGTCGTCGGGGCCTATTCCGAAGCCAACGGCGACCTGCGCGCCGGCGGCGAGGTCTTCCGGAACACCCTGATCCGCGGCGTCACCGAGGACTACTCGGTCCTCGAGGACATGCCGCTCCTGCTGGGCCGGCACCTGGCCGCCTCGGACATCATGACGGCCAACCAGGTCGCGGTGCTCGGCTTCGACGCCGCGCGGGACCTGTTCCCGCGCCACGCCGACCCGCTCGGGCGTCAGGTGAAGATCGGCGGCCGGCACTTCACGGTGATCGGCGTCGTCGAGGACCGCGGCACCGTGATGGGCAACAACCGCAACAAGTTCGCCGTGGTGCCCATCACCGCCTGGTTCAAGCTCTTCGGCGCCTCGCGCTCGATCGACCTCAAGGTCCAGGCCGCCACGCTCGAGGGCCTGCAGGACGCCAAGGACGAGGCGACGTTCCTCATGCGCCAGCGCCACCGCCTGCGCCCGCTCGAACGGAACGACTTCGCCCTCAGCTCCAGCGACCAGATGCTGGCGATCTGGGGCGGCATCTCGAAGGCGATCTACGGCGCCCTGGTGCCGCTGGTGGGCATCAGCCTGGTCGTCGGCGGCATCGTGCTGATGAACATCATGCTGGTCTCGGTCACCGAGCGGACGCGCGAGGTCGGCGTGCGCAAGGCCCTCGGCGCCCGGCGCGTGGCGATCATGTGGCAGTTCCTGGTCGAGGCGGTCACGCTCTCGGTGATGGGCGGGATCGCGGGAATCGTGATCGGCCTGCTGCTGGCCTGGGTCATCTCGCTGGCTTCACCGCTGCCGTTCGCGCTGGCCGGCTGGTCCATCCTGCTGGGCCTGGGCACCACGTTCCTGATCGGCGCCGGCTTCGGCACCTACCCGGCCTGGAAGGCGGCGGGCCTGGACCCGGTGGAGGCGCTGCGCCATGAATAGCGGCCGCCTCGACTACAAGGACGCCGTCCGGCAGGCGCTGCGCACGATCACCGGGCACCGCATGCGCTCGTCGCTGCTGATCCTGGGCGTGGCCATCGGCGTGACCACCCTGCTGGCGATCTACACCATCGTCAGCGGCCTGAGCGGCCGCATCCGCGACGACGTCGTCTCCTCGAGCCGGCCCTACCTGTACGTCAGCCGCGACAGCGGCGTCGGCGGCGGCGACCCGCGCGACAAGCTGCGGCGCCCGCAGCTGATGCCCGAGCTGATCGCGCCGCTCGAAGCCACCGAGGGCGTCGGCCTGGTCGATTACCAGCTCTCGAACGGGCGCGGCATGGTGCTGGACTACGGCAAGGAGCGCACGAACTTCGTGCAGGGCTTCGGCTGCTCGCAGAACTTCCCGTTCCTGTTCTCGATCGGCGTCGAGGAGGGCCGCTTCTTCACGGCGGAGGAGGTCGCCTCCAGCGCGCGCGTGGTCGTGCTCGGTTACGGCCCGCGTGAGGACCTGTTCCCCGGCCGCGATCCGGTCGGGCGCACGCTGCAGATCTTCAACAAGCCCTATCTCATCGTCGGCACCATGGCCGCCAGGAAGCACATCGTCGGGTCCATGGGCGACAACTACGTCTGCACGCCGTGGAGCACCTTCGAGAAGGACGCGCTCTACACCGGCTTCGAGGACCGCAACGTGGCCCTGACCACGGCTGACGGCTTCACCTCGGAAGAGGTTCTCTCCAACGTGACCGGCACGCTGCGCCGCGAACGCCGCCTGCGCCCGGACGAGGCGAACGACTTCGACGTCATCTCGTCGGAGACCTACGGCGAGCTGATCGACAAGGTGACCGGCGGCGTGGCCCTGGTGCTGGTCGTGCTGTCGTCGATCGGCCTGCTGGTGGGCGGCATCGGCGTCATGAACATCATGCTGATCTCGGTGGCCGAGCGCACGCGCGAGATCGGCGTGCGCATGGCGCTCGGCTCGCGCCGCCGCGACGTGCTGCTGCAGGTCCTGCTGGAGTCCGGCACGCTGACCTTGCTCGGCGGCGTGGTCGGCATCGTGCTGGGGTACGTCCTGTCTTACGGCATGACGAAGATCCTGGCGTTCCCGTTCCGTGTCGACGTCCTGACCACCGTCATCGCGGTGGTCTTCTCGGCCGGCATCGGCGTGGTGTGCGGCATCTACCCGGCCAACCGCGCCGCCAAGCTAGACCCCGTGGAGGCCCTGAGGTCGGAATGACCGCCGCCGCGCGGTGGTCGCCACGATCTCGGCATCCCGCACCCAGGGAGCATCGCCATGCCTCGTTCCTCGGTCGCCGTCCTTCTTGCCGCGCTGGCCCTGATCCTGGTGCCGGCCACCTGCCCGGCGTCTGGCTCACCCGACGGCGCGGTGCCGTACCAGCAGCCTCCCCAGGCCCTGGTCGACCTCATCGACGCGCCGCCCACCCCG
>CAYNPY010000133.1:0-7930 GCA_964399195.1 uncultured Fibrobacteraceae bacterium
GGGCATGCTGGCCGTCAACTAAACCTCCGGTGGGGGCGCCGAATTGGCGGGCTGCATGCCGTCGAGCGAGAGCTTCGCTGAGGCAGTGTTCGCGATCAACGCCACGACGATCGCGACCGAGAGCGAGACCTTCGGCGGCGTCAAGGCCCTGTTCCGCTAGGTTTCGGTATGGCTCGGACCCCCGTCCGCGGGGTCCCGGACGGACCGCCCCCGGCAACGGGGGCGGCCGCTCTTTCCCCCGGTGGCTGCCGGCTGCCGTTCGGGGCGGCCGGGTGCCACGGTGTTGCCGGCCGCCCGCCGCCGCCCGCTATTGACCCCCGCGTCGAACCTGCCTATACTCTGAGCATGCCCGCCGGGCCAAGCCCGCCCCTGATCGACAGTTCTGCCGCAACCCAGGAGACCCGCATGGGCCGTGTGCCGCGTTACCTGTTGACCGGGTGCCGAGTCTTGACGGCTGCCCGCCGCCGTGGGTCTGTCTGCCGGGCAGGGGTCTCCTGCGCGCTGCTGCTGGCCTTCGTCGTGCCTGCCCTGGCCGCGCCGGGCGCCGTCTCGCCGCAGCCGCTGCAGGTGCAGGTCAGCACCCCGGCGGGGCTGACGCTCGCCGCCGGGGATCTGGTCCCGCGCTGGACCGCGGCGGCCGACGCGCCGGACGGCAGCCCGCGCGTCCACCTCGCGCTGGACGGGTTCCCCGTCGCGGGGGCGCCCGGCACGCCGCTGGTCCCGTCCTGGGGCTCCTGGCTGGTGGTGCCGCCGGGCACGCGGCCGCAGGTGCGCGTGCTGGCCGAGGACTGGCAGGCCGTCGACGGGCGCCGGCTGGCGTTCGCGCCGCAGCCGGTGCGGGTGCCGCAGGACGGCGGGCAGAAGCCGGCGCTGCGCGAGCTGGTGCTCGAGCCGGACACGCCGCTGCCGGTCGGGGCGGTCGCGCTGCTGGAGCCGGGCGAGAAGGTCGCCGGCCACTTCGGGGCGGCCGTCGTCGTCGACGAGCCGGTCTGGTGGCGCGGGCGGCGCGTAGCCGCGGTGCGGCTGGTGCCGGTCAGATACGAGGCGGACGGCAGCGTGCGGCAGACGCTCGCGGGTGGACGCTGGGAGGTGGCGTTCGTGCCGGAAGCGGCCGGCAAGGCCCCGCCGCCGGCCGCCAACGCCAGCCTGCTTTCGGGCGCCAACGATATCCGCTTCGCCGCTTCGTTCCTCAACGGGGAGCTGCTGGGCGCGCTGCCGACCGAGGGCGCGGCCGCCGGCGTGACCCGTGACCTGGGCGCCGCCGCGGCGCCGCGCGCGGTCGCCAGGGCCGCCCTGCTGGGGCCGGAGGCCCGCCTGGCCGTCACGCGCACCGGGCCGGTCCGCGTCACCTACGCGCGCCTGCGCCAGCGCGGCCTGATCCCCGACACGCCCATCCTGGAGAGCCAGGTGCGGCTGTACCAGCGCCGCTACCTCCCGCGCCTGGACACGGGTGACGGCCCGCCCTACGCGGAGGTGGAGGTGCCCATCCACATGGTGGGCGAGGGCGACACCTTCGACGGCGACGACTTCTTCGTCTTCCACGGGCTGCGCCTGCGCGAGGACGTGGGCTACGTCGGCGACGTCGGCAACGGGCCCGAGACGATTCCCGGCAGCGGCGATCCCTACGAGATGAACAACGAGGCCAACCTGTACTGGCTGGCCTGCGCGACGCCGGGCGATGGGCAGTCCTGGGCGCGCATGGCCCAGACGGCCGTGCCGCCGGCCGTGGGCGCGCCGCTCGCGAACTTCCGCCACCAGGGCCACTACCAGGAGCAGTCGGCGTTCCGCGAGAACCTGCCGGCGACGACCGTCGACCGCGTGTACGCGAACCTCCACACGGACACGGAGGCGTCGCTGTCGATCAGCCCCTTCTGGCGGCCGGATCCGGCCGGCGCGGCCGCAGACGTGAGCGTGGGCCTGGCCGGTTGGAACAACTTCACCAACCCCGTGAGCGGCCTGGGCCGGCCCGTGCGCCTGGACCTGGTGGCGGGCACGTCCAACGTGACGCTGCTCGAGGCCACGGACATCAAGACCTCCAACGCCACGATCCGCAGCTACAGCGTGCCGCCCTCGGCGCTGGACGGGTCCAGCGCCAAGGTCGTGCTCTCGATGGGCTCGGGCGCGATCAGCTTCCTGTTCGTCTACCTCAACTGGGTCGAGGTGGCCTACGACGCGCTGTACCAGGCCGTCGGCAACGAACTGCGCTTCCACGGCGGGGACGCGGCCGGCGCCCGGCCCATGGAGGTGACGGGCTTCACCAGCGCGGACATCGGCGTGCTGGAGGTGACCGACCCGCGCGCGCCCAGGTTCGTGGCGCTGCAGGCGGGCAACGTGGCGGCCGACGGCGCGGGCTGGAAGCTGTCGCTGATGCCGGAGCAGTCCGGCGTGCGCCGCGTCTTCCACGCGATCGGCGGCTTCGGCGCGGCGGGCGTGCCCGAGTTCAACTACCTGAAGTCGAGCCTGGCCGCCGACCCCGTGGACCCGACCTCGCTGGCGGTCGCGACGCCCGACGTCATCGTGGTCACGCACCCGGACTTCCGGGCCGCGCTGGACCGCTGGGTGCAGCACCGCGTCGCGCGCTCGCGCGGCGCGCTGCGCCTGCACATCGTGGACGTCGATGACCTCTACGACTGGTACAGCGGCGGCTTGCGCGACCCGTGGGCGATCAAGCGCTTCTGCAACCACGCGCTGACGCGCTGGGAATCGTGGGCGCTGGTGGTGGCCGGCGACGCCAACGAGAACGCGCTGGGCAAGCGCGTGCTGCCGCAGGCCACCGCCTGGGGGCGCGACTGGGTGCCCACGCACTACCACACGCAGCGCGCGCTCAGCTACGAGCCGGAGCTGATGGCCACCGACAAATGGTACGCCACGCTGCAGTCGGGGCAGAACTACCCGGTGGAGGACTTCCCGCGCCCGGCCGCCTCGCCCTTCGATATGCTGACCGGCCGCTTCCCGTGCAACAGCGTCGACGAGCTGAACGTGATGATCGACAAGGTCATCGCCCTGGAGACGCCGCAGCCGGGGCAGGACTGGCGCCGCCGCGGCCTGTTCATCGCCGACGACGAGTGGTCCAACGGCTACGGCGCGGAGGCGCTGCTGAGCCTGCAGTACAGCCCGGGCGAGCGCGACTTCCTGGTCAGCGAACGCGACTCGCTGGCCGTGCAGTGGGCCGGCGCGACGGGCGTGCCGCTGGACGCGCAGCTGGTCTCGCTCAAGGCGTTGTTGGACCCGCAGTTCCCGTACGACCCGCTCAACCCGGCCGACCGGCCGCTCAACGCGGTCCGCCAGTACACGGCGACGGCCGCCACGCCGGCGCTGCTGGCGGCCCTCAACCAGGGCGCGCTGTTCGCGAGCTACCAGGGGCACGCCAACCAGTACGTGCTCTCGTCGGAGTACTGGCTGCAGGACATTCCGACGGTCCCGCTCTCGCGCTCGGACACGCAGCTTCTGGCCAACACCGGCAAGCCCTGGTTCTTCATCGGGCTGGGCTGCCACATCGCCGACTGGGCGCAGAATCCGGTCAAGAGCGACCAGGTGCCGCAGGAGCGCAGCATCGGCGAAAAACTGCTGTTGCGCCCGAACGCCGGCGCCTCGGCCGTCTACGCCAGCAGCGGTTTCGAGTTCATCATCGCCAACCGCATCTTCGGCGAGTTCATCTCGCGCCGCTGGACGCAGCGGCCGCCCGCGGTCGTCGGCGTCAGTCCCGGCGGCAGCCGGCCGGGCCGCAGCCGCTGGGTGCTGGGCGAGCTGCTGTGGGCGGCCGAGGCCGACCTGGCGGCGACCGTCTCCTACCGCAACTACCCGTACAACGAGATGGTGGCGCAGTACGTGCTGCTGGGCGACCCGCTGCTGACCCTCGACGGCGGCGAGCCCGTGGTCGAAGCCGTGCTGCACGGCGGGGGCGATCAGGTGGTCAGCGGTACGGTGGACCTCGTCGCGCTGGACGAGACCAACGTGCGGACGCTGACCATCACGGCGCGTGACGAGGCCGGGATCGACCGCCTGGAAGTCGTCGACGACCAGGGCAACGACCTGACCTCGCAGATCGCGGTCGAGTCGCTGCCGCCCGGCGCCCAGGACCACCAGCGCGTCGACTACGCGCTGACGGTGCCCGTGCGGCCGTACGACCATTCGCTGACGGTCAAGGTCCACGACACCGGCGCCGCCCTGCCCGGCGACCGCCACTGGGCGCTGGTCCTGGACATGAACCAGTCGGCGGTGCTGACCGCCGACGGGCTGGCGCACGACCCGCAGACGTTCGTCTTCGAGGCGGGCGTGCCGGTAGCCTTCAGCGGCACGGTCACCAGCGCCGCGTGGTTGTCGTCGGGCATGGAATTGACGCTCACCAGCGAGACGCTCGAACTGACCGACATCAGCCTGCAGGTCGTCGACAAGGGCAACACGCTGTCGTTGGCGTTCACGGCCACGGCCGGCGCCGCCGGCAGCGCGACGGGCCACGCCGTCACCCTCGGCATCGACGGGCAACAGACCGATCTGGTGCTGCAGGCGGCGCCCGACGCCGGCGAGAGCGCCGCCATCGGCAGGGTGCTGAACTACCCGAACCCGATGGTCGAGGCCACGCGCTTCCTGGTCGAGACGGACATGGCCGGGCAGGGCGTCATCAGCCTGTGGTCGGTGGCCGGCAGCCCGGTCGCGCGCGTCGCGTTCGCGGCGCCGGGCGGCGGCGACGTCGTCGTCGACTGGGACGGCCTGGATGGGCACGGCGACCGCCTGGCCAACGGCACCTACCTCTACCGCGTGCAGATCGACGGCCCGCTGGGCACCGCGCGCAGCGACGTGCAGCGCCTGGTGATCATGCGCTGAAGCCGCCGGCGGGAACGGCGTCCGGCCGCCCGCCGGGGAAGGATGGCGATGGGACGGAGCTTGCGCCCGGCCGCGGGCCGCCTGCTGGCGGGGCTGCTGCTGCTCGTGACGGCGGCCGCCTGCGGCGGGCCCAAGCGGTTGCCGCCGCTGGTGACCACCCCGCGCCCGGGACCCGACATGGAGGCCGAAGCCCCGCCGGCCGAAGCGACGCCGCTGCCCGAGCATCCGGCCCCGCCGCCCATCCCGTGGCTGGAGCCGGCCGAGCCCCTGCTGCTCTTGGGCGTGGGCCTGCTGGAGGACCAGGCGCGTCTGGAACTGCGCTGCGAGGGCGCGGCCTGGGTGCGCGACGCCGACAGCGGCCGCACGCTGGCCGCCCTGGAGGCCGGCGAGCCGCTCGTCTGCCGGCGCGACGGCAAGGGCGTGGCCTGGGAGGCCGCCGGCGACAGCGGGACCGCGCCGTCCCTGGCCCTGCAGCCCATCGACCCCGGCTTCCTGGTCAGCGCCCCGGGCGGCTCCTACCGCGGCGAGTTCGTCGTGATCCCCACGCCGCGCGCGCGCGGGGTGACCGTGGTCAACAACGTCGAGCTGGAGGACTACCTCAAGGGCGTGGTGCCGTGGGAGATCGGTCGGCCCGACGCCTCCCGGTTCGCCGCCGTGTGCGCGCAGGCGGTGGCCGCCCGCACCTACACGCTGTCGCACCTCGGCTCGCGCCGGGCGCAGGGCTTCGACGTCTACGCCACCGTGATGGACCAGGTCTACAAGGGCGCGATCGGCGAGGATGCACGCTGCAACGAGGCCGTGGCCGAGACGGCGCCGCTGGTGCTGCGGCACGGCGGCGCCGAGATCCAGGCCTATTACAGTTCCTGCTGCGGCGGCACCAGCACGACGGTGGGCGAGGTGTGGCCGAAGGACGATCAGCCCTACCTGCAGCGCCGCGCCGACGGGCCGGGTCCCGACGGCCGCTCCTGGTGCGCGGACGCTCCCCACTACCACTGGCGTGAGGTATGGCGCGCCTCCGCGCTGGAGAGCATCCTGCAGCGCACGCTCCCGCAGTACGTGCGGCACATGGCCGAGGCCGGGCGCAGCCGCTGGGGCTCGCCCTCCTTCACCCCGGCCCGCGGCGGCAGCGCGGACCGGCCGGGCGCCCTGCGCGACCTGGAGATCCGCCGGCGCACGCCTTCCGGGCGCATCGCCGAGTTGGCCATCACGATGGACGCCGGCACCTACCACGTGCGCGGGGACCGCGTGCGCTGGGTGCTGGTGCCCGGCTCGGGCAACCCGTCGATCCTGCGCAGCGCGCAGTTCGAACTGGAACTGATGCGCGATGGGGATCGGCTGCGCGAGGTCGCGGTGCGCGGGCGCGGCTTCGGGCACGGCATCGGCCTGTGCCAGAACGGCGCCCTGGGCATGGCGGCGGCCGGCCGCTCGTGGCGCGAGATCCTGGCCCACTACTATCCCGGCGCGACGCTCGAGCCGGTGAAGGGGAGGCCGCGATGAGCGGAACCCTGACGCCCGGCGAGGCGGCGGCGTTGGCGCGGCGGCTGGTGGTCGGCCTGGCCGGGCCCGAACCGACCCCCGCCGAGCTGGCCTGGCTGCGGCAGCACCGCCCGGCCGGCGTGATCCTCTTCGGCCGCAACGTGACCGGCCCGGCGCAGGCGGCGCGGCTCTGCCGCCGTCTGCGCGGACTGGCGCCGGGCCTGCAGGTGATGGCCGACCACGAGGGCGGCCCCGTGGCGCAGATGGCCGCCGCCGCAGGACGGCCGCCGGCGGCGTGGACCTTGGGCGACCTGGACGACACCGACCTGACGCGCGCGGTCTGCCGCGAGACGGCGCGACGCCTGGCGCTGTTGGGGATCACGCGGGTGCTGGGGCCGGTCGCGGACGTGCTGGAGCATCCGCGCAATCCCGTCATCGGGGCCCGCGCCTTCGGCGCCGACCCGGCGCTGTGCGCGCGGCACGTGGCGGCCGCGGTGGCGGGCTACCGCGACGCGGGCCTGCAGGTGTGCGTCAAGCACTGGCCCGGGCACGGGGGCACCGCCACCGACAGCCACCTGTCGCTCGAGGCTCAGCTGGTGGCCGGCTGCCGGGAGCCGTTCCTGGCCGGGCTGGAGGCCGGCGCCGACGCGGTGATGGTCGGCCACCTGCCGGTCGCCCTGGCCGACGGCCGCGCGGGCCTGGCCACGCTCGAGGCCGGCTACCTGGCCGGGGTGCAGGTCGCGCTGACGGGCGCCGGGGCGCCGCCGCTGCTGGTCGCCGACGACGTGACCATGGGCGCGCTGCGCGAGCCGATGCGCCGGCGGGGCGTGCCGCTGCCCGACGCGCAGGACAGCGGCCTGGTCGAGCCGGGCGACCTGCCGGCCGAGTGGCTGCGGGCGCTGCTGGAGGCCGGCTGCGGCCTGCTGCTGCTGCGCGGGATCCCCTGGCGCGCGCTGCCGGCGGACGCGCCGGCTGCGGCGGGCGAAGCGGCTGCCGCGGACGAGTCGGCTGCCGCGGATCTGGCGGATCTGATGCGGCCGGCGCCGGTCTGGCAGGGGGCGCGGGAGCGCCTGTGGCGGCGCGAGGCCGCCGGCTGGCCCGCGCCGAGCCAGGTTCTGACCTGGCTGGACGCCACCGCCGGCGACCGCTGGGGCGCCGCCGACCAGCGCGGCGGGGCGGCCTTCGCGGCCCGTCTGGCGGGCCTGTTCGCGAGCGTGGAGCGTCCGGACGGCGCCGCCCGCGAACCCGCACCGTGCGAGCGCCTGCTGGTGACGTCGCACCGGCCGCTGGCCGCCGGCCGGCTGGACGAACTCAGGCCGGCGCCCGTCGGGGTGGCCCTGGCGATGGGGCACCCCAGCCTGGCGGACGACCTGCGCGGGCGCCTGCCGGGCGGCTGGCGCGTGGGGCAGGTCCACGACTGCGACCCGCTGGATCTGGACCCATTGGACCTGGACGCGCTGGACCCGGACCCGCGGCCGGAATCCGTGGGCCGGGGGCACGAAAATCTTTGACGAGGCGGGCGGTCGCGACTATATTCCCGCCTCGCCGAATCCCAGGGCGGGGGCGTAGTTCAGTTGGTTAGAACGCCGGCCTGTCAAGCCGGAGGTCGCGAGTTCGAGTCTCGTCGCTC
>CAYNPY010000134.1:0-2735 GCA_964399195.1 uncultured Fibrobacteraceae bacterium
CTGTGCACTGTTCGGTGGTGACCGTGAAGCCCGGCGGCACCGGCACGCCCAGGCCCACCATCTCGGCCAGGTTGGCGCCCTTGCCGCCCAGCAGGTTCTTCAGGCCCGCGTTGCCGTCCGCCTGGCCGCCGCCGAAGAAATAGACCCTCTTGCTGCTCATGTTCCTCTCCAGACTGCTCGCTGTCACAGGATCGCCGCGGCGGCACGAAGCCGCCGCGGCCGGCCCGGCCCGCCGGGCGTAGTCCATCTGTCCATCGGGGCGACGACCGGCCGGCGGGGCCGTTCCGGCCGGCCCCGCCGCCGTCGTCGGGATCGGATCAGCGGATGACGACGATGCGGCCCCAGTAGGCCTCGCGCTGGGGCATCTCAACCTTGTACAGGTAGACGCCCGGCGCCACCTGCTCGCCCTCGCGGTTGTCGGTCCGCCAGTAGATCTGGCCGCCGGTCTGCAGCTCGGGCCCCAGGTCGCGCACGTCGTCGCCGGCCACCGTGAAGATGCGCACGCGCGCGCCCTCCGGGAGATTCGTGATGGCCACGCGCTCACCCTCGGCGCCCGGGAAGCCGGCGCCGGCCCGAACCGGATTCGGGAAGGCGTAGATCTCCTCGCCCTCGATCGGGCCCTGCGCGGCTTCGTTCACCTGCAGGTAGACGCGGTTGCCCGCGCCCGGGAAGGGCGAGGCCGGGTCGCCGGTCCAGCGCGGCGAGAAGATGAGGGTGGCCGCGTTGCTCTCCGGCGACGCCAGGGCCGTGTTGCCGTAGTCGAAGCTGGTGACGGCGTAGTTGTAGCCGAAGCCGTTGTAGATCTCGTCGTCGAAGAAACGCACGGTGTCGGGCGTGCTGAACTGGAAGCACGCCGCCCGCTTCGCGGCGAAGCAGCGCGGGACGATCTGGTAGCTCTCGTCGCCGCAGTAGCCGACGATGCAGTCCTCGGGATTCACCCGGTCGTACAGGCCGATGAGGGTCATCTGGTCCGGATCGGCCTCCAGGGAGCGCCACACGGCCCAACCCTGGAAGGTCTGCGCCTTGATGCGGAACGCGTCGCCGCGCGCGACGGCGCCGGCCCCGACCGTGACGTTGAGCCCCAGGTCCAGGCTGCGCAGGCTGGCCGGCGTGGTGTCCGAGGTGTAGGTCTCGAACAGCGGCAGCACGCTGCCCGGCACGTAAACGCCGCCGCCCCACGAGCCGAGCAGCAGGTCGCCCGCGGCGTCGCCCGGCAGCAGCTGGAAGCCCAGGTCCAGCGGCGGCTGCGCCGCGGCCAGCGCCCAGGTCGCGCCCCCGTCCTCGCTCCGCAGCAGGCCGTGGCCGTCCTCGAACACGGCCACCGAGCCCGGCCGGCCCGGGACGTTCACGAACGAGAACAACTGCAGCTCGACCGCCGGCGGCTGCGAGTCCGCGCCGACCAGGAGCCAGGTGGCGCCGTCGTCCGTGCTGCGGTACAGGCCGCGCTGCGCCACCGCCAGCAGGAGGGTCGACGGCGAGCCGGCGACGATCTGCACCGCCGCGCCGTTGCGGACCCAGGTGCCCGGCAGTTCCGGCACGACCACGCTCAGGTCTCCGTAGCGGTCGGTCCAGGTCAGGCCGCCGTCGGTCGACTCCCAGCAGGCGTGCGACCACAGCGCCGCCACCAGGCGGTTCGGGTCGGCCGGGTCGGACGCCAGGTCGCGGACGTCCGGGACCACGACCCCCTGCGCGAGGTTGTCGCGGTTGAACGGCACGCGGAACGACGAGGCGACGAAGCCGGCGCCCTCGGTCGTCGAGACGAAGACTCCGAAATTCGTGACGGCGCACACCAGGCGCGTCGACGTCCACTCCAGGGCCGAGACCCGGTACGCGGTGGCCGCCGGCTGGGTCGGGTCCAGTTCGCCGCGCCACTGGGTGAACGTCTGTCCGCCGTCGGCGGTCACGTACAGCCCGCGGTTGGCGGTGCCCACGGCGAAACGGCTGCTGCTGGCCGGAGAGACGGCGATGGCCGTGATCAGGTTGCCGGCGCCGAAGATGTCTGCCGCCAGCCGTGTCCAGGCGCCGCCGCTGTATCTCCACAGTCCGGTCGGGTCGCCCTGCGGCGCCGAGCCGCGCGTCAGCCCGGCCAGCAGCACGCCGTCCGTCCCCTTGGCCAGCGCCACGCAGTTGACCTGCCGCCAGGTGAACGGCAGGCCCGCGTTATCGCCGTTCCAGGCGCCCGCCGCCTCGTTCCAGCGCCGGAAGCCCCCGTTGTTGGCCAGGTTGAGCACGCCGGCCAGGCGGCCGTAGGCGCTCGAGCCCTCGCTCACCCAGTTGAAGATCAGGTTCGACGGCTGCGCGGCGCCGATCTGGCCGTCGGCCGCCGCGGTGAACAGGAGCTGCCGGTCCACGCGGTCGCGGAAGCCGCCGGTGGCCGTCACGTCGAAGTCGAGTCCCGCGGTGTCCGTCAGGGCAAAGCAGGTGACCTGCGCCGGGTCCAGGTCGGGCCACGAGAGGGTCACGCCGGGACGGCCGCTGGTGGCCAGGCGCGTGGTCACCGTGGCCGGCGAATACAGGTACAGCGAGTCCGCCCCGCACATC
The DNA here is from genome assembly GCA_964399195.1 of uncultured Fibrobacteraceae bacterium. GTDB lineage: Bacteria > Krumholzibacteriota > Krumholzibacteriia > LZORAL124-64-63 > LZORAL124-64-63 > CAINDZ01. Next base: position 2,542 of record CAYNPY010000134.1, read on the forward strand.
GCGGGCGGTGTCTGGGCCAGCGCCGCCGAACCGGTCGCCATCGCCAATACCACCGCGCCCGCGGCCAGTCCGCGCCGCAGCCCTTCGGAGCCGAACATCATCGGGTTCCGCCTTTCGGGTCGGGGGGGGGGCCCGCCCGCCCCCCCCCCCCCGCGCGACACCCCCGGGGGTGGGGGTGGGGGGGGAGTGCGGGA
>CAYNPY010000134.1:2745-7921 GCA_964399195.1 uncultured Fibrobacteraceae bacterium
CCCATCCCAAATACCCCCGCGCCCGCGGCCTGCCCGCGCCGCAGCCCTTGGGAGCCTAAAATCATGGGGTTCCGCCTTTGGGGTGGGCGGGCCGCCACGCGGCCCGCCCCTGTCTTCCGCTACCTACTGGTTGATCTGGAGGCCGAAGTACTGCAGCGCCCAGCGGATCGCCTTCTTGGTCCCCTCATGGTCGAAGCGGTACGGGTCGAAGCCCCAGTACACGTCTGCGCGCTTGAACTGCTTGGTCGGGACCTTCTTGTAGGACAGGTACCCGTACACCCGGCCGTTCGTCCGGGCGCTGGAACGCGGCACTCCCCGCCACTCGGTGAGCGCCATCTGGCCGCAGCCGAAGTCAAGCTGCTGGTTGTCGTAGCGGCTCTGCGGCCAGTCGCTCCGGCCGCGCCGCCGCTGTTCCTCCCGCATCCAGTCGATGCGCGCGATGCCGGTGAACATCGGCTCGATGCACAGGCCGTTCGGAACGTCCAGCTGCGAATACGCCTCGCCCGAACAGTACTGCGGGGTGATCGGCGTCACGCGCGCGCTGATGTTCGCGTCGACGAACTCGTCGCTGTCCCAGACGAAGGCCGCCTGGTCGAACAGGTTGAGCGTGTCGACGTCGGCCGCGACCTTGTCGCGCCAGTCGATCTCGGGGTTCGTGTACATCGTGTCGGGAATGACGCCCGGCCCGATCAGGTGGTTCGTCTTGAAATCAGGCGCCAGGACCAGGCCCTTGAGCCCGGAGCACAGGCGGCTGCGGTCGGTGCTGGCCGGCACCGAGCGCGCGTAGATCGTCTTGGACGGCGGCGACGTCCAGTCGAGCGCCGAGATGCCCACCGTCGCGTACGGGTACATGCGCGGGCCCCGGTAGACGATCGAGCCGTCCGGCAGTTCGATGGTGCCGAAGGCGGTGGTGTACGTACGGCCGAAGATCGTGTAGTTCGGGTCCTCGCGCGTGTCGAAGACCAGCGGCGTCATGTAGGGCAGCGACGAGTCGAGGAACGACTCCATGCTCTGCGCCCCCACCAGCATGAAGTTGCCGCCCTGTTCCTGGTACGGCGTCAGCCACACGTACTTCTCCGTGCGCCCGACCGGCCGGAAGTCGCCCAGCACCGTCTGCGTGCCCAGGCGCGCGTAGCAGAGGACCGCCTTGTAGCCGACGATGTCCTCGTAGTTCACGTCGATCGAGTGGTCCTTCCAGTCGCGGTCCCAGTTCAGGTCGGCCACGCCGCCGACGCCCTCGGCCAGGAAGTGCCAGTAAGCGTTGCGGTACAGCTGGTCGTTCAGCGGGCGATTGTCCCGGCTGGGCCAGCCGCTGGAATTGCGGTCGAAGAGCTGGTCGAGCACCAGCAGCGGCAGCTGGAACGCGCGGTCGACGAACGGCACCACCCGCAGGGTCCACACGAAGATGGACGGGTTCCGGTCCGCGTCGTCCTCCACCAGCAGCGTGAACGTGTGCAGACCCTCGTTGAACGAGCGTTCGGCGGCCTTCCGGTTCTGCTCGCTCAGGCCGGGCGGGACGGCCCAACCCGGGTCGTTCGGATCCCGCGGGTCGATGATGTCCCAGCCGTGGCGCATGGAGACGATCTTGCCGTTGTAGGCGTTGGCGTTGGCCGTCCAGCTGAAGTTCAGCGGCTGCCCGCCGGCGATCGTCTGCGTCACGCTTCGGGACGAACTGGCCGGCAGGTACGTCTCGAAGATGGTGACGTCGGGTGCGTACTGGCCCTCGCGGGCGACGATGTGCGCGACTTCCTGCTGGTAGCCGAAGCCCACGCTGACCGCACCGGCGGTGTCCTGCACCTGGGTCGCGAACAGGTAGTAGGAATTGACGGCCTGATCGGGGATCAGGACCACACGGTCCTCCTCCTCGGGCATGTAACGCAGCCACGGGGACCAGCGCGGATCCTCGTAGCTGAGCACCTCGGCGTAGACCTGTTCATACTGGTAACGAGAAATGATCGTGGCCCCGTTGCGGTCGACGGCGGGGATCCACAGGTAGCGGACCCGAGTGGGGATGCGCAGCTCGAAGTCCGGGTCCTGGCCTTCCCAGCCGATGTTCATGCTCGGGGGCACGGCGAACGCCGAGGCGCCGCCGAGGCTGGGGAAGGCGACCCGGCAGGTGGGAACGATGGTCGTCGCCGTGAACGAGATGTACGCCGGCGTCGGGTCCACCGCGCCCTTGTCGTCCACCGCCCGGATGAACAGCGAGTGGCTGCGGTAGCTGCGCGGGTCCACCGTGTCGCGCGGGAAGTCCGGCAGGTCGGCCAGCACCAGGAACGTCGAGTCCGTGGTCGTCGTGAAGCGCCACGGGTGGATCACGGCGCCGGTCAGCGGGTCCACGGTCAGCGTGTCCTGAGGGCTGATGCCATCGACGCCGTTGTTGCTCAGCTTCCACTGGTAGCCCTTGATACGGCCGTCCGGATCCGAGCCGGTCCAGCGGAACTCGACGGCGTAGCCGGCCTCCAGCAGCGTCGGCGGCTGGCCGGTCACGCGGGTGTCGGGAGCGGCATTGGGGATGCGCACGCCCCCCATCTCCGTGTCGGTCGAGCAGCCGCCGGCCAAGCCCAGGCACAGCAGCGCCGGCGCCAGCACGCGCAGGCCGCGGTTCAGATCGCTTCGCATCTGCATCGAGCCACTCCTCGTCCTGTCGGTCACCATCGAACCGTTGTCATTGCGCCGCGCGTCGCGATCAGTCGCCCTCGCACACGATCGCCGGCCCAGTCACCGGCTGCAGCGTCAACCGGAAGTGCTTGCGCACCGGCGCGCCGCCGAGGCTCGCCATGGCCGCCTGCGACAGCGGCAGCTTGTCCTTGATCGACGCGTGGCTCAACCCGAAGTCGCGCCAGGTCTGTCCCGCCGAGATGGTCGTGCCCGGACGGACGTTGCGGAAGAAGTTGAACGTCGAGGGCCGCGGCGGCGCCACGGCCTGCGAGGTCTGGTCCAGGATGACCGCGTCGACCCAGCCCTCGCCGAACTGGCGGATCACCGCGTTGTAGATCATCAGCGACGCCGCCCGGTCGCCCCGGGTGACGATCGCGTCGAGGTAGAGCAGGAAATTGTCCCGGCCCAGCTGCAGCAGCTGAGTCGGCACGTAGACGTCCGCGCGAACCTTCCACAGGCCGCTCGCCGGATCGATCCGCAGGTTGAGGCTGTTCGAGGTGCGGCCCCAGGTCGGCACCAGGACGTCGTCATTGCCGGCGCCGTCCTTGATCTCGTTGAACGGGTCGCACCCGTAGTTGACCTCGTACTTGACGCCGCCCACGCGGCGCAGCGGCTGGCTCCAGGCTTCCGCCGGGTCGTCCTTGCCGTGCAGGCGCACCTCGAACCAGTGCCTGGTCGAAGGCAGCACGTAGTTGGCGATGCTGTCCGCCCGCACGGGCGTCGTCAGGAGATTGGTGACGAAACCGGTGTCCCTGTTGATCAGCGTGAAGGCGGCGCCCGCCACACGCTGCAGGTCGGTGGCCGTGCTCGGCGGCACGCCGAGGGCCGCCACGCGCAACTCCGTCGTGCCGCCCAGGCAGGGGTGGGTGGCCAGGTAGGCCGCCGACGTGTCCTCGACGCACACCGTCTCGGGTCCGAACCCCGAGGCGCTGGTCGTGTCCGGCTTGATCTCGATGCACTGCAGGCAGGGCTCGAACCCGACGTCGAACCACAGCGAGGCCGGCGAGCCGTCGCGACGGCCCCACTCGTCGACCGACTGCATGTTGATCGTGAAGCGGCTGTTCGGCTGCGTCAGGAATCCGAGGGTGTCACCGTACCAGCCGTTGACGCCGGCGTCCCACGCCGGCTGGGTGTTCAACGCGCTCGCTTCCGAGGTGAACGGGAAGACGCCGCCGGTGAAGTTCTGCCGCACGCCCTGCAGGAAGCCCGTGAACCCGATCTTGTAGCTCGGGTTCTGACGCTCGTCGTTCGGGTTGTCACGCGCCAGCGCCTTGACCACCACGTAGGTGCGGTCGGGGATGCGGTCCCCCGAGCCGAACGGGTACTTCGTCCGCGTCGGGTCGTTCAGCCGGATGTAATAGGGGTAGGTCTGGCCGTCGCCCGGGTGCGCCCAGTCCTGCTCGCGGTTCAGGATCAGCGTCTCGGGGTCGAAGTTGACCAGGAACGAGAACGGGCGCAGGAAGTTGGCGACCTCCACGCCGGCGATGTCCAGCGAGTTGACCTCCAGGTTGACCGCACCGCTGGGCAGGCGTCGCCGGAATGGGCTGGTGCCCGACCCGTCGTTCGCGAAAGCCAGGCTGGTCACCGCGCCGAAGAACGAGAAGCTGTCGTTGGTCGCCTCGTTGAACCGGCGGGGGTTCCAGCAGTCCTGCAGGGACGGCTGGCAGTTGTTGCCCAGCTCGCCGCCGAGCTTCCACTTGAAGCCGAACAGCCCGTCGTCGTACGGCGCCACGGTGTCCACCAGCGCCAGCGCCTGCGGCGAGTAGCCGCGCACGTTGGGCGATTGGCCGCGCCACAGAACCTGGTACGGCTTGCCGTAGCCCACGGTGTCGACCTGACCGGCCGCCAGGGGAATGGTGTCGCCGCCCTGCACGCGGAAGAAGCGCAGGTCGGGCGAGCCCAGCGTGTTGGTGAAGAAGCGCAGCCGCGCGGGCGTGCGGTCGTAGGCGCCGCGGTCGTCGACCGCGACCATGTGCAGCGTCTTGTTGGTCGAGGTGTTGGTGCCCTCGCCGATCGTGAAGTTGAACACCGAGTCGGTCCGCGTCGTCCAGCGCCCGATCGCCAGCGTCGAGGCGTCGAGCGCCGGGTTGAAGCGCTGGTCCTCCTCGTCATCGGTCGTGTCCGGGTCCTGGATGGTCGTGTCGGTCAGCGCCCACACGAAGCGCTCGACGTTGCCGTCCGCGTCGCGTCCGTACCAGTAGACGTGGAACCGGTAGTAGCCGCCGGCGTCCTCGGCCGGAGCGCCGATGATGTAGGTCTCGGGCGCCTTGTTGACCTGGGCCTGCTCGGGCTGGAAGGCGCGGCAGCCTCCCAAAGCGGCCAGCGCCGCGCCGATCATCAGGCCCAACGCGACGACGGAGATTCGCCTGGTCTTCATGCTGGCGGACGCCCCCTCGGCTACCTCGACGGTACAGCAGGTTAATTGCCGCGCCGCGGCGGTGGGACGAGCGGCGCGCCGGATGCCGGCCCGGGCCGGCGGCCCGCGGCCGGCCGGCCCACAACGGGCGGGGGCGGGAAT
>CAYNPY010000135.1:0-4882 GCA_964399195.1 uncultured Fibrobacteraceae bacterium
TGGCACCTCGATGTCGGCTCATCACATCCTGGGGCTGGAGAAGGTCCCAAGGGTTTGGCTGTTCGCCAATTAAAGTGGTACGCGAGCTGGGTTTAGAACGTCGTGAGACAGTTCGGTCCCTATCTGTCGTGGGCGCAGGAGATTTGAAGGAAGCTGTCCCTAGTACGAGAGGACCGGGATGGACGTACCACTAGTGTACCAGTTGTCTCGCCAGAGGCAGTGCTGGGTAGCTATGTACGGCCGGGATAAACGCTGAAAGCATATAAGCGTGAAGCCCCTCCTGAGATAAGATCTCCCGGACGAAAGTCCCTGAAGGCTCGAGGTAGACCACCTCGTTGATAGGCTACAGGTGTAAGCGCAGTAATGCGTTCAGCCGAGTAGTACTAATAAGCCGTGCGGCTTAATCATCTCCTTTCCTTCGGGAAAGGGGCGGGCAGAATGTGAATGGATCTCTGGCTACTCTCCATATTCAGTTGTCCAAGGACGACGTCCGGCCCAGGGGCCGCAAGGCCCCTGCATCCGGAAGTGACTTCTGGCGGCGATAGCGCGCGGGACCCACCTGTTCCCATTCCGAACACAGAAGTGAAACCGCGTAGCGCCGATGGTACTGCAAGGCTTCCCTTGTGGGAGAGTAGGACACCGCCGGATTCTCGAAGCCCCCGACCTCACGGTCGGGGGCTTTTTTTTGTGCGCGCGCGGTCGCGATCAGGTTTGGGCGTTGGCCGGCCGCAGCGTATCTTTCCGGCCACGAGCGGTTTGCGGCCACGGCGAAGACGAAGGAGCGGGTGATGCGGGTGCGGGCGGCGGTCGATCTCCTGGAGGGGCTGGCGGCAAGGCAGGCGCCCGGCGGACGGGCGGCATTCCACCTGAACGAGCCGGAAGTTTACGCGCTGCTGGCGGCGCTGGGCCTGCAGCACGGCGCTTTCAAGGTTTATCGCGCGGACTCGGCACGGACGGTGGACGCGGCGGACCCCGACCTGGGCGCGTGGGCGGCGGAAGCGGCGCGGCTGGCGGACGCCGAGGGCCGCCTGGTGCTCAAGCTGGTCGGCCGCGACATCCTGCACAAGACCGAGGCGGGCGGCGTGCGCGTGCTGCGTCTGCCCGCGGGCACGGCGGCGGCGGAGCTGACCCGGCAGGCGGCGGGACTGCTGGCCGCGGCGGCGAGCCGCGGCATGACCGGTGTCGAGGGCCTGCTGGCGGCGGCGTTCGTGCCGCACCAGGCCAACCGGCCGGGGCACGAAGCGCTGCTGACCGTGCGCCAGGACCCGGCGTTCGGGCCGTGCGTGGTCGTGGGCATCGGCGGCACCCTGACCGAATGGCACGGCCCGGCGGCCACGCTGGTGCTGCCGGCGGGCGGGCTGGACGCGGCTGCGGTCGAGCGCGCGCTGCTGCGGCACCCGCGATTGTCGCTGCTGGTGGCGCCGTCGCGCCTGTACGCGGAACCGCCGGTCGCGGTGGCCGAGCTGGCGGCGGCGGCCGCGCACCTGGCGGCTCTGGGCGAGGCGGCCGGGCCCGGCGCGGACGGCGAGTGGACCCTCGAGGAGCTGGAGATCAATCCCGCCGTGGCCGGGCCGCAGGGGCTGACCGCGCTGGACGGGGTGGCGCGCGTCTCGCGGCGCAAGTGGCCGCGGCGGCAGCGACCGCTCGAGCGCGTCAAGGCGCTCATGGACCCGCGCAGCGCCGTCGTGCTGGGCGTCAGCGCCAAGGGCCGCAATCCCGGCCGCATCATCGTCGACAACCTGACGCGCGCCCGGTCGCTGGCCCCCGGAAGCCTCTACGTGGTGCACCCGACCGCGGCGGAGATCGACGGGGCGCCCTGCGTCAGGGACGTCGCCTCGCTGCCGGAGCGCTGCGACCTGGCGGTGATCGCGCTGCCGGCCCAGGACGCCGTCGGCGCCGTGCGCGAGCTGGTGGAGCACGACCGCGCGCAGGCGATCATCCTCAACCCGGGCGGCTTCGCCGAGGCGGGACGCGGCGACCTGGCGGCGGAGGTGGAAACCGTGCTGGCGGCGGGCCAGGCCCGGCCCGGGGGCGGCCCCGTGCTGGTCGGGGGCAACTGTCTGGGTATCGTCAGCCGCGACCGCTACAACACGTTCTTCCTGCCGGAGTACAAGCTGCCGTTCCGCAGCGGTCTCGGCCGGAACCTGGCGCTGGTCAGCCAGTCGGGCGCCTACCTGGTGACCTTCACCAGCAACTTCGACGGCGTCATCGAGCCGCGCTGCTCCATCAGCTTCGGCAACCAGATGGACCTGACCGTCAGCGACTTCCTGGCGCATTACATCGAGGAGCCCGACGTCGACGTCTTCGCCTGCTACGTCGAGGGCTTCCGCGACGGCGACGGCGCGCGGTTCCTGGACCAGGCGCGGCGCGCGCGCGAACGCGGCTTGCGCGTGGTGATGTTCAAGGCCGGGCGGACCGCCCTGGGCGCGCAGGCGGCGGCCAGCCACACCGCTTCGCTGGCCGGCGACTACGCCGTGGCGCGCGCCTGCCTGGAGCAGGCGGGCGTCGTGGTCGCGGACTCGCTCGACGAGTTCGAGGACCTGATCCGGACCTTCACGCTGCTGGCCGGACGGCCGGCGGCCGGCAACCGGGTGGGCATCATCAGCAACGCCGGCTTCGAGTGCTCGACGGTGACCGACGAGCTGGCCGGCCTGCGTCTGGCCGACCTGGACGAGAGAGCGCGCGCGGTGCTGGACCGGGCGCTGCCGCCGTTCGCCCATCGCCTGAACCCGGTGGACGCCACGCCGATGGCCGACTCGCAGGCGTTCGCCGACTGCTGCGCGGCGATCCTCGCCTGCCCGGACGTGGACGCGGCCCTGCTGTCGGCGGTGCCGGTGACCGGCGCCATGGACACGCTGCCGCGGGACCCGGCAGGTTCGCACCCGGAAGACATTGCCGGACCCGGCAGCCTGCCGTCGCTGATGCTGCGGGCCATCGCGGCTTCCGCTAAACCCGTTGTCGTGGTGGTCGATTCCGGGGATCTCTACCAGCCGCTGCGCCGCCGCTTCGAGGAGGCGGGGGTGCCCGTGTTCCGCAAGGTCGACCGCGCCGCGCGCGCGCTGGCCGCGTTCTGCCGCGGCCGGGAAGGCGTCCGATGAAGAAGCTCCTGATCGTCCTGGCCGTGCTGGCGGTTCTCGTCGGCGGCGGCATCGGGCTGCTGTGGTTCGCGATGCGCGGCCTCGAGGAACACGTGTCCGTCCAGGGCGGCGTGCTGGTCTGGCGCGTCGAGGGCGAGCTGCCGGAAGAGCGCGACGACTCGTTCTGGGGCCAGGTCCAGGGCGACCAGGACGCCACGTTCTCCGAGACGCTGTTCGGGCTGCTGCGCGCGGCGGAGGATCCCCGCATCACGGGTCTGGTGCTGGACATCCGCGCCGCCGACATGGGCTGGGCCAAGCTGGAGGAGTTGCGCTCGGCGGTGGCTGCCTTCCGGGAGAACGGCAAGCCCGCCGTCGCCTACCTGGAGGCGGGCTTCACGCCGGACTACGCCCTGGCCACGGCGGCAGACCGCGTGGTCCTGGCCCCGGAAGCGACGCTGATGGTGCTCGGCCTGTCGGCCGAGCTGGCGTTTCTCAAGGACACGCTGACGAAGCTGGGCATGGAGGCCGACTTCGTGCACGTGGGCGCCTACAAGTCGGCGCCCGAGCGCATGACGCGGTCCTCGGCCTCGGCGGAGAACCGCGAGATGATCGAGGCGATCGTCGGCGACCAGTTCGACACGCTGGTGGACATGCTGGCCGAGGGCCGCGGCGCCGACCGCGACCAGGTGACGGGCTGGATCGACCAGGGGCTCTTCGACGCCGGCGGGGCCCTGGCCGCCGGGCTGGCCGACACGCTGCTCTACTACGACGCCATGCTGGACGCGGAATTCCCCGGCCAGGAGTTGACCTTCCTGGAGGACTACCTGCTGGAAACGCCGAAGCACCGGCGCGCGGCGGGCAAGGTGGCGCTGGTCTTCGTCAGCGGCACGATCATGCCCGGCGAGAGCCGCTTCGACTACCTGCAGGGGAAGATCGCCGGCAGCGACTCCATCATCGAGGACCTGCAGGCCGCGGCCGACGACCGGTCCGTGCAGGCCGTCATCCTGCGCGTGGACAGCCCCGGGGGCAGCGCGCTGGCCAGCGACCTCATCTGGCACGAGATCGCCGAGCTGAGGAAGGACAAGCCGGTCATCGTCTCGATGAGCGGGCTGGCGGCCAGCGGCGGCTACTACGTCTCCTGCCTGGGCGACTCGATCTTCGCCGACCGGGGCACGCTCACCGGTTCGATCGGCGTCTTCGCCGGCAAGATGAACCGGCAGCAGATGTACCGGAAGCTGGGCATCAACCGCGAGTTCGTCACGCGCGGCGAGAACGCGCTGCTGTTCAGCGACGAGGGCGCTTTCACCGACTCGCAGCGGGCGCTGTTCCAGTCGCAACTGGACAGCTTCTACGAGCGGTTCCTGCGCAAGGTGGCCGATGGGCGGCGTCTGTCGCGCGACGAGGTCCACGCCGTGGCGCAAGGGCGCGTCTGGACCGGTCGCCAGGGCGCCCAGCGCGGACTGGTCGACGGCGTCGGCGGCCTGCGGCGCAGCCTGGACGCGGCCAAGCGACGCCTGGGCGTCGACCCTCACGAAAAGGTCACGGTGCTGACCTACACCGAGCCGATGTCGTTCCTGGAGCGGATGCTGTTGCGCTCCCTCCGGGACGGCGGCCTGACGCGGCTGGCGGAACGGGCCGGCCTGGCCGCGCCGGCGCGCGCCGGCGGCCCCGCCGCGCGGGCCCTGGACACCCTGGCGGGCGGCCTGGCGGGCGCGCTGCGCGAGGACGGCACGCTGGCCGCCGCCGCCATGCTGGACGGCCGCCCGCTGGCGCTGATGCCGCTGGCGCTCCGTCTGCGCTGACGG
>CAYNPY010000135.1:4982-7776 GCA_964399195.1 uncultured Fibrobacteraceae bacterium
CGCGGCACCGCGGCGCGTCCGCTTGCCAGGACGGCGTTTGTCCGTTAGCCTGACCCGCTGCCGCGGTCAGGGGCCGGTCACTCAAGGAGAAGGCCGCATGGATCCGTTTCAGGACGAACCGGGAAACTCGGGCGGAGGCGGCTTCGACCCGCTGGCGCTGCTGCGCGCGTTCTGGCGCCGGAAGCTGCTGTTCATCATCCCGTTCGTGCTCTGCCTGACCATGGCTTACATCGCCATCAAGACCATGACGCCGATCTATGCGTCCTCGGGCCAGGTCGTCATCAAGGTCAACACCACGCGCAGCCAGCTTCTGGACGATCCCCGCGCCCGGTACGGCGGGCAGTACGGCGACATGAACGTGATCGCCTACCAGGAGATGAACCTGCTGCTGACGTCCAACGAGTTCCTCGAGAGCATCGTGCGCGAGCTGAACCTCGCCGCGGCTCTCCGGGGCGGCAAGCTCCACAAGGGTGAGCGGGAGCTGACCGAGGAGGAGGCCGTCGCCAAGGCGCGCGGCAAGCTCGCCTCGATGATCAAGCTCAAGTCCGAGGGCAATCGGCTGTACCGCCTGGAGGTGCGCGACCCGGACCCCGCCCAGGCGCATCGCCTGGCCAAGTACGTGCTGCAGCGGTTCGTGGAGGAGTACCGGGCGAGCCAGACCGCCACCAGCACGTCGACGCGGGATTTCCTGACCCGGCAGCTCGAGATCTACCAGAACGATCTCACCCGCGCGGAGGACGAGCTCAACGCCTACCAGGCCGGCTTGGCCTCCGCCGCGCTGGCGGACAACCCGATCAACGCGCTGAACATCGGGACGGCTGACGCCGCGCTGGCGGCGTTGCGGCTGCGCTACGACGGCCAGGACGCGGCGGAGCTGCGCGAGCTGAGCCAGGCCGCGCGCGGCGCGCTCGGCGAACTGCCGCCGCTGTCCCGGTACCAGGCGGACAACGCCATCATCGCCGCCCTGTCGGAACTGGAGGACCTCGAGTTCCAGTCGCGCCTGGTGGCGACCGGCGATCGTGACGCCCGCGACCTGGAGACGCGCCTGGGCCAGCTGCGCGTGCGTCTGCGGGCCCTGGTGGACAATCAGGTGGCGGCGCAGCTGCCGACGCTGAGCTTCATCGCCCGCGACCGGGTGGCCGAATACGTGTACTTCTCGCTCTACCGGCAGGGCATGGCCGAGGTGATCCGGCGTCTGGACAGCGGCGTGCGCGGCTTCCGCAGCTTCACCGCCCGCCAGCCGCAGCAGTCGACGCGCGTGGCGGAGCTGCAGAGCGCGGTCACGCGCGCGCGCAAGCTCGTCGAGTCGATCGAGGGCGAGATCACGCAGCACAACCTGAACGTCCAGGCCAGTCTCTCGGAGATCGGCGTGCAGATCCGGGTTCGGCAGGAGCCGAGGCTGGAACTGGGCCCGGTCGAGCCGAACAAGCTCAAGCTGATGGCGATGGGCGTGGTCCTGTCGCTGGGAATCGGGCTGGGCCTGGTCATCCTGGCGATCATGCTCGACCGCTCGTTCAACAGCGTCGAGAGCATGGAGAAGGTGCTCGGCGTGGCGGTGGTGGGCACGCTGCCGATGATCCAGGACGAGCACTTCCGCCGCAAGCGGACCGTGCGGCTGCTGCGCTGGGCGACCATCGTGCTGGGGATCCTGGCCGTGGGCGCCGTGGGCTTCTTCGTGATCTACCCGCGGCTGGGTTGACTGGGCAACGGACCGAACACGGGACGGGTGACGTGGCCGAAACCAGGGACATGGCGGGCAGCGGGCAGATGTTCGACATCGAGTCGCCCATGGCGATCGAGCTGCGCCGCATCATGATACGCCTCTCGCGGCATCTCGACTTCGACCGCAAGCGCGCGCTGATGGTGACCAGCGCGCAGCGGGGCGAGGGCAAGAGCCTCTTCTCGCTCCATTTCTCGCTGGTCCTGGCGTACCACCTGGCCAAGCGAATCGTGCTGGTCGACGCCGACGTGCGCCGCCCGGTGCAGCACGCGGTGTTCGAGACCGACCTGGCTCCCGGCTTCGCCAACGTCCTGGCGGACGAACTGCCGCTGGCCAAGGCGGTGCGCACGACGCGCGTGAAGAACCTGGACTTCTTGCCGGCCGGCATCGCCGGTGGCCACGCCAGCCGCCTGTTCGGCGACGGTCGCGTCCGCAAGCTGGTCGAGGAGCTGCACAAGACCTACGACCTGGTCCTGCTGGACTCGCCGCCGGTGGTCCCGGTCAGCGACCCGCTGCACTACCTGGATGCCGTCGACGGCTGCCTCTACATGGTGATGGCCGGCCAGACGCCCAAGGACGTCTCCAAGCGCGGCATCGAGATCCTCCGCAGCGCCGGCGCCAACATCCTGGGCGTCGTGGCGAACAATCTGGGCGAGGTGCTGCCGTACTACTACGACCAGAAGTACTACGGGTACGAGGGGTCCAAGAAGGTCAGGAAGGCCTAGCGCGGCGCTGCGTGGGAGCGGTCAGAGGAGGGTCCGGGGGCTTAGCGCGCCGAAGCGGCGCGATGCGCCCCCGGACCCTCCTCTGACCGCTCCCACGTACCGTCGTGCGGCCTTCCTGGCCTTCTTGGGCCCTCGCGGATTCGGCCCGTCCGCACTGGTCGGGGCGTGCGCGCCGCGCCTTCAAGCCGCACCTGGGCGAAGGTCCAGCGCGAGGGTGAACAGGACCGGCCGGGCGCATCGCGTCGCTTCGACGCGCTAAGCCCGGCCGGTCCTGTTCACCCTCGCGCCGGCACCGACGCTCAGGACTTCGTCTTGAAGTCCCGGCCGACCCAGCCCTTCGCCAGCACCA
>CAYNPY010000136.1:0-7659 GCA_964399195.1 uncultured Fibrobacteraceae bacterium
CCGCTCCTCGTGCGCGAACGCGTGGCACCGGCTGCACAGCGTCACCAGGTTGGCCGCGTCGTTGGACCCGCCCCGCGCGCGCGGCACCTTGTGGTGCACCTCCAGGAACCGCGTGGCGCGGCAGCCCGGGGTGGCGCAGCGGTGCCGATCCCGCGCCAGCACGGCCGCCCGCGTGCGCGGCGGGATCGTCGCCCGGTTCGCCGTGGCGTCCCGCACCCGCGCGTCGCAGCCCAGCGCCGCGACTTGCGCCGGCGCAAGCGGCAGCTCGCCGCGCCCGGTCGCGACCACGGCCGCCGCGCAGTCGGGGCACTGCTGCACGACGACCTGCACGGGAGGGTGCGCGGCGCGCGCCGGCTGCGCGTCCTCGTCGCTCTCGACCAGCGCCGCCAGCGCCTCGAGCACCAGGTCCAGCCGCCCCGCCCGGAGGCCCTGCTTGCGCGCGCGCTCGAAGAGCGCCTCGAGCCGCGCCACCTGCAGCGCATCGCCGCGCAGCGTGACGGTCGCCTCGACTTGCGCCGGCGGCGGCGGCGTGGCCGCGGTCAGCGGCGCGTCCCTGGCCATCTCCCGCGCTTGCGCGAGCGCCGCGCCCCGCGCCGCCTGCACCTCGCGCGCCAGCTCCCGCCGGCCGGTCGTCGCCGCCTTCGCCACCCACGCCGCCTGCGTCTGCGGCGTCGCCACGCGCGCCACCTGCTGCGCCTTCGTCCAGCCCACCTCGCCGGTCGCCACCGCCTCGCGCAGCGCGGGCAGGCGCTCGAGGTCGTCGGCCAGCCGCTTGAACTGCCAGTAGCGGTTCTGCGTGAAACCCAGGCCCTCGGTGGCGTACAGCTCCAGCGAAGCGTACCCGAGCTCCCGGAACAGCGACCGCCGCTGCGCCTCCGCGAACCAGAGCACGGCGCACTCGCGCGCGCGGTCGCAGGCGTGGAGCGCCGCGCGCAGCGCCTCGTCGACGCGCGCGGCCGGCTGTCCGGGGGCAAAGGCGGGCAGGACGATGGCGTGCGGCATCGCGGGGCCTTTCGCTGGAGGTGTGCGGGAGGATGGCGAAAATATAGCGAAAATCAACGGGCGCCGCAAGGGGAATCATGCACGGCGCCGGCTTCGATTCACCGATAGAGCGCCTTCACCGCCCCCCAGCTCGACGCCTCCGCCGCCACCGCCGGCTGCGCTTGCAGATGCGCTGTGTACACCGACACGGAGGCGGGCGCGTAGTCGTCGCAGCCGCAGATGCTGATGTCATCCGATCCGATCATGAGTCGGAACACATGGACGCCCTCAGGCCAGGCTGTGCCGCCGTGCGGCCCCAGCGCCATCGTCGCGTCGAAGTTGCCGGATTCCAGCGGCAGCTCGAGCCAGCCCGAGAGCCACGGCACTGTGTCGGGCCAGGCGATGTGCGCCAGTTCGAACGCCAGCACGGCCGACGGTCGCCACGGGCAGTACGGCGGGCAGCCGATTCCGCGGTGACCCAGGGCCTGCACGCCCACCAGGCGCAGCGTCGCGTCCTGGGCCCCGTCCAGGAAGGGCACATAGAACTCGCCGACGAGCGTGGCCTCCTGGTGCACGCCGGTCACGCCGGGCAGATCGAGCTCGAACTGGGCGCGGACGGGTGGACTGGCAACGGCCAGCATCAGCGTTGCCGCCAGACAAGGCAATGCGCGGCGAGACATCATACACCCGACCCTTCGCGGCGATCACCGGGGGCGAGTCCCATGCCATGACAATACGAACGCCGCAAGCCTGCGCGCAAGCGCCCTCACCCGATCCCCAACACCCTCCGCGCCCGCTCCCCGTCCCGCGCCAGCTGCGCCTTCAGCTCTTCGGCGCCGGCGAAGGTCTGCTCGCCGCGCAGGCGCTCCACCCATTCGACCTTGACGTTGCGGCCGCGCAGGTCGCCCTCGAAGCCGAAGATGTTCACTTCGATGCGCGCCTCGGGCAGGCCACCGCCGTGGAAGGTGGGCACGAAGCCGTGGTTGAGCATGCCGCCGAACACGGCCCAGTCGCCCGGCGCGGCGCTCAGCAGTTCGCCGTGGCGGTCAACTTCCGGCAGCGACTCGGTGACGCGGCCCAGCTGGCCGGGGCCGCCGATCGGCGCGCAATCGCCGGGCACCTGCACGCGCACGGCGTAGACGCCGATCTGCGGCAGCAGCTTGATCGCGTCCAGCGGCGCCAGGTTCGCGGTGGGGTAGCCGATCTCGCGGCCGCGGCGGTCGCCGGGCGTCACTTCTCCCCACAGCGCGTACGGGCGGCCCAGCATGGCGGCGGCCAGGCGCATGTCGCCGGCCTGCACGGCGCGGCGGATGGCCGAGCTGCTGATGACGGCGCCCTGTTCGCGCACCGCCGGGTAGACCTCCAGCGTGAAGCCCAGTTCGGCGCCCAGGGCGGCCAGCTTCGCGGCGTCGCCCTCGCGGCCGGCGCCGATGCGCACGTCGTGGCCGGCCACCAGGTGCTTCATGCCCAGGTAGCCGGTCAGGAACTTCGCGGTGAACTCGCGATAGGTCAGCCGCGCCAGCGGCGGGCAGAAGTCGGCCGCCACCACCACCGGGCAACCCAGTTCCTTCAGCACGGACAGCTTCTCGCGCCAGGTGGTCAGCAGGAACGGCGCGCCCTCGGGGTCCAGCGTCTGGCGCGGATGGCGCGTGAAGGTGAACACGGCGCCGGCGCCCAGGCCCAGGCGGTCCTGCGCGGCCAGCACGCCGCGCAGCAGTTCCTGGTGGCCGCGGTGCAGGCCGTCGAACGCGCCGACGGCCAGCGCGCTGGGCGGCAGTTGCGGCCCGCGGCGGCCGATGCGCCCGTCGATCAGCTCGCCCACGTACTGCTCGCTCAGGCGGATCATCCTCATGCCCGCGTCTCCTCCACGGCCGGCAGCACGGTGTCCAGCCGCCACACACCATCACCATCGCGCTCGACCACCGCCACCAGGTCGTCGTCGGTCACCAGCTGCGCCTGCGCGCAGGCGGGCGGCAGCGCGGCGTACCACTCGGGCGGCGGCTGCCGGCCGTTGCGCACGGCGCGGGCCATCTCGGCGGTCAGCGGCACTTCGGGCAGGTGCGGCAGGGCGCGCCGCGCCGGGATGATCGCCGCGGCCAGCGCCGCGCCGTCGGCGTCCATCACGCCCGGCAGCGCGCGCTCGACCGTGAACGGCCCGGCCACGGTGCGCCGCAGCGCCGCCACGTGGCCCAGCGAGCCGGCGGCCACGGCCAGGTCGCGGGCCAGCGAGCGCACGTAGGTGCCGCTCGAGCAGGCGATCTCCAGATCGACTTCGGGCCGCTCGCCGTCCCAGCGCGCGGCGAGCAGGCGCAGCGCGTGGATGGTCACCTCGCGGGCCGAGGGCTCGGCCACGTCCTGCCCCGCGCGCGCGGCGATGTGCAGGCTGCGGCCGTCGCGCTTGATGGCGCTGTAGACGGGAGGCACCTGGGTGATGATCCCGGTGAAGCGAGGCAGCAGCGCCGCCACGGCGGCCGGGCCGCCCGCGGGCGGGGGCGCCGTCGCGGTCACCTCGCCGTCGGCGTCCAGCGTGTCGGTGGCCGCGCCGAAGCGGACCGTCGCCAGGTAGGTCTTGTCCATGCCCAGCAGGTAGGGCGACAGGCGCGAGGCCCGGCCCAGCAGCAGCACCAGCAGGCCGGTGGCCAGCGGGTCCAGCGTGCCGCCGTGGCCGACGCGGAACCGGGCGTCGCCGGGCGCCGCGCCGCGCCGCCGACGCGCCCGCAGCTGCGGGTATGCCTGCGTCAGGGCCCACAGGGCGCGGGCCGCCACGGCGCGCGAGGTGACGCCGGCCGGCTTGTCCGCCAGCAGCAGGCCGCCCGCGCGCGGATCCGGGCTCATGCGCCGGGCAGGGCCGCGAGCTGGGCCACGAGGTCGGCCAGGACCTGCTCCAGCTCGCCCTCGATGGTGCAGCCGGCCGCGGCGCGGTGCCCGCCGCCGCCGTAGCGCGCGGCCACCTGCTGCACGTCGCCGTCGCCGCGCACGCGCAGCGAGGCGCGCCAGGTGTCGTCGCCGATCTCCTTCAGGAAGATCACGTACCTGACGCCGTCCACCGCGGTGGCGATGTTCACGAAGCCCTCGGTGTCGGTCATCGAGCCGCCGGTCTCCGCCAGCATGGCCCGCGTGGCGTACAGCGAGAGGATCCGGTCCCGGTCGTGCCAGGTGAACGTGGCCAGCACGCGCTGCATCAGCTCGATGCCCGCGCGCCGGTAGCGGTGCAGCGTCTGCTTGGCGACCAGCGCCGTGTCCACGCCCATCGCCGACAGCCGGCGCGCCAGCTCGAAGCTGAACGGCGCCGTGTTGTCGAAGCGGAAGCCGCCCGTGTCGTTGACCAGGCCGGCGTAGAGGTTGGTCGCCATGGTGAGGGTCAGCTCGAACGGCGGATCACCTTCGCCATCCTCGCCCTGGTCCCCCTTCGCCAGTTCGACGATCACCTGGTGGATCAGCGTGCAGGTCGAGCAGCTGCGGGCCTCCAGCCAGCCCGGCTCCGGCGCGCGCCGCCCGCTGACCAGGTGGTGGTCGATCGACAGGCGCGTCTCGCAGCGGGCCAGCGTCTCCTCCAGCGGGCCCGTGCGGTCGATGCGGTGGCAGTCCACCAGCACCACCGTGTCCGGCGGCTGCGCGGCGAACGCCGCGGGCGCCTCGTCGCTGAGCAGGAGGCCGCCGAATCCCGGCAGGTCCAGCAGGCCCACCGGCGGGTCGGGATAGCCCAGCACCCGCACCTCGCGGCCCATCGCCGCCAACGCCTCGCCCAGCGCCAGGGCGCTGCCCATGGCGTCGGGGTCGGGGTTGTGGTGCGGCACCACCCACACCACCTTCGCCAGGCGCAGCGCCGTCAGCAGGTGCGCGGGCGGCTGCAGGTCGTCCAGGCACAGGCGGCGGCGCTTCTGCTCCTCGGTCAGGAACTCGCCCTTGTCCTTCAGTTCGTTGAGCACGCTGTCCAGCGCCACGCTGCGCTCGAGCGTCTCGTCGTGCGTGAACCGCAGCTCCGGCGCCGTCCGCAGGCCGAGCGTCTTGGCCAGCTTCCCCTGCAGGAAGCCGCGCGCCTTCTTGAGGCCCTCCAGCGACTGCTCGGGGTTCGCGCCCTCGCCCATCACGGTGAAGAAGACCTCGGCCACCGAGTGGTCGCGGTTCAGCTTGACCCCGCCGAGGGTGACGAAGCCCACGCGCGGGTCCTTGACCTGCGACTGCAGCAGCTCCGACAGCACCTCGAGGATCGCGTGCGTCATCTTGTTCGTCCGGTACGGATCCACTTGCTACTCCCGCTCAGCGGCGCCGCGTTCGGCGGCCGGTCTCGCTCTTCGCAGTTGCCCCCGGCAGACTGGTTGACCCATCAACCGATCCGGAAGCGACCACAGCCCGCAAATGCCCCGCGAGAGCAGGCGCCCGCCGGCTAGCAGTCGGTGATGGATACGATTCCGGGCAGGCTATCCGCAGGGCCGAAGGCCCGAGGACTGCCTGCCCGGGATCGTATCCATCACCGGTCCTACAGCTCGGTGCGCCTGATCTCTTCGATCTCGTAGCACTCGAGCACGTCGCCCTCTTCGATGTCGTAGAAGTTCTCCAGGCCGATGCCGCACTCGTAGCCGGTGGCCACTTCGCGCACATCCTCCTTGAAGCGCTTCAGCGAGTTGACCTTGCCCTCGAAGACGACCATCTCGTTGCGCACCAGGCGCGCCCGCGAGTTGCGCTTGATGACGCCGTCCAGGACCATCGAGCCGGCCACCGCGCCGACCTTCGGGATCTTGAACACGGCGCGCACCTGCGCCCGGCCCGTGGAGACCTCGCGCTTGATGCTGCCCAGCAGGCCGGCCATCGCCTTCTTCAGCGTGTCGACCGCCTCGTAGATGATGTCGAAGACCTCGATGGTCACGTTGTGGCGCTTGGCCAGGTCCTGGATCGCCGCGCCCGGCCGCAGGTGGAAGCCGATGATCATGGCGTTCACGTTGGCGGCCAGCAGCACGTCGGATTCCGACACGGCGCCCACGGCCTTGTGCATGATGCGGATCTGCACCTCGGACGTGTTCAGCTCCATGAGCTGGTCGGCCAGGGCCTCGACCGAGCCGGCCACGTCGCCCTTGATGATGATGGGCAGTTCCTTCAGGTCGCCGGTCGTCATCAGGGCGGCCAGGTTGTCCAGGTCGATGGCCTGCTTCGGGCCCACCAGCTTCTGCTGGCGCTGCAGGCTGCGCCGCTTGCTGGCCAGCTCGCGGGCCTCGCGCTCGGACTCGACCACGTAGAAGCGGTCGCCGGCCTCGGGCACGTTCGAGGCGCCCAGCACCTCGCACGGCTCGCCCGGCTTGACCACCTTCATGGTCTTGCCGCGCTCGTCCTGCAGGGCGCGCACCTTGCCGTCGACCATGCCGGCCAGGAAGTTGTCGCCCATCTTGAGCGTGCCCTGTTCCACCAGGACCGTGAACACGACGCCGCGGCCCTGTTCCTTCTTGGCCTCGATCACGATGCCGCGCGCCGGCCCCTTCGGGCTGGCCTTCAGCTCCAGCACCTCGGCCTGCAGGTGGATCAGGTCCAGCAGGTTCTCGATGCCGATGCCCTTCTTGGCCGAGATCTCGGCGATCATCGTCGTGCCGCCGAACTCCTCCACCGCGATGCCGTGCTGCAGCAGCTCGTGCTTGACCAGCTCCGGACGCGCGCCCGGCAGGTCGATCTTGTTGATCGCGACGATCATCGGCACGCCCGCCGCCTTCGCGTGCGAGATGGCCTCCACCGTCTGCGGCATGACGCGGTCGTCGGCCGCCACGATCAGGATGACGATGTCCGTCACCTGGGCGCCGCGGGCGCGCATGGCGGTGAACGCCGCGTGGCCCGGGGTGTCCAGGAACGTGATCGGGCCCTTCGCGGTGGCCACCGTGTAGGCGCCGATGTGCTGCGTGATGCCGCCCGCCTCGCCCGCGATGACGTTGGTGTTGCGGATGCGGTCCAGCAGCGACGTCTTGCCGTGGTCGACGTGGCCCATGACCGTGACCACCGGGGGCCGGTCGACCAGGTCCTCGTCCTTGACTTCCTCGGTCTCCAGGATCTCCTCGCCGTACTCGGAGAGGAACTCCACCTCGCGGTCGTAGTCGGCCGCCAGCAGCTCGATGCTCGTCTTCTCGAGGCGCTGGTTGATCGTGGCCATGATCCCCACGCTGAAGAGCTTGCCGATCAGCTCCTGCGCGCGCACCTGGAGCTTGTCGGCCAGCTCCTGCACGGTGATGAACTCGGTCAGCTTCAGCAGGGTGGTCTCCACCGGTTCCTCGTCCTCCGCGGCCTCGCCCTTGCGCCGCTTCTTCTTGCCCAGGCCGCCGCCGAGCTGCGCCATGGTCTGCTTGACCGCGCGCTGCACCTCGACCTCGTCGACCTTCTTCTTCTTCTTGCGGGCGCGCTTGGCGCGCTGGTTCGCCTCGCGGGACTCGGCCTCGTCGCGACGACGCTGGATCGCGGCCTTGATCGAGTCGCGCACCGACTCGCTGGTCACGCCGCCGGCCGCGCCGGCCGCGCCCGCGGCGCCGCCGGCCGCGCCCTGATCGGCGCGCACCTTCGGCGCCGCGCGCACGATGTCGCCGACCTTGTAGCCGTCGTTCTTCTTCGTCCCCACGCCGGCGAGCGGGTCCACCGGCGTCGGCGCGGCCGGAGCCGCGGGCTGGGCGGGCGCGCTGGGCGCCGCCGCGGCGGCCTCGGCCTCGA